>JAIXVI010000229.1 GCA_027483065.1 Planctomycetaceae bacterium
GGTGCCGTCGAAGCCGCGCTCGCGTTTCTCGCCCGCGAGTTTGATCTCGTTGGGTCACTCGCGCGACTTGACGTCTTCGCGACCGAGGTCGCGGCAACGGCGCGATTCGTGGGCGATCGTGCGCAAGAGAAATCAACGCAAGAGAAATCAACGCAAGAGAAATCAACGCAAGAGAAGCCAACGCAAGAGAAGCACCCGGGCGGAGAAAGCCTCGTCACTCGCGCGATGCGATGGCTTCGCGCCGAAACAGGCGACCCTTCAACGGATACGCCCCCAACGCAACCCGCGATCGCCCATCTCAATGCAACCGACGGCACGCGCGGCGCACCGCTCGACGCGGAAACCATGGCCGCGATCTGCACTGCGAACGAAGCGGATCTCGCGTTCTTCGAACGCATCGAGTCGTTGGCGGGCTCGACGCTCGCAGGTGGGCGCTGTCGCGTGGTGTGAGTTGTGAGGCGTCGCCTCACGTAAGCCACGCCCGCACGTCTGGCCTCTAAAGACATCGCCCCGCGCGGTGCACGGGGCGATGCGATTCAAGATTGAGGTTCAAGCATGCCTTGAAGGGCTTGATGGAGCAAGCGCGGTTTGCGAAGCGCAACGGCTCACCGCCGCAGGCCACGCATGTCGCAATCACTCCGCCTTCGCGGTCTCAGCAGCCTTCTTGCGCGCTTCGGCGGCGTACGCCGTGCGCTTGTCAGCCACGCGGCGGCGGTTCGAGCGGCGACCGCTGACTTGCGGGCCCTCTTCCTTGCCGACGAGTTGCAGGATGCAGAGATCGGTCTGATCACCAACGCGACGCTTGTCGAGCTTGATGATGCGGGTGTATCCACCCGGACGATCCGCGTAAAGCGGCGCAACCTTGGTCATGAGGTGCTGCACGAGGCGCGGTGCCTTGCGGAGTTCACCGTAGCGGTTGAACTCGATCGCGTCTTCCGCTGGAAGATCCCACAGATTGTGGAGGTTCTTCTTCTCTTCCTTCGTGTTCGGATCCTTGATCCACGCGAAGACAGCGCGATCGTTGATCCGCGCTTCAATGGCGCGGCGGCTCGAAAGACTCGACTGCTTCGCCATCGTGATCAACTTCTCAACGAACGGCTGCACAGCCTTCGCCTTGGGGATCGTGGTTTCGATCTGGCCGTGCTCGAAGAGACCAGCAGCGAGGTTGCGGAGCATCGCGCGACGGTGATCTTCCTTCACGCACAGTTGCTTGCCAAATACACGGTGACGCATGACTCGTTCCTATCTGGGCGGAACCCTTTGGTTCGGCCCGAATCACTTCTCTGGTTGTCTGAGGCGGCCCTCTGAGTGACTCACTTGAATGACTCAGTTGACTCGTCTCAGGAAGGTCGCTTTCAGCGGTTACTTTCGTTTCGAGTTTCGCGCGTCCTCGCGCGAACTCTCACACGTACATCTCTTTCATCTCACTCATCTCACTCATCTGACTCGCGACATCGGTCGCCCACACTCAGCCGTTCAGGACGCCGTCCGGAACTGGGAATCCGAGGTGAAGACCGATCTTCTCGAGTTCAGACTTGACTTCGCGCAACGACGTGCGGCCGAAGCTGCGCACAGCGAGCAATTCATCTTCGGTGCGCTGCACGAGCTCGCCAACCGAGCGGATCTTGGCCGTCTCGAGGCAGTTCGACGCGCGAACGCTGAGCTCGAGTTCGGTGACCGGCATACGGAGCTTGCGGATGAGTTCATCATCTTGCTCGTTCGCAGCGGCGACGTCGTCCGAGACCACGTTGGAGCCGAGCTCATCAAACTGGACGAACGGATTGAGGTGCTTGCGAAGAATCTTCGCGGCCTCAACGAGCGCCATTTCGGGAGTCACGGTGCCGTTGGTCCAGAGGTCGAGCGTCAACTTCTGGTAGTTCGTTTGCTGACCGACGCGCGTGTCTTCGGTCGCGAAGCGGACGCGCTGCACGGGCGAGAAGATCGCGTCGATCGGAATCTCGCCGATGACCTGATCTGCGCCGCGCGCGTTGTCGTTCGCGATCTGCTCGCTCGCCGGAATGTAGCCACGGCCCTTTTCGACCGTGAATTCGATGTCGAAATCAATCTTGTCGGTGAGGGTCGCGATGACTTGGTCGGGATTGATGATCGCAATCGATGCATCGCACTCGATCAGTTCCGCGGTCACGTCGCCAGGGCCTTCAGCCGAGAGGCGCATCGTCTTCGGGCCGTCGCCGTCCATTGCGACAACGATGCCCTTGATGTTGAGGATGATGTCCACGACGTCTTGGAGAACGCCTGGAATCGTCGAGAACTCGTGCGTCACGCCTTTGATCTTCACCTTGGTGATCGCAGCGCCTTCGATCGACGAGAGCAGGACGCGACGAAGCGCGTTACCGATGGTCGTACCGAAACCAGGCTCGAACGGCTCGGCCGTGAAGCGACCAAAGGTCGCCGAGCGGCTACGCGCGTCGGGGATCACATTTGCAGGAAGATCGAGGCCACGCCAACGAAGATGCATAGAAATTCCAACCTTGCCCGTGCTGGGCTTCCGACAGTTTCGGGCATTCGCCCTTCCAACACCTCGCGCAGCTCGGACCACCATTCCTGTCGGCGAATGGCTGCCATCTGTGCGGGAGGATCCAGTTTGAAGACGTTCTCGAAAGAGCGCCTTCGAATCCGCTCGCTCGACTTTCGCAGAGCAAGCGGGAGTGATCTCAAATTCGGGCGGTCTGACGCGGATTTCTCCGGTGCCTGACGTGCCCGTTCAGGATGCGGAGAGTGCTTCTCCGAATCCGTGAAACCAGGATCCGACGAGTACTTCGTCGCATCCGTCAACCTCAGGATTCGGGGAGTGCTTCTCCGAATCCGTGAAACCACGATGCGGAGAGTACTTCTCCGCATCCGCAAAACTCAGACGCGGCGCTTCTTCGGCGGACGGCAGCCATTGAAAGGCAGAGCCGTGTGATCTTCGATCGCCGTGACGCGGAGGCCGTTCGCCTGGAGCGCGGTGATCGCGTTCTCACGACCCGGTCCCGGGCCCTTCACGCGCACTTCGACTTCCTTGAGTCCAACGCGCTTCGCCTTGCCAACAGCCTTCTCCGAGGCGCGGCTCGCCGCGAACGGAGTCGACTTGCGCGCGCCCTTGAAACCGACCGTACCGGCCGAGTCCCACGCGATCGTTTCGCCATTCACATCGGTGATGGTGACGATCGTGTTGTTGAAGGTCGCGTTGACGTGAACGATGCCGCGAAGAACGTTCTTGCGGATCTTCTTCTTCGAAGAGGATGCTGCCGTGGTGGGCGTGCTCATGGTTGCTCTCTGAATAACTCGCGTCGAAACGCGTGGTGAATTTCAACTGCACTCACGTTCGGACGGTGCCGAACAATGTCAAACGGTTCGCGAAGCTGCGTGCGGTGCGATGGAGTGCCGAGCGGCGTAGCGGCCAACGCGTCTTCGCGCGGCCCCCACCGTTCGACCACTCACATCAACCCTTCACGCCCTTCTTACCGGCGACGGTCTTCTTCTTACCCTTGCGCGTGCGCGAGTTCGAACGCGTACGCTGGCCGTTGACAGGCAAGCTCTTGCGGTGACGATCGCCGCGATAGCTCTTGATGTCCTTCAAGCGCTGGATGTCTTGCTGGATCTGGCGACGAAGCGCACCTTCAACGACGATCTTGGCGTCGATGACAGCGGTGATCGCTGCGATCTCCTGCTCCTTGAGTTCATTGGTGCGGCGCTCCGCGTCGATACCGACCTCGCGGAGGATGTCGAGCGCAACCTTCGGCCCGATGCCGTACACGTAGCGCAGCGAGACGCCGATCTTCTTCTTCTCAGGGATGTCGATACCAGCGATACGGGGCATGTCTTGCTCCGAGGGCCATCGCACTTGGCGATGCACCCATCCATTGTTCGATGTGCTTGATGCGTTCGTTCGAACTCGAACGACGCGGGACTTTCATGACGACGGTGCCTCAATACGGTGCTTCAAACTGTGCGAGCAAACTCGCCCACGTTGCAGCACTTTCTTGACGCGATTTCTCTGACAACTTCTCGCGTTCTCTCACACTGCGTTCAGGCAGTACTTCTCACGATTCACTTGGTTTCGCATGCAAGCCTTACGACTTGCGTGCAACGACCGCGCGATCTTCCGACCCTCTCTGAAGCACTTGCGCATCGCGCGGGCGATCAAAGGGGGAAGGGAGATTGTACAGAACTTCCGGCGGAAGTCAGCCCTGACGTTGCTTGAGACGCGGATTCTTCTTGTTGATGACGAGGCGCTTGCCCTTTCGGACCACGATTTGGCAGTCACGGGTACGGCGCTTGATGCTCGAACGAACCTTCATGGTGGACTCCTTCTGTCTGTACTTCGAACGGACACTCTACAAAGCAAGCTTCAAAGAGGTGTTGTCTGTTCGTCTTCTTGGTGGTTCTCGGTCGGACTCTTGCTTTCGAAATATCGGGCTCTTGAGTCGCTCGCGCGATGGAGAGGTCGATACGCGGGGCAATCTCAGAATCGGTAGATGATTCGACCCTTTGTCATGTCGTACGGGCTCATCTCGACGGTCACGCGGTCGCCAGGAAGAATGCGGATAAAGAACTTCCGCATCTTGCCGCTGACGTAGGCGATGATCTCCTGATCGTTCTGAAGGCGAACGCGAAACATCGCGTCTGGAAGCGCCTCAGTCACTTCAGCGTCGAGGGTGATCTTGTCTTCCTTAGCCATTGTTTGGCGACTTTCTGCTCGTCGTTTTCGCTTGGATTTGTTCGTTCCGTTTCAGATCTCTGTTGCGAGGCGGGATCGCTCGAACACAGTCCGTTGCATATTGCTCGTTGATGTAATGCTGGCTCGAGTCGGCTCGGCTCGCAGGAGCTATCCCGCTCTCCGATAGTCCGCGAGGCTCGTGTATATCGATTTTGCCGTGAGTACACGCGCTCCGTCGCGGGTGATGACCACAGTGTGTTCCACATGACAACTCGGTCGGCCCGAGTTGAGAATGACTGTCCAGCCGTCGGCCGCCAACGTGCACGCCGGGGAGCAGAGATCCCCTGCAGCCTCACCCGCCGCGATACGTTGCGGCGCTTCGAGGACGAGCATGGGCTCGATTGCGAGCACCATCCCCGGTCGAAGGGTGAAGTCACCGTACTCACGGAAGGATCGATAGGCGCTGCACGGAACCTGCGGTGGTTCATGCAACTTCCGACCGATGCCATGTCCGACGAAATCAACTGCAATGGCGAAGTTCGCCTGCTCTGCGATCGCCTCGAGTTCGCGCGCGATGCCGCTCCAACGTCGACCTGGCGCGGCTGCGGCGATGGCATACTGCAGCATCGCATCCGCACACTCAACAAGCGCACGGCACTCCGCGGACACGTTTCCGACGCAAACGGTGATCGCGCTATCCGCGCACCAACCGTCGAGGCGAACACCAACGTCAATGGAGACGAGGTCACCATCCTGTACGACGCGCGCTCCGGGAACCCCGTGCACCAGCTCCTCATTGACGCTGATGCAGGTCGCGGTCGGAAACGCCGGACGCGACTCCGAAGTGCCTCGGTACCCGACGAAGAGTGCCTCGCCACCACCCGCGAGAATCGCACGGTGCGCGGCTTGATCGATTTCCGCCGTCGTGATGCCCGCCTTACAAGCGTGTCGCGCCACCTCAAGCACAGATGCCACAAGTGCACCAGCGCGTTCAATCCCCATCACATCGGATTCGGAACGAAGTTCGATGCGCGGTGACGCGTTTGAACTTGCGGTCGCGACCCTCTCCACATGACCACCAACCACCATTCCCGACTTCGGAAGCGGACGGTGACTCGAGTCATGCAGCGGAGCGATGGTCGGCGAGCCCGACATGTCAACCGAGCCTGCTCCGGATGCGTGGAGCCTTGGAATCGTTGGCGCCGGACGCAAGGAAGCCCGAGTAGTTGCGCATGAGGAGATTCGCCTCGATGCGCTGGATGAGGTCGAGGCCGACGCTCACGACGATGAGAAGGCCCGTACCACCGAGGAACTGCGAGACATCGGGCGGGATGCCCATGTTCGAGCTGATGACGGTCGGGAGCACAGCGATCACAGACAGGAAGCCTGCACCCACGTACGTGATGCGCTCCATGACGGTCTCGAGGTACTCAGCCGTGCGCGGACCCGGACGGTAGCCCGGAATAAACGCGCCGTTCTGCTTCAGTTGCTTTGACATCTCCTCAGGGCTGAACTGGACGGTTGTCCAGAAGTAGCTAAAGAAGAAGATCATGGCGATCTCGATGAACACGTACGGGAACTGCCCGATTTGCGTGTTCATGGCGAGGAAATTGGTGATGGTTTCCCACGTCTCACCCCAGTTGCCATCGCGGGCGCGGGTGGCGAGCCATCCGAAGACGCTCGATGGGAAGATCATGAGCGAACTCGCAAACACGATCGGCATCACGCCTGCGTGGTTGATACGCAGCGGCAAGTACTGGCGCTGACCGCCGTAGACCTTGCGGCCACGCGTGTGCTTCGCTTGCTGAATCGGAATGCGGCGCTGCGCGACGGTGATGAGCACGGCGCCTGCGACGACGAATACGAATCCGGCGATCAGGAGAAGCAGGCCGACCGGCGTAAGCGCGGTATCACCTTGGATCGACCAACCGAAGCTATCGATGACCCACTGCACAGCTGCCGGCATGCGCGAGAGGATGCCTGCGGTCAAGATCAACGAGATGCCGTTACCGATGCCGTACTTGTCGATTTGTTCGCCAAGCCACATCAGGAAGAGGCTGCCTGCAGTGAGGCCAGCAATACCCGCGGCGTAGAAGACGATCAAACCACCCGGCGCGCTTTCGATGCCCGGTGAAACCAGACCCTGCGTTCGCATGTAGCCAAGCCACATCATGCCCTGAATAACGCAGAGCGCGACGGTGGTGTACCGCGTGTACTCGTTGATCTTGGTCTGGCCCGACGTGCCGTCCTTCTTGAGCTCTTGGAGCGGCTTCCAAACCGTCGTCAGGAGCTGGAAGATGATCGACGCCGTGATGTACGGCATGATGCCGAGGCCGAAGATCGTCGACTGCGAAAGGCTACCGCCGGAGAAGATCGACGCGTACTCGACGATACGACCAAAGCCCGACGGATCAGAGCCATCGCCGGTTGCCTTGTCCGCGAGATCCTTGAGCGCCGTCTGATCAACACCCACGAGTGGGATGTGATAGCCGATGCGGTAAATGGCGATCATCCCGAGCGTGAACAGCACACGCCGGCGAAGGTCAGGAATCTTGAAGATGTTGGCAAAGGCTTGCAGCATCGGTCTGATCTTCAGTCACCCGTCGGAGGGGTGCATCCGAGTCGGTCCCAAACTCGCTTCGCACTTGTCTCGCCGGCTTGAAGAACTTGTGGACCTTCGGGCGAAGGCCCCGTGTCACGCCGTCACGGAGACTTTGCGGGCATCACTCACTCTTCGCGGACTTCTTGGTTTGAGCTTTAGTCGGAGCTTCGGAGCAGCTACCGCCCGCAGCTTCGATCTTCGCCTTCGCGCTTGCGCTGAACGCAGCGGCGACGACGTTGAGCTTCTTCTTGATCTCACCAGCACCGAGGACCTTCAGGCCGAGCTTAGTGTTCGGCACGAGGCCGAGCTTGACGAGCGTGTCGATGTCGACCGTCGCGCCAGCATCAAAGTGCTTGTCGAGGTCGCGGACGTTCGCAACGTAGTACTCAGTACGGAAACCAGCGTTCGAGAAGCCGCGCTTGGGGAAGCGACGCGCGAACGGAGTGGCGCCACCCGCGTACGACGGACGGCTATTCCAACCGGCGCGGCTCTTCGCACCCTTGTGACCACGGGTCGAGGTGCCGCCGTGGCCGCTACCTTCGCCGCGACCGACGCGCTTGCGCTTCTTGTGCGGGCCGACCTTGGCGGTGATGTCATGGATCATCATGGCTCGAACTCTCCAAACGGTGGCGATGCCACCGGAATCTACGCTTGACTCACACTCAAAATCACTACAGGCTCACTTCAGGCGCGCTTGGCGCACCTGAATTTGCACCGGGACCGACTCAATCGACTTCCATCGACGGGATCATCCGGGTGCGTTCAACCTCGCTCACGCGCCCGCTTCAGGTGCCGGTGCCGGCGCCGGCGCCGGTGCCGCAGGAGCAGCGCCAGCATCGGTCGCACCGCTATCACGGCGCGGGCCACGCGGTCCGCCACGGCCACCACGACCGCCGCGACGCTCACCCTCACCAACGGTGTTCTTCGGAGCAGCCATCTTCTCGCCCGACTTCGCGGACGGCATGAACGCTGCACCACGCTTGATCGCTTCTTCAACCGAAGTTGCTGGGATCGAAACGCCACGGAGCGATTCAACCTGCTCGCGCGTGCGGAGCGTCGAAAGCGCGTCCATCGTGGCCTTCACGACGTTCTTCGGGTTGCTCGAACCGTAGACCTTCGTGAGGCAGTCCTGCACGCCGATCATGTCGAGCACCGAGCGAACTGCAGCACCTGCGATAACGCCGGTACCAGGAGCAGCAGGCATCAGCTTCACGGTCGTGGCGCCGAAGCGGCCGATGACCATGTGAGGAATTGTCTTCCCCTGCAGCTGGAACGCGTTCATCTTGCGCGACGCTTCCTTCTGCGCCTTCTCGATGCTCTGGGGCACTTGGTTCGACTTCGCGTAACCAACGCCGGCGCGACCGTTGCGATCACCGACGACAACCATCGCCGAGAACGAGAAACGACGTCCGCCTGCGACGGTCGACGAGGTGCGGTAGACGCCGACGGTCGTCGACTCGGAAGAGGAATCCTTGCTGATGAATTCTGCCATGGTGGGTACCAGTCTCGGTGACTCTCGGTGACTGTCAGACTCGGCGGGGTTCCGCGCGAATCAGACTCGATTCAGAACTGCAGGCCGCCTTCACGCGCGCCATCGGCGAGCGCCTTGATGCGACCGTGATAGAGGTATCCGTTGCGATCGAAGACGACCTTCTGGACGCCCTTCTCTTTCGCGCGCTGAGCAACGAGCTTGCCCACAGCGGTCGCTTCGGACATCTTCGCGCCCTTGTCGGCGAAGGACTTGTCGCGGGTCGACGCCGAGGCGACGGTCTTGCCGGTCAAATCGTCGATCACTTGCGCGTAGACGTGGTTGAGCGAACGGAAGACGGAAAGGCGCGGCCGATCCGGCATGCCGAAGACTTCCTTGCGGATGCCCTGCTTACGACGGGCTCGGCGAATGTTCTTTTTGGTCGTGCGGTTCATAGTGTCTGCCTTTCGAGTCAGGTTTCAGGTCGCTGACCTTTCGGTCGCTCTCGATTGCGCGCGGTCACGCCGCGACCTGCCACTGACTTCGCTTCTCGCGTTGCTTCTCTTTCGATCCTTCAAGTTCGCATTCCTTCGGCGTTGCCTCAGGATCGCAAACCATGCGCGGCATTAGCCGCCCGTTGCCTTGCCTTGCTTGCGGATGATGTTCTCGCCCGCGTACTTGATGCCCTTGCCGTTGTACGGCTCTGGCTTGCGCTTCGAGCGAATCGCCGCAGCGAACTCACCGACGCGCTGGCGATCAGCACCGCTGATCGTCACGAAGATGCCACCTTCGGTCGAGACGTCGACCTTGACGCCCGCGGGAATCGCGAGCGTGATCACGTTTGCGTAGCCGAGCTTGAGGTCAACGTTCTTACCCGCGACCTTCACGCTGTAGCCGACGCCGACCACTTCGAGCTTCTCCGAGTAACCCTCGGTGACGCCCTTGATGCAATTGTTGATGTTGGCTCGAGTCGTTCCCCAGAAGGCGCGACGATTGCCTTCGTCGATCTTCGCCATGTCTGTGGTGCAGACAATCTGGCGATCCTTCTCGTTCCACGCCACCGAAACTTCGGGGCGATACACGACCTTGAGGGTGTCTCCCTTGGGACCCGTGATCGCGACCTCGCGGGTCGCGGAATTCACGGCGACCTTGCAGTTGCCAGGGACGATGATGGGCTTCTTACCGATGCGCGACATGGTTGACTCCTGTCGATCTAAACACTCTGACTGACTCCGCCTAAGCAATGCGACGTTGCGTTTCGCGATTCCGGCTGGCCACGATCGTGGCACACGCCGAAGCGCGGATCAGCAGACGGTCGCCACCACTTCACCACCGACGCGCATTTCGCGCGCCTTGCGGTCGGACATGATTCCACGGCTCGTCGAGACGATCGAGATGCCGAGGCCCTGCATCGGGCGCGGAAGATCCGACATCGCCGAGTAGGTACGGCAACCCGTCTTCGACACGCGACGGATCTCGTTGATGATGTTCTCGCCACGCGCGCCGTACTTCAGGGCGATGCGAATGATGCCCTGACGGCCATCGGCGACGTTTTCGTAATCCGAGATGTAGCCCTCGTCCTTGAGAACGGTGGCGACGCCGCGGTTGAGCTTGTTGCTGATCACGACGACGGACTTCTCGCGGTTCCGCACGGCGTTGCGGATGCGGGTGAGCATGTCGGCGGTGAGGTCTTGAACTGCCATCTCTGAGGCTCCTGTCCCCTCGCGGGGCGGGAAGTTCGATCCTGTGGGGATCGCGGTTGATCCTGTGAAGGTCTCGGTCGTTCTTTCGTATGCTGCGCTCGAGCGGGAACCCGCGCGTGCGCAACTGAATCGGCTTCTGGTCGCTTACCAGCTTGCCTTGCGCATGCCAGGGATCATTCCCTTGAGCGCCAACTCACGGAGTTGGTGACGGCAAATGCGGAACTTGCGGTAAACGCCGCGCTTGCGGCCCGTGATCTCGCAGCGCACCTCGGAACGGGTGCTGAACTTCGGCTTGCGCTGCATCTTGTTGAAGGTTCGCTTGCTGGCCATTGTTGTTTCCGGGGTTCGGTTCCGGCGCGGTCGTGTGTTCGGAAGGAAATCTGTTTCAGGCTTCCGCGCGAACTCTTTCGAACTCGCGCGGCGTACCGACTACTGGTCTCACGCCTTCTTCTGCTTGCGCTCTTCGGGCTTGACGAAGGGCATGCCGAGCTCGGCGAGGATGTAGCGGCTCATCTTCGGGTTCGAATTCTCGAACACGAAGGTGATGTGCATACCGTGGGTGATCGTGGCGTTTGCCATGTTGATTTCGGGCCACACGGCTTGTTCGGTCAGACCGAACGAGTACGAGCCGCCCTTGTCAAACGACTTGTCCTTCACGCCGCGGAAGTCCTTGATACGAGGAATCGCGAGGTTGATCAGACGATCCATGAAGTGCCACATGCGATCGCGGCGGAGCGTCACCATGAACGCGGAGGGCATGCCCTCACGCACACGGAACTGCGCGACGGCCTTCTTGGCCTTCAGCATGATGGGCTTCTGGCCGGTGATCACGCTGAAGTTCGAAATGAACTGGTCGCGGACCTCAGGCTTGAGCTTCTGATTGTCGAGGTACTTACCCACGCCCGCGTTGACGACGATCTTCGTCAACTTCGGAAGTTGGTGCGGGTTGTCGAGACCGAACTCCGCGAGCGCCTTCGGACCGACTGCGTCGATGAAGGCCTGCTGGAGACGGGGGTATTGTCGCTTGACGTGTGCCATAGAACTGTCCTTCGACTCTTGCTGTGTCGCGGGGGCGACCTTGGCGGAAGACTGGCGGAAGATTGGCGAGTGCTCCTCGCAAGCGCAGGCGGTATGACCCACCTACTCAATCTTTCAGGTTGCTCTTTCAGGTTGCTCTTTCAATTCGCTCTTTCATTTCACTCTGACGTTCACTTCGAGCCGCGGAGCTTGTGGAGCTCCTTACCGCCGCGAGCAGCGACGCGCGACTTCGAACCGTCAGGCTTCGAGACGAAGCGGACGCGCGACGGCTTGCCATCGACGACCGGGCTGACGTTCGAGATGTGGATAGGACCTTCCTCCTTGAGGATGGTGCCCTGAGGACGGCTTTGCGTCTTCTTCAAGTGCTTGGTACGGATGTTCGCGCCCTTGACGACGACGCGCTCGCCTTCGTCCACAACGCGGAGGATCTCACCAACGATGCCCTTAGAGGCGCCCTTGGTCACGATGACAGTGTCACCCTTACGAACGTGGCGTGGCATGGTTAGATCACCTCCGTCGCGAGCGACACGATCTTCATGAAGTTCTTCTCACGGAGCTCACGAGCGACTGCACCGAAGATGCGAGTGCCCTTCGGGTTGCCGTCCTTGTCGACGAGCACGCACGCGTTCGAGTCGAAGCGCACGTAGGAACCGTCATCACGACGGGTTGGGAACTTGACGCGAACGATGACGGCTTGGACCTTGTCACCAGCCTTGACGTCGCCGTTGGGAAGCGCCTTCTTGACGGTGCAAACGACGCGATCGCCGATGCCCATCGTGAGGCGGGTAAAGCGGCCGGTGGCCGTCGAGGATCCGAGGACGCCAATCACCATGGCTTCCTTCGCGCCGGAATTGTCGGCGACCTCGAGTCGTGATTCCTTTTGGATCATTGCTTGGCTCCATCGCTCGCCGTAGCGAGCTTTCACACACATTTTGCGGGTAGTCGTCGTTCAGGCTTCCGCCAAGAACGCGCGGCACACGCTTCAGAAACTTGTTGTTCGTGACTCACGTTCGTGTTTCGCGAACGCGAGCACTTGCTTACACGCCGTCCTTCAACTGAACGCCGACGCCCGCGGGCGCGCGCTCAACCACACGCACGAGCACCCACGACTTCGTCTTCGAAATCGGACGGCACTCGGCCACCTCAACGCGATCGCCGAGGTGCGATTCATTCGCCTCGTCGTGCACCTGAAGAACGGTGCGCTTACGCATGTACTTGCCGTACTTCGGGTGCTTGCCCGAGTACGCGATCACGACCTTGCGGGTCTTGTTGCGCTTGTCGCTCTCAACGACGCCGATGCGGCGAGGCGAGGTCTCAGGAATGACGAGCCCAAAAGTGGCTGCCGTGGTGGCTGCCGTGGTGGCTGCGGTCGTTGATGCAGAGGTAGCTTTGGTCGGCATGGTTGTGCTCACTTCTTCCCGCCTGCGGCATTGGCACCCTTACGGGAGTTCTGCTCGGTGAGAACGCGCGCAAGATCCTTGCGGGTCTTCCCGATGCGGGAGTTGTCGGCGACCTTCTCGGTCGTCAACTGGCAACGGAGGTCGAAGAGCTCGCGGCGGAGGCGCGTAGCCTCACCCTTGAGGTCGTCGTTCGAGAGCTTCTTCACTTCAGCGGGCTTCATGGCGTGTCTCGTAATTTGAACTTGATTTGACTCGAGAGGCTCTAATTTCGTGAGGCTCGGTAGCCGTCATATCACCGTCTCTATCAGACGGCGATACGGCGTCCGACGAAGCGGCAGCGAACGGGCATCTTGTAGGCGATGCGTGCGAGCGCTTGCTTCGCGAGATCCTCAGGAACACCGGCGATCTCAAAGAGCACCGTGCCTGGCTTGATGCGTGCCGCCCAGTAATCGACATCGGCCTTACCCGTACCCATTCGGGTTTCGAGCGGCTTCTTCGAGATCGGCTTGTCTGGGAAGACGCGGATGAAGATCTTGCCTTGGCGACGGAGGAAGTGCTGCGCGGCGATACGGCCAGCCTCGATTTGGCGACCGGTGAGCCAGTGCGGTTCAAGCGTCTGCAGGCCGTAATCACCGAACGCGACGTAATTGCCGCGCGTGGCGTTGCCCTTGAGCTTTCCTCGCTGCTCCTTGCGGAACTTGACTCGCTTTGGCATCAGGTTGGACATGGGGTCCTCTTCAGTCTTCTGTCGGTTGCGATCGTTCTCACGATCGTGGATCTACTTGAACTCAGGTTGGTTGCTTGCCGCATTTGGCGAGTACTTCGCCGGATGCGGCTCTCACTCGAGCATGCGGCGAGTGCTTCGCCGGATGCGGCTCAACGACGTCCGCGGGCGCGGGCGCGGCCACCGGCAGCGCTCGATGCGGTTTGATCTTCGTCTTGCTCGGTGTAAAGGCCCTTGAAGACCCACACCTTCACGCCGATCGAACCCGTCGTCGTGTACGCCTCAGCGACCGCGTAGTCGACGTTCGCTTGAAGCGTCGAGAGCGGAATCGAGCCTTCGCGCGTATCAAGCGTGCGGCTCATTTCCGCGCCACCGAGACGACCAGCGAGGAGGATGCGAATACCCTTTGCGCCGTTCTGCATCGAGCTCTCCGCGCGCATCTTGAGCACGCGACGGTAGTTCGCGCGCTTCTTGAGTTGCTCGGCGATGCTCTCAGCGATCAACTTCGCGTCGAGGTCAGCGTTCTTGATTTCGACGACCTTGATGACGACCTTGCGGCCCGTGAGGGCTTGCAGGTCCTTCGTCAGGGTTTCGATACCCGAGCCACGCGGACCGACAACCATGCCGGGGCGCGCGCTCTTGAGGATGACGGTGAGCTCATCGCGCGTACGTTCGATGAGGATGTCGCTCACGGCCGCGAACGGCGGCGTGCGATTGAGGCGCTTGTCGACGTACTTACGGATCTTGTAGTCCTCAACGAGGAGAGATCCGAAGAGCGCCTTTGGTGCGAACCAGCGCGAGCGGTGAGCTTCGGTGATACCGACGCGGAAACCGAATGGATGGACCTTCTGTCCCATAGTGAATCTCCGAGGCTTAGGCCCCGCGCTCCTCAACTGCAATGTGGATGTGGCTGGTTCGCTTCAAGATCGGGTGAGCGCGACCGCGGTCCTTTGGTTGGAAACGGTCGAGGGTCGGACCCTCGTCGACGCGCGACTCGCTCACGATGAGCTTGGTGGGATCCGCGTTCTTCTCTTCCGCGTTCGCGATCGCGCTCTTGAGCACGACCGAGATGTACGCAGAGCCGCGCTTCTTCGAGAAGTCGAGCGCGGTGAGCGCCTCGTCAACGCTCTTGCCGCGGATCATGTCCGCAACGAGACGCGCCTTGCGAGGAGCGATGCGGGCGAAACGGTGGCATGCCCGGTAGGAATTGGTAGCCGTTTGCTTAGCCATGGCTGTAACTCAAGACTTCCGCAGTGCGATCAAACGCACCGCGATCAGACCTTGAGATCCTCCTTCTTGTTGGTGTGACCGCGGAAGGTGCAGGTGTGGGAGAACTCGCCGAGCTTGTGCCCGACCATGTCTTCCGTGCAATACACGTCGACGAACTGACGGCCGTTGTGCACCTGGAAGGTGTGGCCGATGAATTCGGGGACAATCGTGCACGAGCGGGCCCATGTCTTGATGGGAACGCGCTTGTTGCTTGCCTCGAGCTTTTGCACCTTGCGGTACACGCTCTCGACGACGTGTGGACCCTTCTTAAGCGATCGTGACATTGAGGTAACTCGCTTCTCTTGCGCCTAGGGCGCGTTTCTCTGTCTAGACCGCGCCAAAGGCGCGGTGATCTTGACTGACTCACTCTTCTGACCTGCTGTCTTCACAGCCTCGCACGCGTCTGGTCATCTCTGGTCATCGCAGACCGAGCGCGCGAAGCCGTCCGACACGTCAGAGCTTCAATTGACCGTAACGCTTGCTCTTACGACGACGGATGATGCGCGCATCGCTGGCCTTGCCGTAACGGCGCGTGCGACCACCCTTCGCTTGCGTACCAGAGTGGTTCACTGGCTCGCGACCACCCTTCGACACCGAACCACCGCCGTGCGGGTGGGTGTGGTGGGACATCGCGATACCACGGGTCGTCGGACGACGGCCCTTCCAGCGGTTACGACCGGCCTTACCGAGCACGACGTTCGCGTGATCAGCGTTGCCGACTTCGCCGACGGTTGCGCGGCAGTCCATCGAGACCTGTCGAATTTCGCCCGACGGGAGCACGACAGTCGCCCAGCGACCTTCCTTGTTGGTGAGACGCGCATACATGCCCGCGCCGCGGCACATGCGGCCGCCAGCACCTGGCTCGATCTCGATGTTGTGGAGCGCGAGACCGGTTGGGATGTGCTTGATCGGCATCGAATTGCCGACCTTCGGGTCGATCGCGTCGACCGAGCTCATGATTTCGTCGCCAGCGCGGAGGCCCTTCGGCGAAATGATGTAGCGCAACTCGCCGTCGGTGTACTTGAGGAGAGCGATGTGCGACGAACGGTTGGGGTCGTACTCGATCCCGACAACAGTCGCAGCGACGCCGTCCTTGTTGCGACGGAAATCGATCTTGCGGTAGCGGCGCTTGTGACCGCCGCCGCGACCGAGGATGGTGATCTTGCCTTGCACGTTGCGACCGGAGCCACGAACGAGCGGAGCGAGGAGGCTTTTCTCGGGGGACTTCTTCGTCACTTCCGAGTGCAGGTTCACCGACGCGTTGCGGCGTCCGTTGGTGACCCTCTTGTAGACACGAATAGCCATGACAGTGTTTCCTCTTGCCGAAGCGAAGGAGTACGGCTCAGAAGAGCTCGATCTTGTCTTCCGGGTGGATCTTCACGACGGCGCGCTTCCAAGTCTTCCCTGGAACAAAGCCGTACGCATACGCGCGATTGCGGAGGCGACGCGTTTGAGTCGCGACGCCGAGTACGCGAACCTTGTAGAGGCTTTCAACAGCCTGCTTGATGTCGGTCTTCGTCGCGAGCTTCGAAACTTCGAACGCGAAACGATTCTGGTGGCCGGAGCCCCAGGTCGCCTTCTCGGTGACGATTGGACGAACAATGACGTGGATGGGGTCCATTTACGCGACCTCCTTCTTGGCAGCGGTCTTCTTGGCCGGGGCCTTCTTTGCAGTCTTCGCAGGAGCAGCAGCCGCGGCTGGAGCCGAGTCGGCACCCTCGTCATTTGCTTCGAAGCAGCTGCCGTCGAGGAACGACATCAACGCCGCCTTGTCCACGACGAGGTAGCGGTGATTCAGAAGTTCAAACGCGTTGAGTTGGTCGATGCGGCAGACGTTGACGCCAGCGACGTTGCGCGCCGAGAGGATCGCATTGCGATTGGCCTTATCGGTTGCGACGAGGCACGTACGGTCGATGCCGACCGAAGCCATCATCTTTGCAAACTCAGCGGTCTTCGGCGCTTTGAAATCGAGCGCAGCGAAGCACTTCACTTCGTTGTCGATGAGCTTCGCGAGAAGCGCATTGCGGTTTGCAAGACGACGCATCTTCTTTGGAAGCGCTGTGCGGAAGTCCTCGCGTTCGCGGGTCTTCTTAAACGTCACACCGCCGCCCTTGCGGATCGGCGTACGCGCAGCACCGGCGCGTGCGTTACCGGTGCCCTTTTGCTTGTACAGCTTGCGGGTGGAGCCTTCAACGTCACCGCGGCTCTTCGTACGGGCTGAGCCCTGACGCTGATTGCCGTGCGTGATGACGTAGGCTTGCTTGAGAAGCGCGTAACGGACTTGGCCGCCGAGCGTCTCTGGGTCGACCTTGACAGTGTCGACCTTCTTGCCATTGGAATCGTAGATCGGGAGTTCGATCATGCTTCGCCTCTTGCGGACGTTGTCCGCACTCTTCGCCTCATCCTCTGCGTGCCTGTTGATTGGTGGCACGGAGTAGGAATCGACTTGGTGAACTACAAAGAATTCTTTGTTGCTGCCGGCTGGTTCCCTCACGGGCCTTTCCGGCGTTCGAGAGCACTGCGTGCCTCGAACATGGCTGTGTACCTACAAACTTTTTCGTCACTCGCTTGCGCACCCATGACCTTCATGGAGTTGCCGCTTGGTGACACGATTCAGGTGAATCTGAGTCGGGTCGAAGACTGTAACCGAAACATTGCTCGGTTTTGCATCTTCAGACCATCAATTTCAAAATCACTTCACTCTCACTTCTTCACTCTTACTTCTTGGGGAGCTTCTTCGCCTTGCGCTTGAAGAGGCGCGTGGCCTGACGAATGAACAGATAACCATCATTCGCGCCTGGAACAGGCCCCTTCACAAGGAGGAGCCCCTTCTCAGCATCAATCTTGACAACATCGAGGCTGCGCACTGTGACGCGTTCGTCACCGAGCTGACCAGCCATGCGCTTGCCCTTCTTGATCTTCGCGCCGTGACCACGGTCAGTGCCGTGCGAACCGATCGAGCCCGGGGTGCGGTGCTTACGCTCGGTACCGTGCGTCGCGGACATACCCTTGAAGTTGTGGCGCTTCATAACGCCAGCGAAACCCTTACCCTTGCTCGTACCGACGACGTCGACGTACGCGACGCCTTCGAGGCACGAAACATCGATGGTCTGACCGAGCTGGAAGGCATTCGCGGCAGCGTCGTCGTTGACGCGCATTTCGCGGTGGACGCGCTTCGGAGCAGAGCCGGCCTTCGCGTCGTGACCAATCATCGGGATCGACGAGTTGCGGGCCTTCATGTCGTCGAAGGCGATCTGCACAGCCGAGTAACCGTGACGATCAGCGGTCTTGACTTGCGTCACGACGCAAGGACCAGCTTCGATCACGGTGACGGGAATGTTCTTGCCGTCTTCGAGGAAGTAACGGGTCATACCGATCTTGCGACCGAGGATGGCGACTTGGCAGGGCTTGTTGCTCATGAGTTTGACTCGCTTCGTCTGAGGTGATCGCGGTTGGTCAGAACCGCGCTCAGTTTTGGGTTTCCGTCAGAGGTTCGACTCGGCTTTCGACTGGCCGGTCGCACTTGACGCTCTTCACTTCTGCCGTGCAGACCATCCGCACGGAGTTGCGGGCGATTGCCCGCTCGTTGTCTTGACCCATTTTGTCGGGCAGTGCTTGCCCGTCAAAATTTAGGCCTTGATGCGGAGGAACACGCCCGCGGGGACCACGAGGCGCTGAAGCGCGTCGGTCGTGCGGTGATTCCATTCCGTGATGTCAATGACACGCTTGTGCGTGCGAATTTCAAACTGCTCGCGCGACTTCTTATCGATGAAGGGCGAACGGTTGACGGTGTAGATTTCGCGGCGGGTTGGCAGAGGAATCGGACCTGCAACGCGCGCACCAGTGCGCTTCGCTTGATCAACGATCTCGCGCGCCGAGGCGTCGAGAGCTTGATGGTCGTAGGCTTCCATACGAATCCTGAATTTGCCGCCGTTCATTGCTGTACTCCGTAGGGCTCGTTCGATTGACAGTGCGATTTCGACTGGTGTTTGCAGTGGTGAACTGCAGTGATTCGGAACTTGCTGCGTGCGTTGCGGGGTGTTTGGAGATTGCTTTGCGAGCGACTCCGAACACGCGCATGCACACTGAGAACTGTTTCGTCACGCAGAACTCACGCGCGACGTGTGACTTGCGAAAGATGAACCTGCACGACCACGAAACAACGTGGGCGCACAGGTGCGAATCGCCAAAGATACCAATTCCGCGGTTGCTGTCAATCGTCGCGCGTGTTGGGACTTGAGTGGAATCCCGAAGTCGCGTTATCGGCGGGCACCGAGCAACGCGCACATCGTCGACTCGTCGAACACGAACCAATGAGGGAACCACACTCTCCCGCACGCGGTCACCGTGCGATGCGATGCTTCTCCCGCGTCCCTACCATGCGCGCCCGTGCCGAACCCACATTCCGCCGCAACGTTTCCGCGCGATCAGCGCTACCAGCTCGCTTCCATCCGAGACGCGCGCGTCGAACCGGTCGTCCACGAGAGCGGCACTCGGAGCGCGTTGGCGCGTTGCCGAGCGCGTGTTTTGGGAAATGAGTTTGTACCCAGCATCGCTCGATGGGCACCGATGACTCTCGCCCGGCGTTCGAACGTTCATGCGACCGCCATTGTGCGAGCCGCACTCGCAACGCTCACCACCATCGCGCCAACCGCGCTCGCGGAGAGCACGCTGCCCTCGTCTCCATTCGGCATGGCCACTGCAGCGCAGATCGCACTCGCGTCCTCTTCAGGGCTGACATTCTCGGACCAAAGCGCTACTCCCGCGGTTCCACCCTCCTCGAAGCCGCCTGTTGGCGATGGTCTCGCGGAGGCACCACTTGAAGCAGAGGGCCTTGGGCTCCAGATGCGCGTCCCGGTCGGTACCACCGTGCGCGTTGAGAAGAACCCGACCAGCTACCTCCTCTCTGAAGATGGCGATACCCCGGGTTGGCGCATGCGCATTGCCGGCCTCACGGCGTCGAAGGCCGAAACCACCGCGGCAAGCCAGTGCAAGGAATACATCGAGGCGATTCGCGCCAAGGGCGGCACCGTTGAGGTGCTCGCTGATGAGCCGCGCAAGATTGGCGGACGCGACGCGCATCTGATCTACGTCGCCGTTCCACTCGACGGCGGTGGTCGCGGCATTACGGGCAATTTGGTCATCTCAAACGGACCGGACGCATACCTCGTCTTTGCGACCATCGTTGTCGAGAGTGAGTTCGCGCGCGTTCGACCGCTGCTCGATCGCGCGTTCGCAACGATCGACGTGAAGGACGTCTTCGCCGAGTCGGTGGAGCGCTCCGCGCTGCTTGGCCTCGGTGCTGAAATCGTCGCAGGCTTCACCGAAGCGAAACTGCGCGCGACGATCGCGCCCGATCCGGTGTGCTATCGCATGTGGCGCCCTGATGTGAATGGCACGCAGAAGGACTTTGGTTACGCGCTGGTTCGCGTGCGTGAAGGAAAGCGCGGCGAAGTTGATGCTTCACGTGACGCCGCGGAATTGAAGGGCGATGACGCGACTTTGGGTCTGTTCGTCACGCTCGACGCGCGCGTGATCGTGAACGACGATCCAACCCACACCATGGACGCGCAGAGTCGGTACTTCGTCACGTGGGATCGCACGAGCGAATCGTGGAGCGTGCGAACGACCGAGCGACATCGCCGTGCAAGCCGATCGTCCGCACAAACAGG
Organism: Planctomycetaceae bacterium; assembly: GCA_027483065.1. Classification (GTDB taxonomy): domain Bacteria; phylum Planctomycetota; class Phycisphaerae; order Phycisphaerales; family SM1A02; genus QWPT01. The sequence goes on from JAIXVI010000229.1 coordinate 20,540, forward strand.
CGTGCGCCTCGCACCGAGCGCAGGCTCGCCGCGACCTCGCATCGAAGTGATCTCTTCCGGTCGCGAATCACGCACGCGCGAGCCGCAATCGTGGCCCGTTCCGCCCGCGTACATCTCGCAAGCGGAACTGGTTGTACTCGGTCAGTTACTTCCTGATTTCTCGGCAAAGTCTGTTGAGAACAACGCCGCCGAGCTCGGCTCCGACACGATTGAATTCCTCGATTACGCGTTCGATCAGCGCGACGAGAAACTGCCCCAACGGCGCGAGACTTGGACGCGCACACCCAACGGATTTCGCCTGGAAACCCGCTTCGGCGGCGCGCCAGCGAAACTCGTGCAGGAGTTTGATGCGAAAGGCGTGCGCGTTCGACGAACCGATCTCGATGGGACCGTGACCGAACGCATCGAGCTTGAGGACCTTCGTCGCCTTTGGAACGAGAAAGGTCTGCCAGTTCGATGAATTCGATCGATCGATTCCTTCGCGTGACATCAGCGGGCACTAGCGTGGGCGCGCTCGCCGTGGCGTTTGCACTCAGTGGCTGCACACAATCAACGGTCATCAACGGCACGCACGATGTGATCGCGTCACCAAGTTTTTCCGCGGGTCCAGTGATGCCCACCGATCGCTCGCTCCGTGCGGAGGATCTCGTGCGACCAGTCGGTTCGCGTACGCTGTTCGCAGTTCTTTCGGGATCACGAAAGGGAAAGACGATCGAAGTGTCGGTCGAACGCGCGACCACACCTAGCGCGCCGAACTCCGCCCCACCGCCATCGACTGCTTCAGAGTCGCGTGTGCGAGTCGTCGAACGTGTCGAGCGCAAGCCTGGTGATTGGCGCGTCTCCGACGAATTGCTGCTTTCGCTCGCAGAAGACAACACGACGCTCGTCGAAGTTGTGACGCATGGCGAAGACTCGATCAGCCGCTTCTCAAAACCACTTCCTTTCGCAGGAACGCTGACCCCGACGAATTCGCTGGAGGGCGCGTCACCCATGGAGGTGGTGACGATTTCGCGCGGACGATCGCGCGGCGAAGGCTCTGCAACTCGATCGCTCAGAATTGTTGGCGAGTGTGATGTCGATGTTTCCGGCCGAAAAATGCGCGCCGTCGTTGTTGAACTCGCGTTCGACGCAGATCTCGATGTCGCCGACGCTAAGTTTCGCGCTCAACTCTACGTTGTCCCAAACGAAGGCGTGGTCGCCGAAGTTCGACACGAAGATGTGCTCATTCTCGGAATCCTGCCACGAAGAAGCGACGAAACCGTCGTCCGCGTCGAGCGCTCCGCCTCTCCATCCGGATCGCGCGCATCCGAGACTCTCCGACCGTGACACACGATTCCATCCATTCCGCGCCGCGCATTCTGATCGCGATTCCCGTCTTCAATGAAGAGCGATCGGTTGATCGCGTGCTTGGAGAAGTCGCGCGGCACGCTGCGTCGTTTGGTGGCGAAATCCTCGTCATCGATGATGGTTCCACCGATGCAACGCCGTCGCTGATCGCGCGTCATCCGGTCGAAGTCATCCGCCACGGCAAAAATCGCGGCTACGGTCGCGCGATGCAGGACATGCTCGAATGGGCTGATTTCCGCGGGTATGACTGGGTCATCTCGATGGATTGCGATGAGCAGCACGAACCCGCAAGTTTGCCCAATTTTGTCGCCGCGATTCGACGCGGCAACGCAGACATCGTGTCGGGATCGCGATACATGGACGAGTCGCTGCCGGGTGATCCGGCGCCCGAAGATCGTCGTCGCATCAACGCGCTTCTCACCCACGAATTGAACGACCGACTTTCGCTTGGAATCAGCGACGCGTTCTGCGGCTACAAGGCGTATCGCGCGAGCGTGTGTGCGAACCTCGCACTCGACGTCTGCGGCTATGACTTCCCGATGCAATTCTGGGTGCAGGCGTGCGCGGCTGGCCTGCGCATCGAGGAACTCGCGGTTCGCCGCATCTATGTCGACATGACGCGAACGTTTGGCAGCGGGCTTGATGTTCCTGATCGTCGGCTCGCGGTGTATCGCGAAACGCTCTATCGCGAGATTCGCCGCTGCGCACGGAGGCTTCCAGTGCGCGCGGCTGAGGGGATCGCGTGACGAGCGTCGTCGAAAGTGTCCTGCGAAAGCCCGATGCCGATGAGAGTGCGGCCTTGGCACGCACGCACTTTGAGTGCCGCGACGGGACCGAATTGTGGGGTCGCGCGTTGCACGTGTGGCGTGAAGAGATGCGTGCCGCACTCGGGCTTCCGACGACCAAACCTGTCGTCATGACGGGTCACCAAGCAGGCATTTGGCATGCAGGCATCGCGGAGAAATTCCTGCTCGGCGAAGCGGTCGCACGCGCGATCGACGGCGTTCTTGTGCATGTCGTCGTCGATCATGATGCAAACGATGCATCGCTCATCGCGTTTCCTGCATTGGTTGAAGACGCGCATGGCGTGCGACGACTCGAGCGACTGTTTCTCGAGCGTTCACCACGATCGACATCCATCAATGCACTGCGCAAGCCTGTTCGAACAATGCGACCAGAGCGGCATTGCGAAGTTCCACCCGCGATTGAGCCTGCGCTTGCTGCGATCGAATCAGCGATTGCGAACGAGTATCGCCGCGAGAATCTCGCGATGCAGATGGCCCATGCGGCGAATCGTTTGCTCGCGCCGCGCGCTCGCGTCGAGCACACGATTGCTGCGAGCACGCTCGCGTCGCTTCCGATTGCAGAGTGCATGCGTGCCAACTTTGCGTCGATGCGCGATACGTACAACGTGTCGGTCGCGAGTGAGCGCATCGCCCCGCTCGCGACGCATGAACTCCCCTTTTGGAAACTTGATCCTGCAAGCGGAACGCGTATTCCTCTTTCGGAATACTCGCCCTCCGGGCAGTTGGCTCCGCGTGCACTGACACTGACCGCGATTGCGCGACTCGTTTTGTGCGATCTCTTTATTCACGGTACTGGCGGAGGCCACTACGACCTCGCAATGGAGCGATGGATCGGCGCGGCGTGTGGCGACAAGGTGCGCGAAGCACTTGCGCCGATGTCCGTCGCAACTGCGACGAAGTTTGCGCCGATTGCGGAGTTTGTGCCTCCGTTTGATGCCGACGCCACTCCCGCTGCACTGCGCGCGCTCGAGCAGGACCCGTTTGGCGATTTCTGCGCAACGAAGAACGCTTTGCGCGCGCGCATCGTTGGCTCAAAGAGCGAGCGACGCGCGGCCTATGTTGCGATGCGCCGTGCCATTATGGACGCGCGCACTGAGCACGCTGCGAGTTTGCGACTCCTTCGCGCTCGTATCGATGCGAACCGTGACGCGCTTCGTCAGCACGAACTCGCGATCGACCGCACGTGGCCGTTTCCGTTGGCGGCCTGCTGAATCCGAGGCCTGGCCGCCGGGCAGAGCATCGTCCCGCCGCGATGCTCGCGGAGGGTTCGATCACCTCGCCGACTGAACGAATGAGCCGAGTTCGCCTCCGGAAGATGCGTGCACCGCCCATCGGCGGCCAGAGATGGCGGGCGCCTCGGAAGTACGGGGATCCACATCGCGAACGTCAACTTTGATCGACTCGGGAATCCCTAGGAAGTCGACACATTCCTCCGGAAAATCACGTGTCTCGATGCCGAGGGCGGCAGGCACGACGAGCCGCACGCGAAACTCGAATCGATGCATGCGGAGTGGCCGTACACTCCGACCATCGGTTCGAGTGCTCGGGCCGCGTGATCACTCGTTCGTGATACATCCCCCAACACAAAGAGAACCGACGTGCGCATCGCAAAGAACGACATCAAGGCCCGATTGAACGTGCCCGGCGCCATCGCCCGACAGGAACTGAACTTTGGCGATGCCAGCGGTTACGGCACGATCGCGGGCGAATACTTCTCGCTCAAGCAGGGCACCGACCTCGGGCCGCTCCTCAAGGGATTGGAATCCGATCTGTGCCAGTCCCCGCATTGGGGATACATGATCGAGGGGCAGGTCACCGTCACGTACCGCGATGGGAAGGAAGAAGTCGTCTCGGGCGGCGATCTCTTCTATTGGCCTCCGGGCCATACGGTGCGCGTGAGCGTCGATGCCGAGATCATCCTGTTCAGCCCGCAGGTCGAGCACTGCGCCGTCGTCGAGCACGTCGCGAAGAAACTCAATCAGTGACGGCAACCGAGCCCCGCATGAAGGAACTCCGCTCCATCATGCGTGGCCGCGAACGAAGACATGCGATCGCGGCGGCACTCAGGGCCGACGAAGGCGTGCTCCACGATGAGCGATCCCGATCGAGATCCAGTTCCCCTTCTTGACCAACCGGGCCGGAGCACTCGCGCGACGGCCCCATCACGCGCATGAGAGTCGACTAAACATGGCAAAGACGCTCCGCTTCATCATCGTTCCGAAGGTCGCGCATCCCTGGTACGACGAGGTCAACGCCGGCGCGCGCGCGCAAGCCGCGACGCTCGCCCGCGAACTCGGCGTCGAGGTCGCGGTCGACTACGCGCCGCCATCGGTCTGCGACGCCGCCGAGCAGAATGCGATCCTCGACCGGCTCGCCGCAAGCCGACCGACCGGCGTGGCGGTCGATCCCGTCGACACGGTGGGCCATATGGCCGCGATCCACCGGCTGAGAAGCCAGGGCATTCCGGTGGTCCTCTTCGACTCGCCATCGCCCGATCCGAGCATCACCAGCGTCGGCAACGATTTCGCCCAGCAGGGAACGATCGCGGCCGAGCGGCTGGTGCGGCTGATCGGCGCCAGTGGCAAGGTGGCCGTGATGCAGGGATTTCCCTCGGCGCCGAATCACAAGGCGCGGTATGACGCCCAGTTGGCGGTGCTGAAGATGCATCCGGGTATCCGCGTGGTGGACGGCGGCATCGACAACGACGACATCGAGACCGCGCGACGGCAGGCCGCGGCGGTGCTCGCGTCGCATCAAGATCTCCGCGGCTACCTCTGCTGCGACGCGTCCGGTCCGATCGGAATCGCCGCCGCGATCAGGGAAGCCGGCAAGGCCGGGAAGGTCAAAGTCGTGGGCATCGACAGCATCAGGCCGATCCTCGAGGCCGTGAAGGAAGGCGTCATCGACTCGTCGTCGGCCACCATCCCTAGGCTGCAGGGCTCGATGTCGATCCTGATGCTGTGGCAGGCGTCGGTCGGCCTCCGCACGCCGCAGTCCGTCGACACCGGCATCGACCTCGTCACGCAGGAGAACGTGGACGCGTTCCTCGCCGCGAGCTCCACCTGACCGTCATCGGTGCGCCGCGCCGGTGGTGTTTCGGGCGAACTTTCGACGAGAACCGCCTCGCCTCGCTCGGCGTCTCGCGTGGAACTCGGACACGGATGCACCACGACTTCCGCGCCGGGTTGCGTCTTGAGGCTAGCGGCTTCAGGCTCGCGGCTTCAGGGTCGTGTCTTCAGGTTCGTGTCTTCAGGGTCGTGGCACCCGCCGCTCCATCGGATCGCCGGAAGGGCGAAGCCAACGCCCACCCCAATCCAGTCGACGAAATCGGAGTTTCGGAAGGGTGACGCCGACGCCCACCCCGGTCCGGTTGACGAAGTCGACCGGGTGCCAGGTGCCTTGAACGAACGACGTGAGTCAAAGGTCGTGGTCAACCGGCACCAGGAGCGTCACGGAACGGCGCGGCGAAGCCGCGCCGGTGGCAGGCGGACACCACGCCACCCACGCCAGAGTGAGAAGGAATTCCCCGCGGCCTCGCTCCTCAATCTGCTAGGCCCTACGACGCGGAGTCCGAAGCAAGCCTCCAAGAAGCAGAATCGCTGCGGGCGGTGTTCTCACTGGATTGCCGAAGGAAAAACTCTTGAGATACCCCCTGATGTTGTCGCCTGGATTCCAAGCGCCGTAAATCAATTCCACACGGACGATCTGTGCTGTTCCGACCACCCCGTAGAATGAGGGCCGATAGTCGGGAAACTTTCCTTGGCCGCCGATCAAGAAGCTGCCAGTTCCGTCAGCATAGTGGGTGCGGATTCCGACCGCGTTTAGCACCGCACACTCGATCGCAAAGGATGTTGCCGGCACCGTCACATCGAATGCGATGTAATCGCTCCCTGTTCGTAACGCGCGGGTCGAAGGATCCACGCCCCAGGATTCTGCGAGGTTGTAGCCATAGTTGCTCTCAGCGCCTGTGACGACGCCAATTCCGCCCCACATCTGTGTGAACCGTACCCCTTGATCTTCCCAGTAGTCATAACTCGGATATGTAAAGTAGCCGAGCGGGGCGTCGGAAGTCTCGAAGGAACTGAAAGTCGCCTCACCTTGCGCCGCCATCCACGACTCTCGGTCGTAGTAGGGTGGGTAGATCTGCGCGTCAGCACTACGAGCCGCTGCGAGGAACAGAATCAA
>JAIXVI010000223.1 GCA_027483065.1 Planctomycetaceae bacterium
GAGCGTTGGCAGGCGTCGCTGGCAAACACCGATGGTTCCTACGGCCACCGTCAGGCGAATCCGGGCGAGCCTGGCTTCGACGCCTCAAAGCCGAAGTTCTATTGCCTCGACATGTTCCCGTACCCATCCGGTGCGGGCCTGCATGTCGGCCACCCTGAGGGCTACACCGCGACCGACATCATCTGTCGCTACAAGAAGTTGAAGGGCTTCAACGTTTTGCATCCGATGGGGTGGGACGCGTTCGGCCTTCCAGCAGAGCAGTACGCGATTCAAACCGGCGTCCACCCAGAGGTCACGACCAAGAAGGCGATCGACAACTTCCGTCGCCAACTCCGACGATTCGGATTCATGTACGACTGGTCGCGTGAATTCGCGACGATCGATCCTGATTACTACAAGTGGACGCAGTGGATCTGGCTGCAGGCGTATGCATCGTGGTTTGATCCAACGGTCAAGAAGGCGCGACCGATCGCAGAACTCGAAGCGCGACTCACGCGCGAAGACGCCACGATCACCGTCGAGAACGCAGCATCGAAGAAGTGGTCTGCGTGCTCGAAGCGGGAAAAACAAGCATATCTCGATACGTTCCGCCTCGCGTATCTCGGCACGCAGACGGTGAATTGGTGTCCGAAACTCGGCACCGTGCTTGCGAACGAAGAGATCATCGACGGACGCAGTGAGCGCGGCGGCTTCCCCGTGCTTCGCATGCCGCTCAAGCAGTGGATGTTCCGTATCACGTCGTATGCCGATCGCTTGCTCGAAGATCTCGCGCTCGTCGATTGGCCGGACATGACGCGCACGCTGCAAACCGAGTGGATCGGACGCAGCGAAGGGGCCGAGATTCACTTCGCGATTGAAGGCGGGCGCGATGCGCTGACGGTCTTCACGACGCGACCGGACACGCTCTTTGGCGCAACCTACATGGTCGTCGCACCGGAGCATCAAATCGTCGCGAAGGCGATCGCGCGCGGGAACGCGGAACTCGCGAAGTACGTAGATTGGGCGAAGAATCGCAGCGATATCGATCGTCAGGCGTCGAAAGAGAAAACAGGCTGCGCAACGGGCCTCTTTGCGATCAATCCAGCGACGGGCGCGCGCATTCCCGTGTGGACTGCCGACTACGTACTCATGGGTTACGGCACGGGTGCGATCATGGCGGTGCCCGCACACGACGAGCGCGACTTCGAGTTTGCGAAGGCGTTTCAACTCGCGATCGTGCAAGTCGTCGAGATGGATGGCGTGGCGTTCACGGGTGAGTCTGCAACATCTGGCGAAGGTCGCGCGGTCAACAGCACGAGTGCGCAACTCGCGCTCGATGGCATGACAACTGCGGATGCGAAGAAGGCCGTGATTGCGTGGCTTGAGAAACAGGGCATCGGCGCATTGCGCATCAACTATCGCTTGCGCGACTGGCTCTTTTCACGGCAGCGATATTGGGGCGAGCCGTTCCCGATCGTCTACGACGCCGAAGGCAATCACTATCCGATTGCTGCTTCCCATCTTCCGCTGGTGTTGCCGCCACTCGCTGATTACTCGCCGATTGAGAGTGATACGCCGCAGCCACCGCTTGCGAAGGCGCGCGATTGGACGCACACAACCGCAGGTGCTGCTGGTGTTGATGCAGCAGATCTCTCGCCAGACACCGCCGTCATCCGCGAAACGAACACGATGCCTGGTTGGGCGGGCAGTTGTTGGTACTACCTTCGCTATTGCTCGTCTAAGGATGCCTCCAATTTCGTGTCGCCCGAAGCCGAGCGCTACTGGATGTTGTCGCGGAAGAAGTTTGCGGCAACGATGCCTGCACCGACGGCGTATGACGCCGCGACGTGCCATGCGGGCGGCGTGGATCTCTACGTCGGCGGTAGTGAGCACGCAGTGCTTCACTGTCTCTATGCGCGATTCTGGCACAAGATGCTCTTTGATCTTGGGCACGTGTCGACGCCTGAGCCCTTCGGGAAACTCTTCCACCAAGGGCTCATCACGAGCTACGCGTTCCAACGCGCCGACAAATCACTCGTGCCGACGGATCAAGTGAGCGAAGTCAAAGAGGGCGAGTTTGTTGAAACAGCGACGGGTCAAAAAGTGACGCAGATCGTCGCCAAGATGTCGAAGTCGCTGAAAAACGTGGTGAATCCAGATGATGTCATTGTGGAGTACGGAGCCGATACGTTCCGTCTCTACGAGATGTACATGGGACCACTCGAAGCATCGAAGCCGTGGAATACGCGCGACATCGTCGGTGTTTTCCGCTTCTTGCAGCGCGCGTGGCGATTGGCGATTGATGAGAAGTCGGGTGAAGTCCTCGCGGCTACGCAGCCTGACGCAAAGATCGAGCGGCTTCTTCATCGCACGATTCACAAGGTTGGCGACGACATCGAAAAACTCTCGTTCAACACTGCGATCGCTGCCATGATCGAACTCGTGAACGCGGCGACGCGTCCGACGGGGCTCACCGATCCAACGCAAGGCGGCATGACCCGCGATCAACTCGCGCGTTTCGCGCGGATGTTGTGGCCATTTGCACCGCACTTTGCGGATGAACTTGGTGCGCGACTTGGGCTGCACCCTGCGGGTGGCGCGGGTTTCTTCGGAAGCACGTGGCCGGCGTACGACTCTGCAATGCTTGTCGATGACGAAATCGAAATGCCGGTGCAGATTCAAGGGAAAATCAAAGCGCGGCTGATGGTTCCTGCGAAAGCCGACGCGTCCGCGATTGAGGCACTCGCTCTTACACACGCTGATGTGATCGCGGCGATCGCGGGTCGCGCTGTGAAGAAGGTTGTTGTCGTCCCGGGACGCATGGTGAACATCGTGATTTGAAATGTGCGCTCTGAGATGTGCGGCGTGAGATTGATGCCGTGAGATTGAACGCGCCACCATGGGAACTCAGCAGCGATACGCGGCATGAACGACTCAAGCAACATGCAGCGATTGGATTGCGAAGTACTTGTGGTTGGTGCCGGCCCGACGGGCCTCGCTGCCGCACTCGCGCTGACTGCGCAGGGCGTTCGTGTTGCGATTGTCGATGAGGCGCCTGAGCGGCATCGCGAAGCGCGCGCGAGTGCATTGCATGCGCGCACGCTGGAGTTACTCGCGCCGTTCGGCGTTGCGGATCGCATCGCCGCGTATGCAACTCAGATTCATCTGGTTCGATTCTTTGCGAGCGACGGTCGCGAAGTCATGCGTCGAGAGTTTCACGCGATCGATTCGCCATATCCGCCACTTCAGAACGTGCAGCAATGGCGCACCGAAGCATTGTTGGACGATCAATTGTTGATGCGCGGAGTTGTCGTGGAGCGTGGGACGCGCTTTGAGTCGCTGACGCAAGACGCGACTGGCGTTGAGGTCGTCCTCGCCGACGCTCGTGGCAAGCGGCGTGTGCGGAGTGCCTTCGTCGTCGCTGCCGATGGCGCGCACAGTGGCGTGCGCCGTGCACTCGGGCTCTCCATGGAGGGAAGTGATTACCCCGAGCGCTGGATTGCAGGAGAACTCAACGTTTCGGAGGGGACGACAGCCACCGAGTCGCAGATTCTCTTCGAGCCCGATCGCGTGAGTCTGCAGTTTCCACTTGATCATGGACGGCTGTTTTTCGCCACCTTGAAAGAGGATGAACTTCCTGGGCAATCGCGAGGGCATGCTGCTCCGGAAGAAGTGGCGCGCATCTATCACTCTGGCTTCGGTCGTCATGCACATCTTGGTGCCGATGTTCGCGCGATTCCGTGGTCGTCGCTCTTTGTGATGCATCAATGCACGATTCCCGACTATCGCCATGGACGCATATTCCTTGCAGGTGATGCTGCGCATCTCTCTTCTGCAGCGGGCGGAAACGGCATGAATGCGGGAATCGGCGACGGGATCAATCTTGCGTGGCGGCTCGCGGCGCACCTGCGTTTAGGTGCAAGTGCCGCCATACTCGATGGCTATTCACTCGACCGTCATGAGCATTTTGAACACGTGAATGCATCAAGCGATGCCGCTCATCGCTTGCTCGCTGCGCACGACCCGACGTGCTTCAAGGTGAATGCACCGCGTGGCATCCGCGCGGCGCTTACGCGCGTTTTTTCGCACGCGTCTTCTGGGCCCGCGCTCGTTGATCGTGAACTTGGCGAGACGTCTCTCGCCTTGACACGCGATCCAGCGTTTGTCGATCATGTGGTGAATTCTGCGAGCGATGCGATCCGCGCGGGCATGCGCGTTCCAACGCTTGCGGACTTCTCGATCGGTTTTGGTGCGCCGCGTCCGTGGTGCGCGCTCTTCGATGGTTTCCATTGGACACTGGTCCTCGCGATCCCTTCCCGTGACAGCGTTCGCGCCAAGCATGTCGAGGACCTTGAGACCATCGTTCTTCCGCGTTTGAAAGGGCGCGTTCGAACTGTTGTCGCGGCTGGAGACGCCTTCGCATGGAACGCGCCGCGGCCGACGCTTTCGCTGATTCGGCCTGATGGAATCGTTGCGTATCGCGAGGATTGTTCCCCCGGCGGAATTCCGAGTGGCGCGCGCCTTTCCGTGTGGCTTGACCGTTTCTTTCCCGCCGCCAATTCGGTACGCTGATTCAGCGATGTTTCACAATTGCTCGTCGACGGCGTGTCGTCTGCTTGCGCTCCTCAGGTGTGCGTGTGTGACTCTGCTGCTTGCAGCGTGCGGGACAGACAAGTGCGATCTCGATCGTGTGGGAACACCGCTTCGAATTGCAGATCTGCGCGAAACGGCCGCATGGACACCCGACTTCGATCGTGCGTGGTGGAACGATATCGATCGCGCCTATGTCGAGTACGACGAAGAAGTCGGTCGCATTGTGCGCGCATCGTGGGATCCGTTCGTGCGCGCGCTTGTCGCGAGTGAACAGACGGGATTTCCGAAAGAGCGACGCGCTGCACGTGCGATGTGGGAGTCGCATCTCCGTGTGCGTCGCGCACTCGGAGACGCGGAGAACCAATTCTGCGCTGCGCTCGACGCCGCACTTCCTGATCGAGCGAACCCCTTCATCGAGTTGCTGCGCGCGCGCGGTGCGTTCTGGCGCGAAAGCGCCGTGTGGGTTCCACATGGTCAACGAGCACCTGGGCCGCTCGAAGTGCTTGCGATGGCTGGTCCGCCACTGTCTGACGCACAGACGGCTCAGGCGGCAATCGATGGGTATGCAAGACTCACGCAAATCGCGCGTCAATTGGCGCAAAGACGGTTCGAGTTGTATCTCGATTTCTGCGATGACATTTCTGACGCGCAGAATGAAGTTGCCGCTGCGCAGTTTGCCCGTGAGTCGCTGCCAGCTGGTGCAACAGAGGAAGAGTTCAAAAGCGCAGACGCGCGAATCAGTGCGGCGAGCGCTTCCATCGATGCGGCGAGCGAACGGCTCAACACGGTGATGCGGCGCGAGGTTGATGAAGAGTTTCGGCTTGCACTCTTGCGTGAAGGCCGCGTCTTTGCAGATGCGATCGCGGAGGGAGAACGCAGCATTGACTACCTCGATCGATTGGTCGCGTTTCTATACATCGGTGTTCGTAGTCACCAATCACTTCAGGCGCTTCGATCTGTCGCGGTGTTCGTGCTTGATCGGCGGTATCCCGGCGATGAAGCGCGGCGAGAGCGTCTTGAGCGCGCATTTGAGAGTTACTTTGAGGCAGAGAAGGACTTGCGCTGGCAGCTTCATTCTGGATCTGCGGTAAGCCGCGCATCTGCCTACGAGTCACTGGTCCAACTCATTGTTCCTCTCTACGGCGAGATATCGGCGGCAACGGATTTCTTGGCCGAGCCGATGGAAGCTGTCGCGATAGAGGTCTCGGCAGGACGAAGCAACGTGAGTGAAAGCGCGAAGAAAGCGATCGCGTATGCCGAGGCTCAGAATCAACCTCTCGAAGCCGAGTTTGGTTTGGTTGATGCGACGATCGCTCAATCTCGCAGTGCCGAAGTGCGCGCCGTCGTTGGTTCCGCGCTTTCGCCTCAGGTTGCGCGCACTCTCGCGACGCGATTCCGATTCGATGTCAAACGTACGGAGCAGTTCGATCAGTTTCGTGTGAACGAGGCGACGCGCGTTGCCGAATCCGCGGCCATGTTGCTCGAGCGATTTCGTGATGCTGGTCGCCGATTGGAACGGGGTGGATCGAACAGTGTGGATGCTGCTTCTACAGAGGCGCGCGTGGGCGACTTGATGCGTGAGATCGCGATGATTGCAGTAAAAGTCCGCGCGATCGATCGAGCTGCGAACGAGCGATTGCTTGCCGAGGCGGCGCGTTTGGCGGAAGTTTCGTTCGACGATCCCCGCATCCTCACCGCTCGGCTTGAACTGGAACTTCTCTCTCTTCTTGGCGCGAGCGCGGACTCGCAGGAGTCGTACGGGATTGGCGGCGTTCCTCCCGAAGTTCTTGTGAGCCCGTTCGAAGTCGTGCGCACGATGCAGGCAGATGACACCACGCGCGAGGCTGCAGAAGCACTTCTGTTCGCGCACGCGGATGAGCTTCGCGCTGGTCATCAAGACGCGGCAAGACAGCAGTTGCGCAATTTCGAGTCGTTTCTCGTTCGAATCATGGATCGACCGCCGGAAGGTCAGTTGCCGAGTGATCCGTGGTATCCGACGTTGAGTGGTTCGCGCGCGATCGCTGTACGCAACGAAGTTGGGAGTGAGATCGGGCGCGTGCTTGGGACCGCAGCCGAGCGCGCGTTTTTTGAACAATGGCGTGCTCTGGCACGGCCAGCGATGACGCCGCCACGAGCACGTGAGTTACAGTTGGTTGAGTTGTTTGTTTCGGGAGTACGGCTTACAGAAAAGGCACGCCAAGAGACCGCCGATCTCAGGCGCGAAACTTCGCAAGTACTTGAACGCGCGGCCGCTGAGCGCGAAGCTGCACTTCGCGCGCTTCATTCATTTGTCTCGACGTGGATGATTGGTGCGAGCGTACGTTCAGAGGATGACTGGAAAGCGGTCGCTCTTCGAAGTGCCGAGGTGGCGTGGTTACGTTCTCGCGTCGCGGATGCAGATGCGCGCGCGCTTTCCCGATGTGAGCAACTGCTTGCGCATCACCCTGCTGCGGCAGAGTTGCTGCGCGAACTTGAGATTCCACCGATACAACTTCCTACGCGACTCGCGCCATACATTCCTGGGTACAACGCGCGGTGATCGCTGCGTCCTTCGCGTAGACTCGCCGCCATGGCCCGTGAACATCTGCCCATTCAAATTGGTTTGCCACGCGAGAGCGCATGGGAGATGGAGGAGTATCCATCGTCGCGGTATGTCGCGTTTGTCTGTGGCGATGCGTTGCCCGATCCTGCCGATGCGTTCGATGCGCTCGGTGAGAGTTTCGGTGTCGCACCGCAAGACATCGCACCGCTTCCAACCGAAGCGGACGAAGTGCAATGGGCCTTTCGATGCCGCATTCCAAGTCGCACGTCGCCCATTCTCGTCTGGTGTGAGCGCGTCGGAGCAGCGGACATTCCGGATGGCGAAATCGCGGACGCGCGTTGGTCGATTCTCGTCGAAGCGCTGCTTGCATTGACCGATCCGTTGCTCGATTCCGCGCGACTGGGAGCAATTGTCGCGCGCGCTGGTGGCACGCGGACGCGATTGATGCTGAACCCTGATCTTGGGGTCGTGTATCGCATTGACGAGATGAAACGGCTCTTCCTCGCGAAGCGCGCGGGGGAGTTTCTCGACGAACGACATCTCTTCCGCGTGGAGATCGGCGCGCGTGATCGCGCGAATGGTCCATTCTGGCTGACAACCGTCGGGCTTCATCGCGTTGCACGGCCTGAGCTAGAGATGTTGGAGATTCCGGCGGACGAGTTGCACGCAGCGCTCGCGATGGTGGATGCGATTGCCGCGCGGTTTGTTTCGACGCCGCTTCCTGCAGCGGGTGTTCCGTTTGAAGCGGGGGCGGGACTGTCGGTTGCGCTCGTGCCAGTCGATGAAGTGATCGAGACGATTTCGCCCGAGATGCCGGGTGGCCCGTCAGATCGAGCAAGGCTGCCACGTGCGCCGCGAGCAGCGATTTGTGCGGCAGGAAAGCGCGGCGCATTTCGGCCTGTCTGGGTGCCACCGCATGAAGTGCTCCAGAAACTTACGCGCGGTGAAAGCGGTTTGTTGCGCTCTGAGCGTGAGACAGAAGTGCAGGAACGACTCGCGCGATTGGAGTGGCCAGCGTTTCTCGATGCGCTTTCGACGCGAGCGCAGCATCCCGCGCGGCAGTTCTACGCGAAGGTTGCGGAGACTCGTGCGGAGACTCATGCGGAGACTCATGCGGACGAGATTGTCGACAAGGTCGTCGAGCATGTGTGGTTGGAAGTCGTCGAAGCGAACCGAGACAGCTTGCGTGGCCGAAAGCTCGGTGCGGACGGACTTCGTGCGGGCGCGGCGGATGCTTCGACGGATTCAGCAGCAAACTCCTTGGTGACCGCGCCGATCGCGCGCCTCAGCGACTGGGTTGTCACGGGAGTGATCACGCCGAAGGCCGCGTCGCCGATCGAAGTCGGGCCGCAAACTGCGTCGCTTTTGACAGCGTGCACGCACGCGTGAAGCGATGATTTTCGCGCCGCATTGAAGCGTGGGTTGTCGTCACGCAGAATGTGGCGGCAATGTGAGACGCGGGCTCGCCTTTCGTCTCCGCTCGCGCCACAATGCGAGCATGCCTCTCGCGAACGACATTCCGAAGCGCCGAACTCGCGTCATTCGCGCGGGTGTGGTGTATGCCGGCGTGGTTCTTGCGATTGGTATCGCGGCTGGCTCTCGCCCGAACAACTTGCTTGTCTGGGTGTTCGCCTGTTTGCTTGCGGCGCTTGTTGCTTCTGGCATTGTGAGCGGCTTCATGATGATGCCGCTGCGCGCCGTGCGTATCGAGCCGCGGCGCGGTCGCGTTGGCGAGCCACTTCTCGTGCGCTACGAGATTCAGAATTCCTCGCGCGTGATCCCGGCCTACGACCTGCACGTTGCGGAAGTTGATGCAACGAAGGCGAGCGGCCTTGAGCCTGCTGGTGAAGCTTGGGTCTTGCACGTTGGGCCTGGCGATCGCGTGCATGCAGAGGCGGTGTTTCGACCGATGCGGCGAGGCACGCTCCGACTCGCGCGCTTTGAGGTCACGTCCACGTTTCCTTTCGATCTCTTGCGCAAAGTGCTCATCTACACGCAGCCCGCAGAAGTTCTGATTCATCCCGAAGTGCATCCGCTGCGAGAGGGTGTCCTTGAGCGCGTGACTGCGGGCGGCGCCGGTGGGCAGCGGATGTCGAGTGAAGGCGGCGGAACCGACGATTTCTTCGGTGTGCGCGAGTATCGCCCTGGCGATAGCGTGCGGCAGATCGCGTGGAAACGTCTTGCCGGAACGGGCAAGCTTGCGTCGATCGAGCGGAGTCGAAGCGTGCCGCCCCGCGTGCGCATTTTGCTCGATCTCTCGCGACCAACGAGTGCGCTCCGAGTCACCGAGGGCGAGGATGCGCGCGAACTCGAAGAGCGCGCGATTGTGCTTGCGGCGAGTTTCATCGCGTACTGCGATCAACTCGGTTACGAGTATGCGCTGTCGGTCGCGGGACTTCCGATTCCGCCGGTCGCACTGCGTCGCGGGCATTTCCATCGTGAGAAAATCATGTCGCTGCTTGCGGCGCTTGATCTTGAATTGCCGCGTGCAGCCGGCAACGGACTCTCTGCGAGCGAAGAACGCGCGACCACCATTGTGGTGCATGCGGATCGCACAGACACGTCGGTGGCGCCGTCAGAAGCATGGCATTTCACGGCGCGGCAGCTCGAGTCGCTCATTGCGCGAGATCCAACAAAGATCGCGGCGGATGAGCGCGCGCCCACCGCTTCGCAACGGCGCGAGGTGCGTGCATGACGCTTCTCCGTCGACATCGCATCGCGAGTTTCTTGTTGGCGATCGTCGCGATCGTTGCATTTTCCATAGCGGAACTCGACTTCACCATGCTCTTCCTCGGCGTGGTGCTTGCGGTGCTGAGTTGGTATGTGACGGAGGGTCCACGCGGTCGAACATTGCCGGACTGGGCTGCAAACACGGTCGTTGTTTGCGCCATCGGGTGGGAAGCGTTTCGTTTCCTTTCGACGGGCGAGATTGCCGATGCGATGGGTGCG
Source organism: Planctomycetaceae bacterium (assembly GCA_027483065.1). Taxonomy (GTDB): domain Bacteria; phylum Planctomycetota; class Phycisphaerae; order Phycisphaerales; family SM1A02; genus QWPT01. The sequence continues at coordinate 10,064 of JAIXVI010000223.1, forward strand.
CTCGGTCGCGCGATGGTCTGGATTCTCATCGCGAAACTCTTCGCGCGACGAACGCCAACCGAGGAACGCCAGCGGTTCGCGCTCTCAACAATGCTCGTGATCGCAGGTTGCCTCGAGAGCGTGCAGTTCGCATTTGGTCTTCTCGTCATCGTCTACGTGTGTGTGGCGATTTGGACCACGATGCTTTGGCGACTTGCGCGGAGTGCCGAAGAAGCGCGGCATTCGCGCGAGCTGAGTCAAGGATTTGCGCCTCCACTTGAGATCGCGATCGGACGACGTTCATCGCCGCAGTTTCGCGGGCTTGTGATCGCATCGATTCTTGTGGTGCTCGCGGGCGGAGTTGGCGTCTTCATTCTCTTCCCTCGATTCGCTGAGATCGGGAGCGCGAGTGCAGCCGGGCGAAGTGTGAGCGGATTCACGGACGAGATTCGGTTGCGTCGAGGCGATCGCATCACGGAAAGTCGCCGCGAACTCTTCACGGTCCGTTGGATCGATCCAGACGGTTCTGCGCGACGCATGCTGCGGCCTTTGCTTCTGCGCGGTGCAGTGCTTGGTTGGTACGACGCAGCTGGTGAGCGTTGGGTGCCACTGCGCGCAGAAGCAGGGATTCGAACGCTGCGAACGCCTGAGGATGGCGCGTTTGCGCGGTTGGCGCGAAATGAGCCAGATCCGCCTGGCGCGGCAGCGACCGTAGACATCGAGATGCGTTCGTTCGCGACCGATGTGATTTTCTCGATTTACGCGCCAATCGCGATTGCGACGAGCGAGCCACGTTCGGTCTCCATCGATCCAGCAACGCTCGTGTTGCGCGATGTCTCGACCGATCGCATGGGGCGCTACTGGAACTATCAACTGCAAGTGCAGCCACAGCCGTCGGCAGAGATGCTGCGTGCGCTCAGCGCGGGCACCGAACCGCGCGGTGCATATCTCTCGTTTCCTCTCGACGAAGTGAAGCCAATCGCAGAATCGATGCTCGCGGAAGTGCAAGCGAACAGTGGATTGCCGCCGCGACCAGATTCAAATGCCACAGCGAGCGAACGCGCGGTGTGGGGTCGAGAAGCAGCACGCGCGATTGCGGCGTACTTGCGTACAAATTTCACGTATACGACCGATCTCTCAACGCTACCGCGCGTCGAGGGCGAAGATCCGATCGTGAGTTTCTTGACGCGCTATCGACGCGGTCATTGCGAGTATTTCGCCAGTGGCCTTTGCGCGGTGCTGCGCTCGCTGGGAGTACCGGCGCGCATCGTGACGGGCTTCATCGCGATCGAATACGACGAGAACAGTGAGCACTACATCGTGCGTGAATCGAACGCGCACGCATGGGTTGAGGTACGAACGGGTCCGGATGCATGGATGGCGATCGACGCGACCCCGGAAGAGAGTTTGATTGAGTTGCAGGAGCGCAATCGCTCGTTCGTCGATCGGTTCCGATGGATCTATGGAAGCCTTGAGTTCTTCTGGAATTCGCGCGTTGTGAGCTACGACGCATCGGTGCAATCGACGTTTGCGAATCGCGTGCAAGGCTCGTGGCGGGATGCTGCGGGAGAGCGACTGTCGCAGTTGCTTGCGAAAATGCGCGCGATCGCGACGGATCTCTCGCTTGGTCGCGCGGGCGGCGCGTGGTTCGCGACGATCGCGATTGGAGTCTGCACAACACTTCTTGCGGTCCTCATCGTGAGAACTCGACGTCGCCGACTGCGTGCGCGCCTTGGTGTTTTGGGTGCGACGCGTGCGGAACAACGTCGCCTTGTGCGCGATGCGGCGTTCTACGTCGAGGCACTCGACATGTTGGAGCGCGCAGGGTTTATGAAGCCCGCGCACTTGACTCCGCGTCTCTTCGCCGAGGAATTGCAGACACGCGATCGGATGCTCGGCGACGCATTCTTGAAGGTTACGGACCGCTTCTACAGCGTCCGATACGGCGGCAGCGATGGACCGAGCAACGCTTCTGCGGGGGCCGATTCCCACCTTTCGCTCCTTCTCGCACTTCGCGCGGCGATCCGACAAAACCGCGCGACTCGACGAGCCGATTGAAAGCGTGGGGGCGAGGTCGTTGTTTTCCTCGTATCCGCGGGCTTGACCGCGCCTTGCTCTGAGGCGCGCCCCGCGTGCTCATCCGCAAGGAGTCTTTCATGCCAGCTTCAAGATCACGAACGACTGAGTGGCGGCGCTCCCTTGAGCAACTGCGTTCGCGCGAAGGCGCGATTGAGATCGCGGTCGCACGCGATGGCACCGACGACGAAGCGGTGCTCGGCGCGAGCGACCTCGTGTGGCGCGTGCGCGTGCTTGATCTCAGCGAGATCGAGGTGGCAGTAGATCTCCCATTTGCGCTCGGACGCGCGGTCGAGTTACCTATTGGAACCGAACTCGTTGGCGCGATCGCCATTGGGCAGAATCGATGGATGTTCCGAACGAAGGTGATCGGCGCGTGGCAGCCGAAGGCGCCGTATCCGCGCACACATCGTGCGGTTCGACTTGCGCTTCCTGATCATGTTGAGCGTTGCCTTCGCCGCGCGACGCGTGTGGATGTTGCGTCGATCAATCTGCCAAAGGTCGAGATCTGGCCGCTGCTCGAACCGCGATCGGTACTGCCTGCGCAACGCGCGAGTGAGATTGCATTTCGTGCGGCGCTTGCTGGCGAGAAGGCCACGGCACCAAGCGATGATTTGCTGCCGACCGTCGGGCCTGGTTTTGGCGCGACGCTCGTCAATCTCGGCGGCGGCGGTCTTGGCATTCTTGTCGAGCCGGACGACGCTGCGGTGCTCTCGCGACATCGGCTGTTCTGGATTCGATTTACGCTCGGCGACGTGATGCCTGTGCCAGTCTGTTGCGCTGCGCGCGTCGTGCACACCCACATGGATAGCTCGCACCGCATCTACGCGGGTGTTTCGTTTGATTTCGACTTCAATCCCGCACATCAGCGCGTGGTTGCGGAACAGATCGTGCACGCGATTGAGCGGCTCACGAAGGCGCAGCGGAAGGCTGCGTGACGCGTCGCGTGGTTGCGTGACCGAGCGCGACCAGTTTCAGTCCACACAAAAACACACAGGGCGCCAATCCGCTGGCGCCCTGTGTGCAAACGTGGAATTCGTTGTTTGAGCGCTCGCGACTGGCGGGCTGCTGAAGCTTTGCTTCAGGTGCCCGCTCTCGCTCGCTCTGGCCGGCTCCCCTCGGAGTGAATCCTCGGGGGCCGAGATGCGTCGTTTGAGCGCTCGCAACTTGCTTTGCAACTTGCTCGCTCTGGCGTGAATCGCGCCAAATTCTGCCACTCGATTCAGAACAGC
>JAIXVI010000288.1 GCA_027483065.1 Planctomycetaceae bacterium
CTCAAGAACGACTTATCTCGGCCCCCTCGGATTCACTCCGAGGGAGGCCGGCCAGAGCGAGCGAGAGCGGGCACCTGAAGCGAAGCTTCAGCAGCCCGCCAGTCGCGAGCGCTCAAAAACAGACCGCGCGCATCGTCGGAGTTGATGCGCGCAGTCGAGGAGGGAGATCGAATGGAGGGAGATCGAAAGAAACTGAAGATGAGGTCGATGGAGCGGGGCGATCGTCAGTTCAAGTCGCGCACACTCACGCGCGCGAACCTCCGTCACGCGCCGTCGCCATCTCCTGCGTGCCCGTCTCCTGAGGAAACATCACCGTCGGTTTCCGCCTGCACACGCGGCTCACCGAAAATCGCGCTACCAACGCGCACGAGATTCGCGCCGCATTCAATCGCGACTTCGTAGTCGCCGCTCATGCCCATCGAAAGAATGTCGAAGCGCTCGCCGCCCGATCCAATCGCGCGGATTTCGTCGAAGATTTCCTTACATCGCGTAAACACGCGTCGCGCGTCGTCGATGCTGCCCGTATTCGGCGCCATGCACATCAAACCGCGCGGACGCAGCGCAACCATCGTGTCGATCATGTCGACGAGGTGACGCGCTGCCGCCGGCGCAACGCCGTGCTTCGAGCGCTCACCAGCGACATTGACTTCCACAAGACAATCAACGGGCGGCATGTGCTCGCCACCAGGACCACGCGACTTCTCTTCCGCGTACTCCTGCAATTCTTCCGCGAGACGCAGCGAATCGACCGAGTGCACCAACTTCGCGACATCGATCGCGGCGCGCACTTTGTTCCGCTGCAGTGAGCCGATCATGTGCCAACGCACGGGCTTCACATCGTCCGCCGTCGACGCGCGTTCGCGGCGTCGCGCGTTGAATTCATCGATCATCGCTGCGCGCTGCACCATTTGCTGCACGCGATTCTCACCAAGATCAATCTGCCCGTAGGAAACGAGTTCGCGGATCTCTTCGATCGACGCGTACTTCGTCACCGCCACAAGCATGATGTCGCTTGGTCGGCGACCACTGCGTTCTGCCGCAGCTGCGACGCGCGCGCGCACGTCGTCGTAACGCTCACGCAAAGTTCGGGTGTCTTTCATCGGGGCAACCGCAGTGGATGACGCATCTGACGAAGCGTCTTTCGCTTTCGTTGCACCCTTCGTCGTCGTTGCTCGTGAGGTCCCGGCCATGCGCGAAGGGAGCGTAGCCAACATGCGCGTGGCGCACAAGCGGAAGTTCGCTAGGCTTTCATCTATGAGTGACATGCATGGCACGACCGGATCACCCGCTTCGATGTCGTCGACTTCGCACACTGCGCGACTCACAAACACACCGTGCGTGCTGATCGTGCGCGATGGTTGGGGTCAGTCGCCGCATCGTGAGCGCGACGCGACCAACGCCGTGCTCATCGCGAAGACACCCGTCGATGCGATGCTCGCGCGCGACTACCCGCGCACGCTCATCGCGACGTCGGGTGAAGATGTCGGCCTCCCGATCGGCCCCGAGGGCCCCGTGATGGGGAACTCCGAGGTCGGACACCAGAACATTGGCGCCGGCCGCATCGTCGACCAAGAGTTGATGCGGATCACGAATGCGATTCGCCGCGGCGACCTCGCGCGGAACCCAACCTTGCTCGCGATGGTGGCGCATGTGAAGCGCACGGGCGGGCGGCTTCATTACCTCGGCCTCGTTTCGGATGGCCAAGTCCACAGCGACCTCGCGCATCTCCTCGCGCTGGTCGATTTCGCGCGCGCAGCAGGTGTCGCGCGCGATGCGCTCGTGATTCACGCCATCACCGACGGCCGCGATACCTCGCCGGCGTCGGCGGTTGGCTACCTCCGCACGCTCGAATCGCACCTCAAAACCGCCGAAATCGGCCGCGTCGCGACCGTCATGGGTCGCTTCTACGCGATGGACCGCGACCACCGCTGGGAGCGCGTCGAAGCCGCCTATCGCGCGCTGACCGAGCCCGTGGAACGCCGTGCGACCTCGGCAATCGCGGCGGTCGAGGCCTACCACGCGGCTCCGAGCGATCCGTCGCGGAAGAGCGATGAATTCGTCCTTCCGACTCAAATCGGCGACGCGGCCGCGATCGCGTCGTCGCGCATCGCCCCCGGCGACGCTGTGCTCTTCTTCAATTTCCGCGGCGACCGCCCGCGCGAACTCACGAAAGCGTTCGTCCTCGACGACGCAGCGTGGCGGAAGGTCGAGCAGGCGGGCGAGAAGGGCGGCTTCGACCGCGGCACGCGGCTCAACGACCTCTTCTTCGCCACGCTCGCCGAATTCGAGAAGGGCCTCCCCGTCGAACTCGTCTTCCGCCGCCCCGAGAAGATGCCGAACATCCTCGGCGCGTGGCTCGCCGCGCACGGCGTCCGGCAGTTTCGCTGCGCCGAAACCGAGAAGTTCCCGCACGTCACGTTCTTCTTCAACGACTACCGCGAGGAGCCGTTCGAGGGTGAATCGCGCGTGATCGTGCCGAGCCCGAAGGACGTCGCGACCTACGACCTCAAGCCCGAGATGAGCGCCGCAGGCGTACGCGATGCGGTGCTCGCGCGTCTTGCGGCACCCGATTGTGAGCCAGTCATCATCGTGAACTTCGCGAATGGCGACATGGTTGGTCACACGGGAAGTCTCGCCGCCACTGTGCGCGCGATCGAAACCGTCGACGCGTGCGTTGGTGCCATTCTTGACGCGACCCTCGCGCGCGGCGGCAGCGCGATCGTCACCGCCGACCACGGCAACGCCGAAGAAATGTGGGACCCGCGCGCGAACTGCCCACACACCGCGCACACGAATTACCCAGTGCCGTGCTCGATCGTTGGTGAGAGCTTTTGGGGTAAGCACGCGAAGGGCCGAAAACTGCGCGAAGATGGGCGACTTGGCGACCTCGCACCCACGCTTCTCGACATGATTGGCCTCGAAAAGCCCGCGGAAATGACGGGAAAGTCGCTTCTCGCGTAGACTGCGCCTCTTATGGCCTTACCGGAGATCGCGATCGTGGGACGCCCCAATGTGGGCAAGTCGAGCCTTTTCAATCGGCTCGTCGGACGTCGCGTGTCGATCGTCGATCCGACGCCCGGCACCACGCGGGACCGCGTCACCCAACTCATCGAACTCCTTCCACCGACGGATCTTCCGTACGACCGCGCCCGCGACGGCACGCCGAAACTCGCGGAACTCGTCGATACCGGCGGCTATGGCGTTTACACCGCAGAAGGCGGGCGATTCGACGATGCGGGCGAAGACTTGCAGCGTTTGACGCCCGAAATCGAGCGGCAGATCAAGGCGGGCGTCGAGCGTGCGACGCTCATTCTCTTCGTCGTCGACGCGCAAACGGGCGTCACCGGACTTGATGAACGCATCGCGCGACTCATTCGCGAGGCGGGCCGTGCAGATCGCGTGCTGCTCGTTGCGAACAAAGTTGACGACGACAGTTGGATCGGCGCCGCGCACGACGCGTGCCGACTCGGCTTCGGCGAACCCACGATGACGAGCGCGTCGAGTGCGTACGGAAAGCGCGCGTTTCTCGAGAAAATCTGGGAGCGCGTGCCCGAGTGGACCGAGCCCGTCGCGAAGCCTGAGATGAAGATCGCGATCGTTGGTCGCCGCAACGCGGGGAAATCAACGCTTGTGAATGCACTCGCGGGTGAACCGCGCGTGATCGCAAGTGAGATCGCAGGCACGACGCGCGATTCGATCGACGTGCGTTTTGACATCGACGGCCACACGTTTGTCGCGATCGACACCGCTGGTGTTCGTAAGCGTAAGAGTTGGGTTGATGACATCGAGTACTACTCACACCAACGCGCAAAAGAGTCGATTTCCCGCGCAGATGTCGCGGTTTTGCTGCTCGACGCGCGCGAGCCCGTCTCGCAAGTTGAGAAGCGTCTCGTGCTTGAGTTGATGGAGCAACACAAGCCCACGGTGATTGCGATCAACAAGTGGGATCTCGTCGAATCGAAGCTGAAGACGAGCGATTACATCGACTACATCACGCAAGAACTCTTCTCGCTCGACTTTGCGCCGATGATCTTCTTGTCGGCGGAGAAAGGTGAAGGCGTTGCGTCGCTCATCAAGGTGTGTCGCAACCTGTTCGAACAAGCGAATCATCGCGAGACGACGGGGCGCATCAACGCCGCGATGCAGGCGATTCTCAACGAGCGCGGACCGAGTTCAAAACTCGGCACAAAGGCGAAGATTTTCTACGTCAGCCAGATCGCCACGGCTCCGCCGACGATCGCCGCGGTTGTGAACAAGCCGGAACTCTTCGAGGGCGCGTACGAGCGCTACCTCTTGAATCAGTTGCGCGAACAATTGCCGTATTCCGAAGTCCCGATCAAGCTTGTCTTCAGCGCGCGCAAGCGCCTGACACCCGCGGAACTCGCGGCGCGTTCGAAGGGCGCGCGCGCAGCCCGCGAGAGCGGCGACGAGGTGAGCGACGGAGATTAATCGCTCGCGACGTGTTTGAGCGCTCGCAACCTGCTTCGCAACTTGCTCGCTCTGGCCGGCGCCCCTCGGAGTGAATCCTCGGGGTGATTCCTCAGGGTGATTCCTCGGGGGCCGAGATGGGTGTTTGCGTGCTTCGTCGTTACACTTCGGGCCTATGTCGATTTTCCCTCTCCCAC
>JAIXVI010000150.1 GCA_027483065.1 Planctomycetaceae bacterium
ATCACCGACGGGCGCATCGTCGAATGGAACTGGCTCGGCGAATGGCTGATCAAGCCTCGCGAGCAACGCGAGATCTGCTTTCAAGCCAAGATCAAGCGCCGATGTCGCCTGCAATGCATCGAGTGTTTTTTTTGCGGGCGGAGAATTCGCGGCGTCTTGCGCGAAACCCGCGGCGGGCCACAAACTGACGCCGGCGAGAAGGGCGATGCGCGCGATCGTGACGCTTGGACGTGTGTGCATATTCATGGTGGAACTCAGCTCGCGTGCGCGCCTACACGCCGCGCGATTGCAGCGTTTCATGAATGGGAACGACGAGGTGCGGAATCACACGGTTTTCCGCGAGATGTTCCGCATGACCGACCACCGCACCAAACGCCGCCTTGAGGTCTTCAAGCGAACTCACTGGACCATACTTTCGCACCGTGAGGAACACTGAGATCGGGTCACCCCCGCGTTCGCCCGCGACAGGCATACGTGGCTTCGTGCGCACTTCGAAGGCGGCCTGCAAATCGCCCTTTTCGCCGAGCGAAATGGCGAGTCCGGGCTGCGCATCGAGCACGCGTTCGAATCCCGCGTCGATCAAATGTGCGAATGGCGTGTTTGCGAGGAGTGCATCGAAAACGATCGCGTCGCGATCAAGCTCGGTTTCGAAATCGAAGCCGAAGACGACCTCGAGCATGTCGATATCGAGCGGCGAAATCGAGAGGAAGTAGGGCGCGATTTCGAGCAGCACCTTGTGGAAGTTGTAGGCGTCTGCGAGCGTCGCGGGGTTCACGTGGCCGGAGCGAATAGATGTCTGACGCAGCGCAGCCCATTGCCACTCGCGCTCGCCGCTCTCGCTCTCGAGTGCGACTTCGCCTTCGTAGCGCTGAAAGTGAATCAGCCGCGGAAATGCACGGCGCAATCGATCGAAGAGATCGAGCACGGTCTCGCGTCGCTCAGGAAGATCGAGTTTGAGGCCGAGCTTCTGGTTGACGTAGAAGTCGCTACAGAAGGCGGAGAACGTCGACATGCGCGCATTGTGCCGTGAGTGGGCGTCTGCGGGATGTCACAGGGCGAGAATCCACCGAAGGAGTTCTTCAGTGTCGGCGAGATTCTCAACCGCGAGGTCGGCGCCCGCGTCGCGGAGTTGCGTCGAGGAGTAGGGGCCAGTTGCGACACCAATCGCGCGGCAGCCGTGGGCTTTCGCGCAGTCGACATCGAGCGGCGTGTCGCCGATGATCGTGACACGCGCTGGGTCGAAGGCGCGTCCGTGGTGCGCTGCGGCGCGTGCCATCGCGACGGGCGTGAGGTGCCGACGCGACGGCCCGTCGGCGCCAAACGCGCCAAACGGGAACAGCATGTGGTTGTAGCCGGCCGCGTGGATCTTGATCTGCGCCGTTTCCTCGTAGTTTCCCGTGAGGAGCCCAACCGCCGCACCTTGCGTGTCGAGCGCCACCGCAAGTTCGGCGGCCCCCGGCATGCGTCGGATCTTGGCGGGCGTCAGCGTGCGATCGAGTTCCGCGCGATAGGTCTCGCGGAACTTCTCGTGTGCTTCATCGTGCGGCAGAAGTCCGTGCGCTTCCATGAGGCGACGGAAGAGAAGCCCATCGAGCGCGCCCGCGATTTCGACTCCTTCAAACGAGAAACCGCGGTCACCATGCAGCGTCGTGAACGCGCGCAGCATCGCCGCGATCCCCACGCCTTCCGTGCGAAGCAGCGTGCCGTCGATATCGAAAAGAACAAGACTTCTCGAAGGCATGCGTCAGCCGGCTTTCGCAGCCGGAACAGCGCCAACCGCCGCGACGATCTTGCTCGCCGCATCGGTGAGGTCGGTCGCTGCTTGCATGCCTGGAATCTCCTTCGCCGCATCCGCGAGGATTTGTCGCGCAGCCGCGACGTTGGTGCCCTCGAGGCGCACGACGAGCGGCACCTTGAAGCCAACGGTCTTCGCGCTTGACACGATTGCGCGCGCGATCTTGTCGCACTGCATGATGCCGCCGAAGATGTTGACGAGGATGCCCTTCACGTTTGGGTCGCCGAGAATGATGCGGAACGCTTCCGTGACGGCTTCTTCGCTCGCACTGCCGCCAACGTCGAGGAAGTTCGCCGGTTCGCCGCCGTGGAGTTTGACGATGTCCATCGTCGCCATGGCGAGGCCTGCGCCGTTCACGAGGCAGCCGATGTTGCCATCGAGCGCGACGTAGGAGAGACCGAACTCGTGCGCGCGGATTTCCGCGGGATTCTCTTCGTACGGGTCGAACAACTTCCCGACCGCGGGTTGGCGGAAGAGCGCGTTGTCATCGAACTGGAACTTCGCATCGAGCGCGAGCACGCGACCGTCGGGGTTCTTCTCGTCGGCTGGCGTGACGACGAGCGGATTGATTTCGACGAGGCTCGCGTCCTTCTCGCGGAAGACCTTCGCGATCTTCATCATGATGTCGACCGCTTGGCCGACTTGCTTGCCCTTGAAGCCGAGTTGGAATGCGACTTCGCGCGCTTGGAACGCTTGCAGGCCCAGAATCGGGTGCAACGGCACCTTGAGGATGGCTGCGGGGTTCTTCTCCGCAACGACTTCGATCTCGACGCCACCTTCAGCGCTCGCGATGAGCGTGGCGGTTCGACGGGTGCGATCCACGGTGATCGCGAGGTAGTACTCCTTCGCGATCTGCTCTGCCGCTGCGATGAGAAGCTTGCGCACGACGAGGCCTTCCGGACCCGTCTGATACGAAACCATCTTGTTGGTCAGCATGAAGGTCGCCGCGGCTTCGGCGTCAGCGATGTTGGTGACGAGCTTGACGAAGCCCGCCTTGCCGCGACCGCCGGCGTGCACTTGGCCCTTGATGACGATTTCCTTGATGCCGGCATCGAAGAGTTTCTTCGCTTCTGCGACGGCAGTGGCGATGTTGTCGGCGACGGCGAAGGCGGGGACGGCGACGCCCGCTTCAGCGAGCAGTTGGCGGGCTTGATACTCGTGGATCTTCATGGGGGCGGAGAGAATATCAGGCCCGCGGCAGGGGTGCCGCAGGCGCGTCGGAGTGTGTATAGTGCGCCTCCCCACGGACAGGTGCCCGAGAGGCCGAAGGGGACAGTTTGCTAAACTGTTGTATGGGGTAATCCCTGTACCGAGGGTTCGAATCCCTCCCTGTCCGCTTCGAACCGCGGCGTGGCGCGCGACCTTTCGGTCGCGGGGCACGCCGCGGTTCTCGCGTACAGGCGATTTTGAGCGCTCGCGACTCGCTTCGCTTTCGCTCGCTTTGGCGTGAATCGCACCAAATCGGAGCGCTCGCGACTCGCTTCGCTTTCGCTCGCTTTGGTAGACATCGTCGAAGGCGGAGCGCAGCGAAGCCTGAGCAGGTGGTGTGGGTGTC
>JAIXVI010000216.1 GCA_027483065.1 Planctomycetaceae bacterium
ACCTCACGCACGCCCCAAGGGTCTATCGGATCCTGCGCTCGGCTCTCGCCGACCGCAGGATTTCGAATCCCTCATGTTTGGGGTCACTCAACGCAACAGGCCGCGGCTTTGCCCGCGGCAATGGCCACGTGCGCGGCATTCGCCGCGGGCGTCAGTGAACCACGTGATTCTCAGCATGAGGGACAGCGTGTTGTTGTGTGATATGTTCCATCGCGGCGGGTCGGACGTCACCACGAAGAGCGAGCCGAACGCGTTCAAATGATTGGCTTCCCCACCGAACTCCGACCGCTCCTTGTGCTTGTGATCGTTCTTGCGATCGCGCACATGTTGCTCAAAGGGAAGGCTCGCAGCGCCCAAGCACGCCGAGCGCAGGGAACGTACCGCGCGAAATCACACACGCATGCTGCCCGAACGGAGCGTGCCGCCGCAATCGTCGCTTCCGCGGCAACCTCAGATGAAACATCGATTGCAACATCGACCGACGCGCAGCCGATAGTGCAGCGCACGGCGTCATTGCCCAACGACCCAGCTGAGGCACTCGCACGGTTGCGGAACCAGTCGCAATGACGCAGCCTCGGCCAACACGTCGACCAACGTGTCGGTCAACCTGAACACCCACATGCACGACACGCGCATCCCGATTGACATTCCCAGCCACCCGACCGCGCTCGTGGTGGGCGAGGGGCTCGTCGCGCGTTTGAGCGACGCGTTTGCGCGGGAAGGCATCGCACTCTCCAATCGCCGTGTGTTGATCGTGGTCGACGAGGCGATCGCATCGAACCATGGCGCGCACGCGTTCGATTCGATTCGTGCGGGCGGTGCGCATGTTGCGATGGCTACGGTCGCCGCACGCGAAAGCGAAAAGACGATGCCTGCCATCGAACGCATTTGGTCCGCGGCGCTCGCGCACGGGCTCGATCGGCGCGGTCTCATGGTGGCGGTCGGCGGCGGCCTCACGGGCGACGTCGCTGGTTTCGCCGCCGCCACCTACATGCGCGGCATCGACTTCGTGCAGATCCCAACGACGCTCCTCGCGATGGTCGATGCGTCGATTGGCGGAAAAACAGGGGTGAATCTCGCACTTCCTGGCGGCGGACTCGGCAAGAACCTCGCGGGTTCGTTCTGGCAACCAAAGGCGACGTTCGCCGATCCCGAAGTGCTTGCAACGCTTTCGCCGCGCGAACTTCGTTCAGGACTGGCGGAGTGTGTGAAGCACGCGGTGCTCGACGGAGAAGCGCGGCTCTCGGCGATGGAACGTGACGCGGAACTTCTGGCGAGCGGCGACCGTGCGGCACTCGCGCGGCTCATTCCTGAGTCCGCCGCCATCAAGGCGCGGATCGTCGCTGCGGATCCCTACGAGCGCGGCGTCCGGGCGACGCTCAACTTCGGTCACACGTTCGGTCATGCCATCGAGACATTGCCCGAGGTCGACCTCCTCCACGGCGAGGCGGTTGCCATCGGGATGGTCGCTGCGTCGGCCGCAGCCGAAGCGTGGCCCGGCTGCACCTCGGTGCCCATGACGGCGCGTCTCTGCAAACTCTTGACCCGTCTCTCGCTCCCGACGTCTCTTTCAGGAACACGCGTCGGCGCGATCTTGCCGAGCGCGCACCTCGAGATCCGCCGCCGTATGGGTTTTGACAAGAAAAACGAAGGCGGCGGACTTCGACTCATCTTGCCTCGGGCCGCAGGAGACGTTTTCGTCGCAGCGAACGCGCCCGAAGCGGCGGTCGACGCGGGGCTTCGGGCGATTCTCTGAGTACGCATCGGGCGTGGCGCCGCGGGCATCGCCTCCCATCGCCCCCGCAGAACGAAAGTTCGGGTGTTTCCGGGCCTCAAGCCGATAAGCGACCCATGCGCGTCGTCTCTATCGTCAATCAGAAGGGCGGTTGTGGCAAAACCACGACCGCGGTCAACCTCGCCGCAGTCCTCGCGCGTGGGGGCGCACGCGTGATGCTCGTCGACATGGATCCGCAGTCGCACTGCGCGGCGGGCCTCGGCGTGCCAGAGCAGGGGCTCGAGCGCACGATCGCCGATGCGATGCTCGCCGACGGTGCGCAGCCGCTCCTCGCAGACGACTACATGTGGGAGGTCGCGCAAGGGCTTCGGCTCGTGCCGTCGAGTGTTTCGCTCGCGGCCTTCGAAGCGCCAACCGGTCCGCTCGCCGCGCGCTTCGATCGCGATCGTCGCCTCGCACGCGTGCTCGCGGCGTGGCAAGACGACTTCGATTGGTGCATCATCGATTGCCCGCCGACGATTGGTCTCCTCACCTACAACGCGTTGCGCGCTTCCGACCTCGTGATGGTGCCTGTCGAAACGGGCTTCTTCAGCTTGAAAGGCGCGGAAAAGCAGATCGAAACGATTGGCGCCGTCGTGCGTCGCTTCGGTCGTGACATTCCGTTCCGATTGCTCCCGACGCTGTACAACGCGTCGCGTGCGCTGTCACGCGATGTTGTCGCTGCGCTCAGCAAGCGCTTCCCCGACGCGCTCATGCCAGTGGTCATTGGCGAGCACGACGAACTGCGTGACGCCGCGAGTTACGGCCAATCGATCATCGAATTCGCGCCAGGCTCTGCAGCAGAAGCGGACTTCCTCGCGCTCGCGGCATGGCTCGAGGCGAACGCGCCCGAATCAACCGCGCTCCGCGATCACGTCGGCGCACCTCCGATGGTCGAGACGTTCCGCGGTGCGGCACACTCGATGTTTGGCGGGAACCCGAGCGCAAACCCGAGCGCAAACCCCAGCGAAGGCATCGGCGGAAACCCTGCACCAAACACGGGAGTGACCGCTGACGAACGAGCGTTCTTCTCGTCCGCCAACGGAAACACGAGCGGTGCTGTGCGCGGGGCTGTTCTGCCAGACGCACGAGCAGCTTCCGCGGAAGACATCGCCGCGATGCGCACCGACGAATTCTCCTCGCGCACTTCTTCCACGAGTGGACCTTCGCGAGCTTCCGACCTTGTCTCGCGCTTGCGTGCCCTCGCGGAGCGTTCGCGACAGACAAGCCCGATCGGCGGAGGATTCGGCGTTCGGACTTCGCGCGATGGCACAGTTGTCTTCAGTCAGCCCGCAAGCGCGCGCGGCCTCTTCGTTGTTGGTGACTTCAACGGTTGGAACCCCGTCGCGACTCCGCTCATGGCGAGCGCGGACGGCCTTCGTATGGAAGCAGAGGTCGAGTTACCGCCGGGCCGACATGCCTATCGCATTGTCGTCGATGGCACCGAGCAACTCGATGGCTTCAATCCACACCGCGATACAGCGCGTGAGGGGATGGGTGCGAGCCTCGTCGAAGTACCAGCCGCAGTCTCAGCGGCAGGCGTCCGCTCCTATGAGGGAGGCGTGCGATGAGCGCAAGTCAGCACGATTCCGCACTCGATGCGTTCATCGGTCCGGCGTCTGAACTTCGTCGCGTAGACGATGTGGCGAGAACAGCATTCCAGATCTCAAGGCGCACTCTTGTGGTCGTCGGTCACTTGCCGGTCATGAGTGGATTGTGGATCTCGCAATTCGCCGATCGCGAGGCGTGCACAGGTGGTGCAACCTGCCTCGTGCGCATCGAGCATGATGCTGTTTTGCTCGAGGTTTTCCGCGCGGGAACGCGCCGCCCGAGCATTTCGCCACAAGCGAGTATTGTCGAAGCACTTCGAACGATTGCGCCGATCGCGGCGCGATGGATGGTCGTTTCTCGCGCAGGCGGTACCACAGAAGTGCCCGGTGGAATCACCGACATCGTCGTCCTTTCCGGTGCAGACGAAGTTGCGGTCGTCGCGGCCTATGAATTGGTGAAGACCTACGCCGCACTCGTTGGTGGTGAAGGCGCTCCACGAGTTCCGATCTCGGTCGCAGTGCTCGGTGCAGACGACGCGGCGGTCGAACACGTCGCGCGTCGTTTGCGCGGTGCAACGCGGCAATTCCTCGGCTTTGAAGTGGCCGTCGCGGGCGGGCTTCAAGCCGTCGCGCCCGTCGATAGCGCGTTTCGCGGCACATTCAACGCGCCGGCGCCGACGCTCGTCGAAGTTGACGCGATGCTCGACAGCGCGCAGCGCGCCGCAGAAGCGCGTGACGAACGCGTGTCGGTCTCCATGCTTCCAACACGGGAGTCCTCGCGCACGGTTGTTGCACACGATGTGCCGCGTACCGCGCCGCGCGAACGATTCGCAGCAAACAACGATCGTCGTGGACCGCGCTCGCGCGCGGCGCGTGATGAGTCGCCTATCCCGATCACGGTTGGCCTTGAGCCAGCACCAGCAGTCGCAGAAGAGAATGTGCGGGAAACTCGTGCGACGGCACGACGCCGTTCGTTCGATGCGCCACCGCTTCATGCAAAGCCTCTAGAGGCGCACGCGCCTGGTGAGTTCGTCGACTCGAGTGCTGCGCGCACGTCGTCCGGTATGGACGCTCTGCGCGCTGAGATTGGTCGCGCGTCGGCAGAACTCGATGCATTCCGTCGCATTCGTGCGCCGATTGTTGAGCCGTCATCGCTCGTCGGGCTTCATCCGGAACCAGCGTCGATCGGCCGCGCACGCTCGATCACAAGCGATATCACGCCGCCGCTCCTGGAGCATCTCGAAGGCGTCGTGCCGTTCCCATTCCGCGCGCCGCGCAATCGGCTTGTCGAAGTCGGCCTTGACGCAACGGGGCGTGCACACGTCGTCGGTCGCGCAGCAGATCTCGCAGCGCTTCTTGAGGTTCGCGCGTGGATGCGCGAGCAGGACGAGATTCTCCGCGCGGCCGTGCCTGCGTACACCTCGCATGAGGACATCGTGATTGACGTTGTTTTCGCGAGTTTCGAAGAAGTTCGCCCGATCGACGGCGTCATGACGCACGTCGCCCTCACCGTCGAAGTGGCCGGTCGTCGCGGCGTCCTCGCGGTGCGCATTTCGGCGTGATGCGTCGAATCTCGAACGCGTGCGCGATTCACACGGGAAGCGCGTGCATCAGCACACGCACGAGATTCGCGTGCGTATAGCCGTCGCGCCAATCAACGCCCGCGAGTGCGGCGAACTTCGCTTCGTCGAGCGCGTCGAGAAGCCGCGCATACTCCGCCGGTGATTGGATCTCAACCGGTAGTTGCTCGCGACCGAATCCGCCGTCGAGATCGCTTCCGAGACCAACGCGATGAGCACCTGCGATGCGCGCAACGTGCATCGTGTGCGCGACGCAATCTTGAAGCGTCGCGCGTGCATCGTGCGCGAGGAAGCGGCCGTAGAGATTGAGCCCAATCCAACCGTCGCGCGCGGCAATCGCCGCGATTTGGGCGTCGGTGAGGTGTCGCTCATTCGGTTGAAGCAGCGCTTGGGCGTTTGAGTGCGTTGCGATCACGCGAGCGTTCGTCGCGACGAGAAGATCATCAAAGGCCGCGCGAGAGAGATGCGAAGCGTCATGCATGATTCCGCATGCATCAAGCGCTTCCACCATGCGTCGTCCGATCGCTGTGAGACCACCCGCGCGTGCATTGCCACCGGCGTATCGGCTGCCGTGCCCCCAACTCAAGCCGACGACACGAAGTCCACG
>JAIXVI010000195.1 GCA_027483065.1 Planctomycetaceae bacterium
CGGGTTGCTGCATCGGCCTCCGATATCATCGCCGAACTGACTTGGGCGAGCGATGGAATGCTCGCCCTTCCGACGCCGCAGATCGCGGCGCCGCCTGAGTTTCTGGTACCTCCCGTGACCAATCGCATCCTCCCCACGCTCTCGTCGCCCGAACTCCTCCGTCATCTCTCGATGGACGGTCTGCGTGAACTCGCGGCCGAAATGCGAGCTGCCATTTGCGAACAGGTCGCGAAGTCGGGCGGACACCTCGCGCCAAATCTCGGCGTGGTTGAATTGTCGATCGCGATGCACCGCGTGTTCGATTTCTCACACGATCGCTTGCTGTTTGATGTCGGTCACCAGTGCTACCCGCACAAGTTGCTCACGGGGCGTTATCCGCTGCTTTCGAAATTGCGTCAGCGCGACGGCATGGCGGGCTTTCCGGAGCCACGTGAAAGCGCATTCGACCTCTTCTCCGTTGGCCACGCTGGAACTGCGATTTCGACGGCCGTTGGCATGGCGCGCGGCGACACGCTGAACGGCGAGGGATTCAGCGAGACGAATCCGAACGGTCGCCGCGTTGTTTCGATCATCGGCGACGCATCGATCGTGAATGGCGTTGCACTCGAAGGACTCAACAACGCTGGCACGCTGAAGCGGCAGTTCTTGGTGATTCTCAACGACAACGGCATGTCGATCGCGAAGCCGCAAGGCGCCGTTGCCGCGTACTTCGACCGCTTGCGCCTTTCGCACACCTATGGCGAATTCAAGCGCGCGGCGAAAGAGATTTCGAAGCACGTCGTCGGTGGCAAGGCGATGGCCGATGTCTACCACAAGCTCGGCGAACTCTCGAAGACCTGCATCAGCGAAGACGCGTGGTTCGAGCACTTCGGTCTCGTCACGGTTGGCCCTGTCGATGGACACGATCTTCCGTCGCTCATCGACGTTCTCAATGAGGCGAAGCACTTCGATCGCCCGATGGTGTTGCACGTCAAGACCGTCAAGGGCAAGGGTTTCGCGTTCGCTGAGGGCGACTCCACGACGTTCCACTCTCCGAGCCCGTTCCGCATGATGAACGAGGACGGCGAAGAACTCGTGAGCGAAGGTTGCCGCGTCGAACTGAAGAAGTCCGCGCGCAGTTTTACGGGCGCGTTTGGTGAGATTCTCGCCGACTTGATGACACGCGATCCGAAGGTCGTTGCCTGCACCGCAGCAATGCCCGACGGCACGGGAATTTCGAAGGTCAGCAGCAAGTTCCCCGATCGCGTGTTCGACACGGGTATCTGCGAGAGCCATGCCGCCGACATGATGTGCGGCCTCGCAAAGACTGGTTGGAAGCCGTTCTTTGCCGTGTATTCGACGTTCCTCCAGCGCGCGTTTGACCAGTGCTTCCAAGAGGCAGCGCTGCAAGGACTGCCGCTTCGTTTGTGCCTCGATCGCGCGGGCTTTGTCGGCGGTGACGGCGCAGTGCACCACGGATTCTGCGATGTCGCGTTGCTTGCCACGCTGCCAAAGGCGTGTCTCATGGCCGCGATGGATGAAGCGAGCTTGAAGGCTGCAGTCGAATTCATGGCTGGATTTGACGACGGCCTGTCGGCTGTGCGTTACCCACGCGACGCGGTGAGCCCGATGTACGCCTCGGAGCCCTGCCCCGCGTTCCAAATCGGAAAGGCCCGCGCGCTTGTGACGCATACCGATCCGCAAGTTGCGCTGATCGGTTACGGCACCAGCGCAATCGATGCATCGGAAGCGGCCCGCGAACTGCTCGCAGAAGGGATTCGCGCGAACGTGTACGACGCGCGTTTCGCGAAGCCGGTGGATATCGCGCTTGTGCAGAGCTTGGTCGCGCGCGGAATTCCGATCATCACGATCGAGGATCACTCGATTCGCGGCGGCTTTGGTGCGTGCGTCCTCGAAGCGTGCAACGAGCACCGCGTCGAAACGCGCGGTATTACGCGCTTGGCGATGCCTGATGGTTGGGTGTACCAAGGCGAGCGCAAGGAACAGCTCGCTGAAGTCGGCCTCGACCCTGCGTCCATCGCTGCGAAGGCGCGCGAAGTAGCGTTGAAGCCAACGCGCACCGCAGTTGGCGTGTGAGGCGAATCGCACGCGTCGATTTCGCGGTCGCCGCTGCGGAGGCAACCTTTCGCGTTATCCACGCCGGAGCGAGCGAGTTGCGAAGCAGGTTGCGAGCGCTCAATGACGAGCGCGGAGCGAAGCAAAGCGCGAGAGGATGGTGTCTCGCGGGTTGAGACGTTTCGTGTGGCATCACCTCTGGTGATGGCGAAACGCGCGTTCTCTACCGACTCTCCTGTTGTGATTGAAATGTCGAGTGTGCTGGCGACACAAGCCACTACCTCCTGCTTTGCAGGGGGGTAGTGCCACACGAAACGACAAGTGACACCGACGTCATCTGCTCAGGCTTCGCTCTGCTCCGCCTTCGTCGAAACATTGCGAGCGCTCGTCGTTCTCGCGGTCGCCGCTGCCGCGGCGACCTTTGGTGCAATTCGCGCCAGAGCGAGCAAGTTGCGAAGCAGGTTGCGAGCGCTCCAACACGTTGCGAGCGCTCAAAACGTCGGCGCGTCAGGACCGCGTTCTTCAGCGAGCGTGAC
>JAIXVI010000080.1 GCA_027483065.1 Planctomycetaceae bacterium
ACCGCTCCATCAAGCTCTCGCGCAAGTGAGGCGCACCGCTGCCCCCTTCGGCAAGGCGATCAACAATCCACGTCTGTTGTGTGGTCGGAAAGTGATCGTGGTTCGACACGGCCGCGAAAGAGCCACGAGAACGCTCGTCGTGCAGCACCGTCGCGTGAAATTCCGATCGATTGTCATTCGCGGAAACACGTGAGCGATCAAAGACAACGCCCCCGTGCGAGACGGGGGCGCTGAGTTTTTCGGCGTTGATCTTGCTTGCTTCCAACTGATGCACGCGAGACTCCGCGATCACGGCACTTTCTGGAAGTAGAGAATGCGCGGCTGATCGCTCGGCGAATTGACTTCGCTGCGGTCGACACACATCACGTAGCGCGCATCATCGATGACGTGCTCGTTGCTTGTGCCGTCCCACACGCCCGTCGTCGGGTTCTGCTTGATCTGACGAACGCGCAGATAGACCGTGAAGACGTCGCTGCGGGTCGTGACAAGGTTCGAAATGCCCTTGAAGAGGAGGTTCAAGTCTTCCGCATCGCCGAGCGGCTCGTCGCCTGGCTTGAACGGCACGTTCTCGTCCGTATCGGGCGTAATCGCCGAGAAGACATCCGCCGGCAACTGACGCGGCCGCGGATTCGTGCGATCGGTCGACCACGAGTAGCCCGTGTTGTAGTCGTTGAAACCAGCACCCGCCGCACCGAGATACGGGTCGAGGCCGAGCCAACGCATGCTGTACGAGGCGCGGAGGAGATCGGGAATCGTGTCCGACGGAATGCGCCCAAGAAGCGTCAACTCGCCAATCGAGGCAAAGCCACGTTCAGAACGCATACCTGGGAAGAACCGAGCGCCGCCCGCTGGGAAGATGACTGGCATCGCTGCCGTCGTCTGCGCGTCGGTGAGGCCGCGGTCGGCGTAACTCATCAGGTTGTTCGCAGGGAACGGCGTCGGTGCCGCGAAGTACCCGTGATCGCGATACGAACGAATCGCATCTGCCGCGTGTGAGTGCGGCGTGATCGGCGGGTTACTGCCCTGAATGGTCGGCAGCCGCATCATCATCGGCAACGCCGCGAGCGTTTCAGGGAGCGCGGTGTTGAGGTTGATGAGGCCTGGCGTCTTGCGGCCGAGGAAGCCGTGCGCCAGACGGAAGCGACGTTCTTCCGAAAGCACACCATCGCTCAGCGGGACGCCGCTGGCCGGCGGTGCCTGCGTAAACACGTTGTCTGCGTTGCGGTCGGGGTTTCCGCGACCTGCGTCGTCGATGGTCAGACCATCGAGGAACGCAATGCCCGCTGGCAGTGCTGGCGTCCATGGTTGGTAGCCCGGAATGCGCAGCGGCGGAGTCGTGGTCGACGTTGGATCGACCGCCGAACCAATCACGATCGAACCCGTGTCGTCTTGCCCGAGTTCACCCGGCAGACGCGCGTAGAGACGATTGATGTAGAGACCCGTGCCTGGATAGAACTCGCTGTCGACATCGTCATCGAGCATGATCTCGCTGAAGGTGCGGCGCGTGGTTGGATTCGGGCCCCAGTTCTCGAAGACGTGACCCCAAAGGAACACATCGAGCACTTCACCGATCTGTTCAAAGTCGCTGTCCTTGTGCGACATCTGGAACGGGATGTTCATCACGGGCAGATCGGCAAAGTCTTGCCATTCCGACGTCACGCCGTCGGCCTCGACCGACATCCCCTTCGAACCCGTGTGCCATTCAAGTTGCTCGCCACCGACCGTGATCGTGCCGCGCTGATTCTCACCGTCGCCAAGGAACGGCAACGGATTCGCGCCGGAGAGATAGACCGCGTCGACGTTCCCCGTCGCGCCCGCAGGCACAACCAGGATGTTCGTAAAGAACGCGGGCTTCGCACGAATCGGACGATTGAAGCAGTCGGCGAAGACCGCGCGCGGCCAACGTGCTGCGGTGCCACCGCCCGTGACGACGGTGTTCACGTCGGGATCGGTGTTCGCATCAAAGACGTCACCGGTGAAGTTCACGTCGCCGCCACCATCGTTGATGCCGTCGATCGAACGGCTCACGCGCGTGGGTTCACCGGCGGCGCTGAAGACGTATCGCGGCGACAGTTCCGTCGCAGAGATCTTGCGGTTCGCGATCGCGACGGTTGTGTCGTTCCACGTGTCGACGTCGAACGCCCACGCGCGGCTCGCGCGGACCCACGTCATGAACACTTCGTTGCCGCCCAAACGGATACCCGAGACAAAGCTGCGGTCTGGAGTTGCGGGATCACGGAAATACGCCTTCGCCGGCGGGAAGTGCGCCGGGTCGTCAAAGAGGCGATTCACCGCCTCTGCAAAGTCAACGTCGTCGCCCGTTTCGCTGTTGTCGAAGCGATCGACGACGAGCGGGTACTGCTGCCCAGGCAGGCCGACAATGCGAACGAGTTCAACACTTTGATTCGCATTGCGGAAGCGGCCACCGAACGCCGGCGTTCCCGGCGTGCCGAGGTTTTCGTTCCACGCGGCTGCGCGGAACACCAACGTGCGATCAAGCGGGTCGAAGCCATCGGCGAGCGTACCACGCGAGTCGTACGGGCCAACGCGCTCGATGAGTCCGTCGCCGTCCGCATCCACTTGCTGCACCGCGCTGCCCGCGGCTGCAGTTTCGCCCTTCTCAAGATCGAGGAAGTCGAGGAAGCGCGCTTCGATCGGAATCGAAAGGAAGCCAGTATCCGTCGACTGATTCGGCTCGACGTTCGAGGGAACCGTGTCGTCGAGCACGGATGGCGCGAAGTACACGATCGCCGTGCTTGGGCGACCGAGCGTCGCCGGCGGAATACTTGGACCATCGGTGAACTGCGCGTTCGGGCCGTACTCCGGCGAGAAGAACGTGAAGTCCTTGCCGAAGAAGCGAAGCCGGAAATCGCGGAGATTGATCGGCGTGTCGTACGGGTTCGCAATCTGCACCGCGATCAACGGCGCCTTGTTGCAGTTCGAATCGACGAACTTCTCGCCGTCTTGTTGACCGCCCTGTGGAACGACTTCGCCCGTTGGATCTGGGCCCGTCCACGACGGATCGCTCTCGTTGAACTTGCTGCGCATGTACGCAACGCCAAAGAAGACCTCCATGATGAAGGGCTGCTTCTCGACACCGGTGTAGAAACGGTTGTTGTCGAATGGGTCGCTGATGGCGTCTGACCCACCCGGGAAGAACTGATTGCCTTGCACCGGCTGATTGGGAACAAGCGGATCGTCGTCGGCGCGGATGGCGTTTCCGATCGTCGGAATGTTCTCGACGAACGGAACTGCCTCATCACTTGCGCAATCGATGTTGGCGACGTAGCTCGCGATCATCGACAGCGTGCGCTGGTAGTCCGCTTGACGCGTGCCGTAGATCGATTGGTACAGCGTGTTGCCGGTCGCGGGATCTTGGGTCAACTTCGTCAGCGAACGCTCGAGCAAGCGCGCAAGATCGCGGCGCCAGAAGTACGCCGAGAATTGGTCGCGCACCGGCGCTTGTCCATCGACCGCGCTCCAATTGGTGCGGCGAAGGTCGACCTTCAACTTCTGCCGCGCATACTCCGCGCGATTTGCTGCATCAAACGCCCCAAACTGGGGATCTGCCGTATCGGTGATCGCCGCGACGCGCGGGTTCATGTAGTTGACCGCTTCGTCGTAGTACGGCGTTGGCCAGAGCCACGGCGGCGCCGTTTCGTTGCGCGCACCGTTGAAGAGCGTCAACTTGCGACGGTTGTCGACGAGGAGCTGGCGGGAGTTCAGTTGATCGAGGTACTCGCTCGACTCTTCGCGCATCGGTGACGAGCGAAGGAACTGGTAGTTGTTCGCGTCGGCGCCTTGATAGATCGGACTGTAGAGGCTGACTGCTTGCTCGAAGCGTGAGAGCGTGTTCGGCGAGTTGTTGCCGTGGATCGCGCGAAGTTCGAACTCGTCGCTCGTATCGAATGGCGTCAAACCAAAGAGCGGCGATTCGGGATCGAGTCCGCTGATCTTGAAGTAGGCGAGACGTTCGCGCGGATACTCGAAACTGTTGGATGGCCGAGGATATTGCGCAGAAGGGCCGTACGGAATGGCGAACGACTCTCGAAGCGGGTAACCCCCGTACGGCGAGCCAGGATCCGCAAAGTTGTTCGCGGTGCGTAGGCCGATGGCGTTGAGGAACGAGAGCGGCTGCGCTCCGTAATCGCCGAAGCTCAATCGGAAGTGATCAATCTGCGCGGGCGCGAACGTGAGGTCGTTACGCCAGTAACTCGGCGCGGGCGACGGACCGTACAGCGTGTCGACAAGGACGTTCGGTCCTTGTGCGCGCGTATTGCGACGGTTCAAGACACCATCGAAGAAACCGACGCCGGTCGCGCCGGGGCCCCCGATGTTGGCGAGGTCAGCGATGCTGGTGACAAGCGCGAGATCCGAAGGCGTGGCGCCAACCGTGTTGTCGAAACTGAACTTCGTCGCGACGTTTGCGTTGAGCAGCGCCCCATTGTCGACAACTGAGACACCGACGATCGTGCGGATACCGCGATCGACCGGCGTTGGCGCGAGGAACCAGAAACTATCGGTGAAGCCGTCGCCGTCGGTATCGGTGAACGTGCGCGAAACGATGTTGCGATCGGTTCCGGCTTTGAATTCGTCGGTTGGCTTGCCGAGTGTGCTCAGGTTGAGAAAGTTTGGAAGCGCAAGCGACGGATTGCGATAGACGTTTGGATAGTTGGTGAACCACTGATCGCGGCGAGCAATGAACTGTGCAGCGTTTGCGATTGGCGCGGGGATGACGCCGGGGAGCCATTGCTCGTACGGCATGCCCACTGCGTAGGGTGCCGCGCCGCCCTCGTTCAGATTGTCGATGACCGCTGTGTTTGGCCACACGCCATCGCGGATGTTTGAGATATCCGAAACCACGCGCCAGCCGTTGTTTGCACTCGGAAGCCAAGACAAGTGCGACCAGTGCGAAAAGTCGAAGTAGTCGGGTACACCGTCGCCGGTTTGATCGACACCCACGCGCTCAGGCTCGGTCGAACGCAACCAGCGCGAGTCGCCCATGCCCGGGTTGCCGTACGGATTCGAGTCGCCAATCGGAACGTTCGGCGCGAGCGTCAACAATCCTTGCGGCGAGCCGGGGCCCGCAGGCCACGGACTTCCTGCGCCGAAGAAATCGGGCCAGTTGGTCCATGGCTTCGTTTCATACGGCGCGATGTTGTAGCCAAAGTCCGGGATACCGTCGCCGGCGAAGACGTTGCCTGCACCCGCGAGTGGGAGTACGTCGCGGTCGATCGAGTAGCGCTCGGCGTCGAGCGGCGCATTCAAACGCGGCCACGACGAGCTGCCGACGAAAACGTTCGGCGTCACCGACGTGTCGACCCGGACAAACGGGTCCGTCGTATCAATCGGCTTCGCAAACAATGCGCCCGCGATCTCGCCCGCAACGGCAACGCCAATCGACTCCACGCGACCATCACGGCCGGCGGAACTCTGCTGCGCTGCGGAGATGTCGCGCACGGCACGCGTGCGGCTCACGAACGCGGTTGCGATGATGACGAGCAGCACGAGGATCGCCGTCACAAGCACGATCGTGTTGCCACGTCGCGCGGGTGAGGCCTTTGTGTTTGCGTGCATGCGTGGTGTGTCGTTGGTCATGAAAGGTCACCCCTTCGCGGAGGAATCGTTCGCGGAAAACGCACGCGCTCAGCGCTTGGGAAGTTCGACGATGAATTGGTAATCGCGTCCACCTTCGATACGGCCAAGCGGATCGTGGAGGCGCAAGGTGATACGAAGCGCGCTTGGAAGCGGCGTGTATGGGCCGCGTCCAAAGGCGTAAGGATTGGTTTCGCCAGGATTGTCTTGGTTGAATCCGAAGACCGCGTGGTAGACACGCTTTGAACCCTGCAACGAACTCGTGCGCCAGATCGGGCCGCCCTCGGCGTTGTTGATCGCGCCTTCAACCGAGCAAAGCACGGGACCACCTTGGTTCGGATCATCCGGATCGACGACAAGCGGCGGGCCGAGTGTGCCGCGCTGCGGGTCGTAAGCGCCGTTGTTTCCGAAGTTCGGCATGTTGGTCGCGGGACGCACTTGGCTCGCGTTCATACCAAGCAGAGGATCGTTCAAACCGAACCACGGCTGCGTCGAGCCGCGCGGCACAAACATGCCAACCTCCTGATCACCAGGCTGTTGGCCCGCGAGGGTCGTGACGCCATCCCACGTGCGACCGACGCCGTCGTCCCAGGTCCACTCGACCTTGAAGCTCGAGCAGTTGGGCGCAAGGACGGGAGCCGTCAACATTTGCTCCGCTTTCGAAGGGCCGAGCGCGGCCTTCTCAACACGCGGGTAGCCGACAAAGAGGAACGAGGAGCCGTTCGCCGGGTTGTTCGCCGTTGCAGGCGTGGCCCACGGCGAAAGCGTCTGAATCATGCGGAGACGCGTCGATGGGCCAGCCCATGGCGACGCAGGCGCGGTGTCATAGTTGAAACCAAGCGCGCGGTTCAGTGTGCCGTTCGAGCGGTACTGGTACGCCATCTGTGAGAAGAGGTCGTCCATCTGCCACTTCACGATGTCGACGCGGTTCGAGGTCCAGAGCGGATCGGCCAAGTTGTTTGGCGCCGCTGCGGTCGAGAGCGGAGAAATCTGCGGCTGCAAACTGGTGAACAAACGCTGGGTGGAATTCACCGTGGTCGAACCAAACGCAGGAGTGGTCGCGCCCGTCGATGTGTAACCGTCGGTTCCGAGCAACGTCGCCACGCGCGCGAGCGGCCAATTGCTTGGTCGCGTGACTGGCATGCGTGCGGGCGGCCCGAATCCGTTCGAAACGTCCCAACGCACCGTCTCGACGCGCCCGCCCTGCCATGGCACGAGCGGCGCGCCTTCGTGATTCGGCTCGCCTGGGAAAGGTGATCCATACACGGTTGCGTCATAGCCCACCGGCACCGTCGGAGCAGTCACGCCGTGGCCGTAGTAGATGCGCGCAACAGCAGACTCTGGCACCCATGAAGCGACCACAAGCGGATCGACGCTCACAACCGACGATTCTTGCGAACCCGTGTACCGCGTCGTCGCGCGCACACCACGCGCGAAGAACGCGACTTGGTCGGCGCGAATCTCGACAGGACCGAGGCTTGGCTCAATCGTCTGCGGATTGTTCGCCGGATTGACCTCGACCTGCTGAATGACCATGAAACCGTTCTTCGGAAGGTTCGCAAAGTCGGCGCGCACTTGCGCCTCGATTGCGGCCGCGGTCTGCAGCAAATCGGCAGACGCTTGCGAGATACCCGAGACGCGGCTCGACGCTGAGAAGATGCGCGCTGCCGCGACGATGACGACAACGAGCACGCCGACCGCCACGAGGAGCTCGGTGAGCGTGAACGCGCGGGCGAAATGCGACGTGCGTGAGTTGGAGTGAACGCGTGACATCAGAGTTCCTCCACCGCGGCAAAGACCGGCGTGATGACGTTGCCGCGCGCATCGCGACGCGGGATAAACCAGATCGCGCTGACTTGACCCGAGCGATCGGGAAGCCCGCTGTTCAACAAGACCCCGTTGACGGGCGCATTCGGAAGATCAGGAATACGTCGCACGAGCCGGACAGGCCCCTGCGTCACGTTGACGCGCCCAGAAAGCACTTGATGGACGGTGCCGTGGTTGTCGATCATCCACGAGCCCGGCGCTTGCCAGTCGTCCCAAACTTGTTCAGGTGCACCGAACGAGTTCGCAGCGTTCGCAGCGGTTCCAGGAATGTCCGTCGCGCCAGCGACCCACGACGTCGCCGCCGTTTGTGCGGGAACTCGGAAGAGCGCAGGCATGGGGGGCAGGTTTGCTGCCCCTTCGAAGATCCCCGCCGCTGGCGGGCTCGCCGCGCCGGTGACGGATGTGTACGGGCCAACGGTGTAAGGCCGCGAATCGCCGCCCGGGATGTTGACGCGATAGACAAACACCGCAACTTGGACGCGCCCGCCGTTCTTGCGGAACATGCAATCCCAGTAGTAGGTCGAGAGTGGAATCGAACTCGCGGTGCCGTACTTCGGATTGCCCTGCGGCCACGAGCGCTCGGCCTGCGTGAACGTCACGACAGGCTCGAGCATCTGCTGCGCGAGCGGATCGGTTGGACGCGCCGCGGGATCGATGAAGTAGAGCGGGTACTTCGCGCGGTTGTAGGGAATACCGAAGATCGGACCTGGGGTCGTGTCTTCTGAGAGATCGACGCGCAGTTGCGCGTCTGGAATCGCCGACGGCAGGCTCACGCGACGACGCGTGTACTCCGCACTGAAAATGTCGATCGTGCCGTCGTACGGTTGGGCGCCGTTCGGGCTGATGTGAAAACTCGGCCGCATCCAGCCCCAGTCGCCCGGGGCTTGGTAGACGTCAAAGGCGCTGACCGCACCATTCGCGGGCGAAATCGTGCCTGCGATACCGGCGCTTCCGAGGAACTGCGGACGGAAACCAAAGTCTTCCATCGAACCGAAGTCCGATTGGTCGAGCTTCGAGCGAATCATCGCAAAGGCATTCTTCGCAACAACGGGGCCGAGGATGTCGTCGTTCGCCTGCCGCTGCAGGACGATGCCTGCTGGGAACAGCGCCGCAATCGAAATCACGCCGATACCGAGGATGAACACGGCGAGCAGCATTTCGACGAGCGAGAAACCTCGCTGTGCCGCGCTGCGGAGAGACGACACGCGATTCTCACGCACGACATGCATACGCGAAACTTCCATCAGCGCACCTTCCTTTCGGGCAGTCCGCTGAAGCGGTTGAAACTGATGCGATCACCGTACAGCGTGATGTAGCCGCTCGGTCCCGTGAGTTCGTTCACCATGTTGGCTGTGACACCCCAGTTGGTGCCCTTCAATTCGCGCGCGGCTTTGTCGTCGTACACGTTGAGGTACGGCACGAACATCAAGTTGCACTCGTCTTCGAACGCGTCTTGCAACCAGTAGCGCTCAAAGTTGCCCGACGCGCAGTTGCCAAACGCGACGTCTTGTGGATCGAGCGTCGGATTGGCTGGCCCGGCATTCGCGCCGTTCTTGTTCCAGTCGACGTAGCACTTCATATCGCCGGTTGTCGAGCCCGGAACGCGCGTCAAGAACTGACCGTCAGGCCCGAACAGCACCGCGACCATGCGATTGCATTCAATGGTCTCCGCGCAGGTTTCAAGCGCCTTGAGATCGGCCTGCGTCGCGTAGGTCGACTCGGTGATGACGTTGCCTGGAAGCGGCGGCGGGTCGTACATCGGGCCTGCGACCTTGATGCCTTCGGGCAGCGTGATCGACGGAACGTCGTCCACGACGAGCCAGCGCTCAGCCATCGACAGCATTGGGCTGTTGTCGTCGCCGAAGACGACGCGCTCGCCCGTCGATCGGATGATGGTCATCTCGGTGCGCTGCGGGAGGAACTTCTTGGTTGGATCCCACACCGGGCGAAAGACGATGCCGGTCGCGACGCCATCGCGAATGGCGGCGGCGCGCGCGATGCCGAGCGCGTTCGACACCGAGTTGGTGCCGGCCGCGAGGCGCGAACCTGCGGTGAGACGTCGCGCGCCGAGCGTGGTGAGCACTGCGAGCAACGCGATGATGCCGATCACGGTCAGGAGTTCGATGATCGTAAAGCCGCGGATCGTAAACCCGCGGCTCGTGAACCCGCGGCTCGTGAACGAGCGTGCGCGATGGATGTTGGTAGATCGGTCCGAACGCATGGGAGACCTCACGGTTCGTAGCTGTAAAGGTTGTCGGTGCTCGCCGAGAACGTCGCGCCCGATTGGGTGATGAAGCGCGAGTCGTTACCGGCAGAAACCCAGAGAATCTTGCGGTTCTTACACGAGAGTTGCATGCCGCCCTTTGCGGCGGTTGCCCACTCGCTATCGCACTTGATCGTGCCGTCGGCGTCGATGTTGGTCGCTGGGTCGACGATGCCGTTCGAGTTCGCCTCGCGGCCCGGGAAGATCGCAATGATCGGTGTGTCCCATGCGTCAACGACGTGACGAACAGCGGTTGGAACGATGCCGGTTCCGGACGGGCGAATACCGCGGAAGACCGAGTCAGGGATCTTCTGCATGATCGCGGCGCTCGACGGCGATTGCGTCAACGCCCAAATCAAGTGTGCCGTTCGCTGAAAGGGACGAACCGAGTAGTGCGGCAAGCCTGCGGCGGAGAGCGATGGGTACGGTTGGGCGAGCGTGGTCCACGCGGCCACACCGGAACCAACTGGCGGTGTCGCGGGCGCGGACACTACGTCGTAGCGCACGGTTGTGCTTGCAGCCGTGTCCGCAGGGAACCCAAGATTCGCCGCCGACTGGTACGTCAACCGGCGATCCATCGTGCGCTCGTACTCTTCCGTCGCGGCATTCAACAACTCGAGTGAGTTGCGGGTCGAGCGCTCTTCGCTTGCGCGAATGACGCTGCCGCTCACCGCGAGCACAAGGCTCGCCAAGAGCGCGATGATGCCGATGACGACGAGCATCTCGAGCAGCGTGAAGCCGCGCGCGCGCGTGGTTGTGCGCATGATCGAATCTGTTGCGTGGGTTTGCGTTGGCATGAGTTGCTCCCAACCGATCGGTCGCCGTTCAGCGGCCGGTTTCGACGATGTTGTCCTTGTTGAATTCCTGCGCGTCGCGGCGTGCGTTCCGATCGAAGAGTCGATCGGGACCGCGTGAGAAGAGTGCGAACGCGGCGCCCTTCAAACTCGCTGCGGTGAACTCATCGCCGTTCGCATCGGCAACCCCGCGAAGCTCTTGCCCGGTCGCGAATTCCCACGGGCGAAGCGCGAAGACGTCGGAGAGATTGACGAAGCCATCGGAACCGTTCGAAAGTTCGCTGCGCAGATCGCTGCCCGCATACGGCGCGCGGTAGTACGAGATCGGCGTTCCCCAGTAGTCGAGCAATACCTTCGGGTAGTTGTCGAAGTTCGGGTCGAGCTGATCGTTCGTGACAATGATCGGATTGCCCTGCGCGTCGAAACCCTTCAAGCCGCCGAGGAGTTTCTCGTCGGTGAGTTCGAGATACGGGCCGTAGACGCGGCCTTCGATGCCAACCGAGTTCCAGTTGGCGCCGTTGACTGCAATCGGATTCGCGTCGCGATTCGGATTGCGCGCGCGGTAGAGACCTGGGAACGCGGCGTACGCATTCTGCGGAGCATCCACTGAGCCCCACGCGCCATCGGAACCCGGCGCGCGAATACCAAACGGCGGGTTCTCCTTGGTGCCAGGACCCGCGGAACCTCCGAGGCGCACGCCGTAGCCATCTTCGCTGCGGTTGCCGTAGCCGACGAGATAGTCGGCAAGAGTCGTGTAGCTGTACCACTGCTGCAGGTTGGGAACCTGACCGACCGTCGTCACGTCGCGCGCGAAACCGCGGAAGCCCGCGGTCTCGCCGCCCTGTCGTGCCATCAGCACCGGCGGGAGATAGCCAAAGTCCGTTTGGAATTGGCCAAGACCCGACGCGATCGAGCCCAACAAGAACTGCGTCTTGGTGCGCTGCGCCTTACGAGTTGCCGCACCAACGGCCACGGTGACCGTGCCGATCAGGAGCACGATGATCGCGACGACGGTGAGAAGTTCCGTCAGGGTGAAGCCCCGGCGGTGCGTCGGGAGGTTGTTGCGATTCATCATGCGCATCGGAGCGATTCCTAGCTTCAGCAATTGCGAGCGGCCCGTCGCGGAGCGCGACGCCCAATCGAGTGTGTTTGGCGAGGTCGGGTTTGAACCGACCTTTTTCTCTGGCGTCGTGGCCAAACTTTGTGGCCTGACTTCGTGGCCAAACTTTGTGGCCTGACTTCGTGGCCTGACTTTGTGGCCTGACTTTGTGGCCTGACTTCGTACCCTTACTTCTTCGACGTGTTCGACACCGACTCGATCATCGAGACGAGCGGAAGGAAGAGCGCGAGAACGATGAGGAGCACGATGCCGCCGAGGACGACGACCATGAACGGCTCGAGGAGCGACAGAAGGCTCGCGACCGCGACGTCGACTTCTTCGTCGTAGTTGTCGGCGATCTTCATGAGCATCACGTCGAGGTCGCCGGTTTCCTCACCGACGTCGATCATGTTGACGACGATTTTGTCGCAAACCTTCGCGTCATCCAACGGCTTGGCAAAGGTCTCGCCCTCACGGATCGAGTCGTGCACCTTCGTGAGTGCCTTCTCGAAGACGTAGTTCCCCGAGGTGTCGCGGGTGATGAGAATCGCCTCGAGAATCGGCACACCAGCGCTAATGAGCGTGCCGAGCGTGCGCGTGAATCGCGCGATGGCGGTTTTTCGCACCAGCGTGCCAACCACCGGAACTTTCAGAACCGCGTAGTCGGTCGCCGCGCGTCCGGGGCCCGTTTTTCGTATCAACTTGAAGAACAGGAAGATGAGCACCGGCGAGATGAGAATCCAAATCACGCCCGGCACGACTTGGTCTTTACTTGATGTACCCGCGACCCACTTCGAGCAGTCGATCATGAAGATCGTGAGCTTTGGAAGTTCGACGTCGAAGTCCTCGAAGATCTCTTGGAACTTCGGGATGACGAAGTACATGATGCCGGTAACGATCAGCACCGCGATGAAGATGACGACCGCGGGATAAATGAGCGCACCGAGAATGCGGCGCTTGAGGCGCTGCCCCTTCTCCATGAACTCCGCGAGGCGCTGCAAGATGATGTCGAGCACGCCGCCGACCTCACCTGCCGCCACCATCTTCACGTACAGACGGTCAAAGGCCTTCGGGAACTTCGCCATCGCTTCCGAAAGGCTCGTACCCGACGACACTTCTTCCGCGACGCCGGTGAGCACGTTCTTGAGCGCGCTCGGCTTCTGCTGGCTTTCGAGAATCTGAATCGAGCGGAGAAGCGGCAGACCTGCGTCTTGCAGCGTCGACAGCTGGCGGGTGAACAGGGTGAGCTTCTTGGTGCTCACGCCGCCGAAGGTGAAGTTGAAGCCCTTCTTCTTCGCCTTCGCATCGCGAACCTTCTTCGGTGCGCCGCCACCACCGCTGCCGGTGATCTTCTGCTCCTTCACGCCGGATGGGAACAACCCCTGCCCGCGCACGAGCTTGATGGCTTCGTCCGGAGTTCCGGCCTCGATGGTCCCGGAGACCTTCTTTCCGGCGGCGTTGACGGCGTCGTAGGCAAAGGTTGGCATGGTTTGCTCCGTCGGTTCTGTCGTATCTGTCATGCGCCGAGACGGCGCGCGTTGTAGTTTGCGTGTCGAGCGCGCGTTTCCGGGCGCTGCGTGAATGCTTTCGCGTGTCCTTACTCTTCCGTGATCGTCTCGCGCACGACTTCGTCGATGGTGGTATCGCCGTTGAAGATCGCCTCAAGACCAGACTCACGCAGCGTCTTCATGCCGCGCTTGCGTGCTTCGGCGCGCAAGACGTTCGTGGAGACTTGCTTCATGATCAGTTCGCGGATCTCGTCATCCATTCCCATGATTTCGAAGATGCCTTGTCGGCCCTTGTAGCCCGACGCTCGGCAACGCTCGCACGGGCGACCGTTCTTCTTGCGTGAACCGCGGAAGAACTGCTTGCCTTCGACATCTGCCGGACGAAGCGCGAGTTCCATCAACTCCTCTTCCTTCGGCGTGAACGCTTCCTTGCAATCGACGCAGACCTTACGGACGAGTCGTTGCGCGACGATGGCTTCGATCGTCGCGGTGAGAAGGAAGGTTTCGACGCCAAGATCGACGAGACGAAGCACAGTGCTCGGCGCGTCGTTCGTGTGCAGCGTGGTCAACACCAAGTGGCCGGTGAGCGATGCCTGAATTGCGATCTGCGCAGTTTCGAGGTCGCGGATTTCGCCGACGAGGATGATGTCCGGGTCTTGACGAAGGAAGCTTCGGAGCAAGCGTGCGAAGGTCAACTCCTGATCGAGATTGACCTGGCATTGAATGAGGCCCGCGATGTCGTATTCAACGGGATCTTCCGCCGTCAGAATCTTGACACCCGGGTCGTTCAACTCGTTGAGCGCCGCGTAGAGCGTCGTGGTTTTGCCCGAGCCCGTCGGGCCGGTGACGACCACGATGCCGTTCGGCTTGTTGATGAGCGTGCGCACCTTCTCGAGTTCGACTGGTGCAAGGCCGACCTTGTCGAGCGACAACTGCACGTTCGAACGGTCGAGAATACGCATGACGACCGACTCGCCGAACATCGTCGGAAGCACTGCGACGCGGAGGTCGATCGGGCCAGACGGCATCGGAAGTTCGATACGACCGTCTTGCGGAAGTCGGCGCTCAGCGATGTCGAGTTTCGACATAACCTTGACGCGCGAAACGAGCGCGGTCGCGATCGATTTCGACACGGGTTGCATGTCGTAGAGCACGCCGTCGATGCGGTAGCGCACCTTGAACTCGTCTTCGAACGGCTCCATGTGGATGTCGGAAGCCTTGTCTTCGATGGCGACGAGCAGCAACTTCTGCACGAGTTGGACAACCGCGTTGTCGTTGGCGGCATCGGCCAACGCCGCCGTGTCGTTGTCGAGTGACGCGCCGCGATTCTTCAGCCGCTCGTCGGAGAACGTCTTGTCTCCGTCAACACTCGCATCAAGCGTGCGGCCACCGAAGTTGAAGTAGCGGTTGAGTAACTCCTCAATCTGTTCGGCCGGCGCAACGACGACCGTCACACGACGCATGGCCCCAGCGGTCTTCAAATAGTCAACCACGTGAAAGTTGTTGGGGTCCTGCACGGCGATCGTGAGCGCCTTTGCACTTGGATCGAACTCGAGCGGCACGAACAAGAACCGGCGCGGAACGCCCTTTTGCACCGCACCGATGGCCTCCGACGTCGGCTCGACACCCGAGATGTCGACGTACGCAAACCCCTTCTGCGCGGCCAGGCACTTCTGAATGCCAGCCTCGTCGATGTAGCCCTTCTCAAGCAGAATCTGGCCGAGCAGCTTGCCCTTGTACTCGGGCGTCTGCTGCAACTTGACCATCTCTTCGATGAGTTCAGGCGTGATCTTGTCGAACTTGCCCAATTGGCCAGCACCCGACAACTTGCGCAAAATGCGCCCGATGCGGGAGCCCTTGAGGTTGGAGAGGGCCTTCTCGAGTTCTGGGGAGAGAATCGACATTGCAAACTTCCAGTCTGCCGCGTTCTTCACCGGACACCCTCCGAAACGCTCGGCGGGAATCCCCTTCACGTGTCCTATGACGTGCTATACGGCACGATGACCCCCCGCCAATGCGGCGAGGCGGAGGGTTCAACGCAGGACACTTGGATTCATGTGCATGGCGGGCAGGCCGCAAACGCGGTTTGGTGCCCCCGACGTGACTCGGTCAAGCGGCGAGGTTTCGTGCGAATTCCATCGCACGAATCCCACCGATTCGGACCGTGAAACCGTCAAACCTGGTGCTCCTGATCGAGGTCCGCACGACCGATCGTGCCACCCGCGCGGTGGATCTTGTCCTTGAGGTCGCCCGGGTTCTTGCACTTATCGATGACTTCTTCCGCGCCGACCTTGCCCTCGGTGTAAAGCTTCCAGAGGTGGTCGTCGAGGAGTTGCATGCCGAACTTCTTGCCGGTCTGAATGGCGGAGTCGATGCGGAAGGTCTTGTTTTCGCGGATCAGGTTCGAGATCGCAGGCGTGACCACGAGGAACTCGTAGGCCGCCACACGACCCGGCTTATCGGAGCGCGCGCAAAGCTGCTGCGAAAGCACCGCGATGAGCGAGGTCGAGAGCTGGACGCGCACCTGCTCCTGCTGGGTCACGGGGAACGCGTCGATGATGCGGTTGATCGTGCTTGCAGCGCCCGAGGTGTGGAGGGTGCCGAACACCAAGTGGCCGGTTTCTGCGGCGCGAATCGCGGACTCGATCGTTTCAAGGTCGCGCATTTCGCCGACGAGGATCACGTCAGGGTCGGAGCGAAGCACGCGTCGGAGTGCTTCCGAGAAGCTTGGCACGTCCTTACCAACTTCACGCTGGTTGACGACCGACTTCTTGTGGTAGTGGTAATACTCGATCGGGTCTTCGATCGTCACGATGTGGCGGTCGTAGAACTCGTTGATCCAGTTGACCATCGAGGCAAGCGTCGTCGACTTACCAGAACCGGTTGGGCCGGTGACGAGGAAGAGACCACGCGGACGCCGCGAAAGTTCCTCGACAATCTTCGGAAGACCGATCTGCTCGAAGGTGAGCAGCGTGTTTGGGATCAAACGAAGCACCATCGAGATATCGCCGCGCTGCTTGAAGACCGAGGCACGGAAGCGCGCGGCCTCGCCGAAGGCGAAGCCGTAGTCCGTACCGCCGTGTTCCGCGAGTTCTTGCTGGTTCTTCTCAGGCGTGATCGACTTCATCAGCGCCATCGCGTCTTCCGAGTCGACGACCTTGGTCGCGAGACTGCGGAGTTTGCCGTGAAGGCGGATCGTCGGTGGGCGACCAACGGAGATGTGAAGGTCGGA
>JAIXVI010000061.1 GCA_027483065.1 Planctomycetaceae bacterium
AACGCTCGCGGCCGCGAGCGTTCGAAGAGGAGTCGGCGTGCGAAGTTCCTCTTCGATAATCTCGAGCTGCCGTACCGTCGCCTCGGTTGGCACCGCGATGTACTCGACGTCGCCGAATCGATTGTGGACGAGCGCGTTTCGCAATTCGCCGGTTTCAAGCAGAAAGTCGAGGTGTCGCGCAAAGTGGCGGCGCTCGGCGGCGATTTGTCGCACTGATGCCGCGAAGCCGCGGCGGCGTCCTTCACGCGGCTCATCGAGGAGCCGTTGCAATTCGCGATCGATGCGGTTGTACGCGCCTTCGAAACGTGCGATGCGTGCGCGATCGCCATCGCTATCAGCGCCGTTGTCGCGCGGAGTCGGTTGTGCATGGGCATCCATCGCGCGCTGCTGCTGGACCTCTTGTTGGGATTTCTTGCCAACTTCATCCGCCATGAGGAACTCCATTCTGTGTCGATGAAGCGTTGCGTTTCAAAAGTGTCTCGGCTCGATCGCGTGCGTGTTGGATACGTTGCGACGTCACTTCGCCGCCGAGCGCGGAATCGAGCGTTCGAAGCCGATTCACACGCGCGACGACATCCGAGGCGCGCCGTGCATCTCCTGAGTTCGCCTCGTGCGCGAGGACCTCAAGCATGCGTGCTTGCGCGCGCCACCAGAACTCGTCGCGCGCACTCGCCGTCATCGGCGCGAGATCGCGAAGCATGGCGAATCCCTCGGCACGTTCCTGCGCGACGTTGGATCCGCAGAGCACTTCGCCCGTGGCCCAAGCGACGAATCGGTCGCGCGGATCGCGATCAAATGCCTCGCGCGCACGAGTCGTCGCCTCAGCGGTTGCCTCAGTCGCGAACAGCGCTAAGGCGTGTTTCGCCATGCGTGTGGCTTCGAGTGTCGCGGGAAGATTTGCTCCAGCATTCTGCATGGCTGTCGCGAGAAGCACAACACGACGTGCGTCAGCATCGGCGGGCGATTTCTGTGCGAGTTTCTTCTCGTCGTTCTCAGCGCCTACTTCTGCGAGTTCCGCGCGGACAACGGCGGTTTCGACGGTGGGGAAGAGCGCATCGATCGCATCGCTACACACACGCTGCAGCTCAGGGAATGCGCGCATCGTGCTCGACAGCTCCGGCGGCAGTGGAATTGCGCTCTCGGATTTCAGCACGGCGGCGATCCACGTGAGCGCGGCGCGGGAAGCCGCGCGTGACGTTGGTGCTTCGCTGATGGCACGCGACGCGGAGGCGATCGCTTGTGCGATGTCGCCGCCGGCGAACTGTGTGGCGGCAAGTAGCGCCGACGATCGCACACGCAGCGAAGGATCTGCGAGCCCCGCAGAGATGTCGCGCGCGAGCGCCGCGTCGAGTGCCTCCACGGCAGCAAGATTCGATCGGCGATCCTTTGCGGCAACACCAGATTCATGCGCCAATTCAAGGGCGCGCAACGTGCGAGCAGATGATTCGTGTGTGACGAGCGCGAGTCGTTGTGCGGCCGACTCCAATTTCACACTGCCGAACTGCGGGAAAAGCGCAAGATCGACCGCTTCGAGAAGCCACGTATCGCGTGCTACATCGCCCGCAAACACTCGAGCCGCAAGTTCGAGTGCGCTCGCGAGTTTCGCTTCGCCTGTGAGAGATGTGTTCGCTTCGGCGCGCCGCTGATCGAGTGCAATCGCAAGCGCCTCGCGCGTTCGCTCGTCTGGCGCGGTATTCGCGACAAGCGTCAAGAGATGATCTGTCGCGCGAGGGGCGTAGGCAGCGTCAGCGCGAATGAGCGCGGCGGCATATGGAATCGCAAACCACGAAGTGACGCGAGGATCAGCGACTGCGCGATCGAGTTGTTCGACTTTCTTCGGTTCGAAGGTGACTTCTGCGCCCCCGCCTGTCAGGCGAAGTGCGCAGAGCGCAGTAAGGAGCGAAGGTGCTTTCGAATCGGAACGCGCCGCGGCGATGACTGCGGGCGTGATCCGCGCACGGACTGCGGCTGCAAGCGTCGTGAGCGCAGCGGCGCGTTCGGAATGCGGCGTTTCGATCGCGCGGTCGAAGAGCGCGGCGATCGGTTGCTCGATCAGCGCGGTGTTGCTCGCAAGCGCGCCATCGGTTGCGCGGGGTGCGGTGAGACTCAACTCGCGCGCGCGTCGATCCGCGGTCGCGCAGGCAGCGATGCAATCAAGCGCGAGATCGTTTCCGAGCGCGTTCGCATTCGGCAGGCTCGCGGTGCGGTTCGCTGTGATCGCTGCGATTTCATCCTGTAGAAATCGCGCGACGAGTGCATTCGCAGGGTCTGTCGATCGACCTATGCCTTCGAGTTTCTCGGTGATCGCGCGAGTTTCGTCGGCGGAGTTCGAATCACGTGGAACGGTAACTCTTGCGCGTGCTCGCGCAATCACGAGCGCATCCGCGAGTGCGGACGGCACAGGCAATTCACTTCGCGCAGCGATCGCGAGAAGCTTGACGGCGCGATCCCGAGAGCGGCGTGCGACCGCCGCGCTTTCAGGGTCATTCGAGGTCGCGGCGACATCCGCGGCGAGCAACGAAGCGATTCCGCCTAGCATCGCTTCACGGAAGATCTCAGGGTCGGTCGCGATGCGTGACGCATCGAGTGCTGAGTCTTCCGCGCGCGAGTGCGTGAAGATCGGCGCAATCAACTTCGAAAGCCGACGCGCGGCTTCTCGTTCGTCATCGGTCGGAACACCGAGCGCGAGCGCGACATCTAGGAGGTCGGCGCGCATTCGACGAAGTAAAAGATCCTCGGCACTCTCGAGTTCGAGTTGTCTTCGTTCAACCGTGGCGAAGCGCGTAGCGAGCGCAAGTCTTTCGCCCGCGAGCGCCTCTTCGCCTTGCGCGAGTTCGCGCGCACTCTGTGTGCGGTTCCGCATCGCTATCGCACGCTCGGCGAGCGCGATCCGTTCGAGTAGGAGCGCGCTCACCGCACGGGCGCTTGCGTCGTTGGATGTGGAAGCGCTGGCGGCTTCTCTGAGCGAAGCCATTTTGGCAAGATCGCTCGTCAACTCCGCGTTGCGAACATCGCGAAGCATGCGACGGGAGTCCACCTCATCAGCGGACGAAATCGGTAGCGCTCGAAAGTTCGCGGCGAGACTCGCGTGACTTGAAGCCACCGCGAACATCCACGCCGAAGCGCTGGTCGCGATCAGTGCCGCGCGTTCGCGAGCGCGCAGAGAACGAGTTCGCATCATCCGCCTCCTCCAAACGCAACGGAGCGATATCCCGCGGCGATGACTGCGTTGAAGACGCCGACGACGTCTTCCCAACGCGCGGTTGGGTCGGCTGCAATCCGAATCGGATGATCGCTTGGAAAGATGCCGCGCGATTGAGTCTCATCGAATCGCGCGTCACGCAGCACGCGCTCAAGTTCGCTCGCATCGCGCGCATCGGCGAGGCCGCTCGGAAGCGTGATTTCCGCGCCATTCGACGTCGACTGCACGCGAATGACGAGCGGTTCAACATCGAGGGTGAAGGGGTCATCGGAGGTCGACGCTGCTTGCTCCGGCGGCAACTCAGCTCGAAGATTGCGTTCCTTCGAAATGATGCCAGCGGTGAGCAGAAAGTAGATCAACAGTTGAAAGACAACGTCGATCATCGGCGTAATCGAGAGCGAGATGCGCGCGCGTTCGCGATCGCCGCGGAGGAGCGCGCGACGTTCACGAGCCATCGCGTCCTCCTTCACTTCCGCCGATCGATTCTTCGATCACGACCAAGTTCAAGCGCGGCAGCGCGCCACCGCCAGCGAGGCTCGCGGCTGTGGTCGTTGCGCGCATCGCGGGCTCGACCCACTCGTACATCGTGTCGCGATCGGCGCGCAGATTGACGGCGAGATTCGGATTGCGTCGGTACCCATCGGCGAGCGCATCGGCGAGTTGTGCGATGCCGTCCGGCGTTGCGTCGAAGGCCTTGCCTGCAAGGAGATATCCGCCGATTTGCCCGTTTGCGGCGGGAATCACATTCAGCATCACGCGCGATTCTTCATCGGCTTGCGCGGTGGCGCCAGCCTCCACGCGGGCGAGCGACATGTCCACGCGCTCGTTGTCCGCAATGCCAGAAACAAGCGTAAAAAACACAATCAGCAAGAACGTCACATCAATCATCGGCGTGAGATTCGCCTCGATGACAGCGGCAGGGAACTTGCTTCGATTGCGTGGCATCAGTCGTTGCGGAGTGTGTCGAATGATGTGAACGGCACGTTGCGCTTGGCTCGCGTGGGCTCAAGATTTCACACTGCTCATGGAAGGAGATGCCAACGCAGCATCGGCATCCTTCGGTCGAAACAGCGCGACCATTTCATCGACGGCTGCAAGCATTTCGTCA
This sequence comes from Planctomycetaceae bacterium, assembly GCA_027483065.1. Classification (GTDB taxonomy): domain Bacteria; phylum Planctomycetota; class Phycisphaerae; order Phycisphaerales; family SM1A02; genus QWPT01. The sequence goes on from JAIXVI010000061.1 coordinate 4,311, forward strand.
GACGTCGCAATCGCGCGATTGCGTACAAGTGCGTACGCACTCGTCGCAGGGATCGCGATGAGAAGTCCCCAGAAGGTCGTGACAAGCGCGGTGCCAATGCCGCCCGCAAGCAGCACCGGATCTGCAGCGCCGCCCGTCGAAGCGATCGTCTGAAACGCCACGATCATGCCGTAGACCGTGCCGAAGAGCCCGATCATCGGCGCAACTTGCCCAAGCACGTTGAGCCGCTCAAGTTCGCGCAGTCGCGCAGAAAGAAGTTCGTCGGCGGCGGTTTCGGCGGCGTGGGTCATTGCATCAGCGCCGCGCGGTGCGTGTTCGAGTGTGCGCGCAAGCACGATCGAAAGATCGCTGGAACCGCGTCCGCTGCGCTCGATCGCTTCTCGGTATCGGCCCGCGCTGAGCAGGCCACGGAGCGCGTCGGTCTCGCCATCAGGCAGCGTCGCGCGACGACGGTTCGTCGAGAGTGCGAGCGAAATGAGCACAACGTTCGCAAGCGAGAGAAGAAGCAGCAGCCAAATCATGGCGCTGCCGATCCACTCCAGACTTCCATCGCTGTTCGTCGAGTAGAAAAAGATGCCGCCGTTCATGCGTCTCGTGTCCTCTATTCACCGCGATGAACGCGGATCTTTCGCCGTTGGTGCGTCGAGCAACGTCGCCTCGCGCGAGATGAATCGGAATCCGCCGGAACCACCACTCGAAGGAAAGTGTTCCGCTGCAACTGCTTCGAGCGTACCGCCAGGGTCGACCTCAAGGAACTGAATGCACTGAATCGTCGCGCGGCGATTTCCGTTGCGCGGGTCGCGCGGGTTCAGTCTGTCGAGCAACGCGAGCATCGATGCGCGATCGAGCTCAGAGCGACCGGGGCCAGTGATCGTGGTCGAAAGGAGAAAGACGCAGTCGGCGCCGCAGCGCAACGCTTCGGTCAATGCTTCGATGGGGCTCGATCGACCGCTTGGGATGACATCGTTGCGAAGCCACGCGACCGCGGCCGCGCGTTCAGCCTTACTCGCGTTGCGTAGCGCTGCGGGCGTTCCACCGAACGCCGTCGCGCCGTCACGACGAAATGCGATGACCGCAAACTGCTGCGTCGGTTCGAGTCGCGCGAGCGAGCGCTCCACTTCATCGACGATCGCGGGGAAACTTCCGACCATCGAACCGGACGCATCGACGACGTAGGCGACTTTCGTGGCATTTCCGGCGACGAGACCAGCGAAACTCGCGCCGGCTCGCGTTGCAGGGGATTCGTTGATCGATGTCTCTGCGCCGAATCGCCGCGCGAGCCCGTCGAGCGCCGCGTTGCGTGGTCCGCCAGCTTCGAGCGCGCGCAAGCGGGCATCGAGTTCGTCGGCGGAACGCATCGCGTTCGTGTTCGCGCGTGCGTCAGTTTGCGCCGCGCTTGGCGCGTTCGACGTCGAAGCGCGAGGCGTCGGGCGCGCGGGCGCAGGCTGGAAGAAATCGGCGGTGAGCACGATCGGCGGAGGTTCCTCGCGCAACGCTCCCGAGACGCCCCACGCGGTTCCCCAAGCGGTACCGAAGAGAGCTATTGCGATCGCGCCGTGCAGCGCAAGCGAGACAACGACGGCTCGTGTGGTGCCGCGCGATGAAGCCGCGGCCGTTCCTCTTCGCGTGGACAGCGATGCTGCATTTGTCGCGTGCGTGCGCGAACCCACAGTCGGTTCGAGTTCAGCGTTGCCGTCGCGCGCATCCATCAGGAGCTCCTTGGGGAAATCCTACGGTCGACGGGTGTGCGAAACGCCCGCGCGACGTGAACTGCGCGTTCACTCTCCATCGCCGCCGTCGTCACCACCGCGACCACGGAAGATGAAGCCATCGAGGCTCCACTTGCCAGGGCCGGTCAGCGTCAGACCCGCCGCGAGGACGATCAGGCTGAGTTGGCTCAACGCTTGGCTGCGCGCAAACGCGGAGTTTGGATCCGTGGGGGTCCAAAGCGACGACCACGCGTTTGGAATCGACGGCGTTGCGAGGATGAGGAGCGCGATCGCCCAAAGCAGCAGGCCGCCCGACCAAATGCGGCTGAAGAGACCGACGAGAAGGAACGCGCCGCCGAGGAGTTCGAAGACGGTGATCGTCCACGCCCAGACGTGGGGCTTCGGAAGTCGGAGTCGATCGAGCGTGAGCGTCAGCTCATGAAGCGCGCGCGCTTGGTAGCCCGCAGCGTCGGCAGCGACGAGCGGGACCGGTGGCGTGTCTTGCACGATCGGAGCGCGAACGCGAACGATGCCCGTCGATGACGCGGTTGCCGTGCCGCTGAACTCACCGTCGAAACGGCGGAAATCGTCCGAGGTTTGTTCGGCCGAGACGACGCCGAGTTCGCGCAATCGAGCACCTGCGTCACCTGAGAATTGCCCCATCTCCATCGCGTGGTGCCAACCCACGGGAACGAACGCGAGGAAGAGGATGATTCTCGCGAGAAGCGGCACGAAGTTGGCTGCGGCCTGTTGGCTGAACTTCTTCATGACTTCTCGTGTGTGCTTGGGTTCCCCGTGACGGGAGTTGAAGGCGGATGTCGAACGCGGACGAGGAGGTCGGGCGAGGAGGTCGGGCGAGGAGCGCGAACTGCCGGAACGGTGACGAGTTCCGAGTGGAGACCGAAGCGTGGCAGATCGCCCGTCGGCACGAAAGAGGGGAATCGGCTCAAAGGTCGTTTCTCGTACAATCTCCGCCTCCGCGGGCGTGGCGGAATTGGCAGACGCACGGGATTTAGGTTCCCGTGGGGTAACACCCGTGCAGGTTCGAGCCCTGTCGCCCGCATATCTGAGCGGTCGCAACTGGCGGCAGGGCGGCTTCGCCGCGTCTGCCGCCTTTGCTCGCTCTGGCGTGGATCGCGCCAGAGGGAGCCGCCGCAGCGGCGACCGCGACAAACTTGGAGCGCTCGCGACTCGCTTCGCTTTCGCTCGCTCTGGTCGGCCCCCTTGGAGTGAATCCCAAGAGGTCGATTTTTGGGGGCCGCGACTACGTTGCTCGCTCGCTTTGGCGTGCATGACATGAGGTGCTCCCTCCCACCTCTCTTCAGGCGCGCCCATCACTCCTGCCGATACGCTCTCCCTATGGAGTGGACCCCTCGCAGTTGGCAGCGCAAGCCGTGTACGCAGCAGCCCGTCTACCCCGACGAGGCGGCGCTCCTCCGCACGCTCGAGGAGATCGCGGCGCTTCCGCCGCTGGTGACGAGTTACGAAATCGAAGCGCTGAAATCGCAGCTCGCCGAGGCCGCGCGTGGCGAACGTTTCATTCTTTGGGGCGGAGATTGTGCCGAGAGTTTCGCGGATTGTTCATCCGCCGCGATCGCTTCGAAACTCAAGATTCTGCTGCAGATGTCGCTTGTGCTCGTGCATGGAACGCGGAAGCGCATCACGCGCATCGGCCGATTTGCCGGCCAATACGCGAAGCCGCGCAGCACCGCGACCGAAACGCGCGACGGCATCGAATTGCCGAGTTTCCGCGGAGACAACGTCAATCGCCCAGAATTCACCGTTGAAGCGCGCACGCCAGACGCGCAACTCTTACTCCGCGGCTACGAACGCAGCGCGCTGACGCTCAACTTCATTCGATCGCTCGTCGATGGCGGCTTCGCCGATCTCCATCACCCTGAGAATTGGGACCTTGCGTTTGTGAAGCATTCGCCGCTCGCGGCGGAATATCAGCGCATGGTCGATTCCATCGGTGAAAGCCTGCGATTCATGGAAACGCTCGCAGGCGGCACGATCACCGCGATGCAGCGCGTCGACTTCTTTACGAGCCACGAATTGCTCGTTCTTGCCTACGAGGCAGCGCTCACGCGACGCGTCCCGCGCCGCGAAGGCTGGTTTAATCTGTCGACGCACCTGCCGTGGATCGGGCTTCGCACGAGCGATCCAACCGCGGCTCACATCGAGTTTTGTCGGGGAATTCGCAATCCCGTCGGCGTCAAAGTTGGCCCCGACACAACGCCTGAACAGTTGCTCGAGACGGTGCGCACGCTCTCGCCCGAGGGAGAGCCCGGCCGCGTGGTGCTCATCGCCCGTTGTGGCGCGCACCGCATTGCACGCACGCTTCCGCCGCTTGTTCGTGCGATGCGCGACGCAGCGCTCCCCGTCGTTTGGATCGCGGATCCGATGCACGGCAACACCGAGACGGTCGTACCGACGAGCGGTGCATGGGCGGGAAAGAGCGTGAAAACGCGGAAATTCGGCCACATTCTCGCGGAGGTCGAGCAGGCCTTCGAGATTCACCGCATGGAAGGCACGACGCTCGCAGGCGTGCACGTCGAACTGACTGGCGAAGATGTCACCGAATGTACGGGTGGCGCGCGCGGACTCACCGATGACGATCTCTCGCGGGCGTATCGCTCGCAAGTCGATCCGCGCCTCAACTATGAGCAGGCACTTGAGTTGGCGATGTTGATCGCGCGGCGAGCAGCGGGGCGGTAGCAGCGGGGCGGTAGCAGCAGGTCGGTCGCGGCGGGGCGGTCGCGTGGGCGCGGCCCATGTGCATGGTGCATGACGGTCACCGCCATCCGGCGGGTGCGTCCAGTCCCGCGCCGTGAGCCGTATACTCCGCCCCCCATGTCTCGCCGACGCGTCGTCATCACTGGTCTAGGTCCCGTCACCGCCCACGGCATCGGGATTGACCCTCTTTGGTCCGCCCTCACGGAAGGCCGCTCGGCGCTCGCGCCGATTCGCGCCTTTGACGCGTCGGGCTTTCTCGCCGCGTCGGGCGCGGAGTTGCCCGCCGACTTCGACGTGAAGGACCTCGTTCCGAAGAGTTACCGCAAAGCGACGAAAGTCATGGCGCGCGATATCGAAATCGCGGTCGGTGGTGCGCTGACGGCCGTACGCGATGCTGGCCTCGCGACCCGCGGTACCGATCCCGACAATCCGCCAACCATTCGCCCTGATCGCGTGGGTTGCCACATCGGTGCGGGCCTCATCGCTGCGGAACTCGACGAACTCACCGGAGCACTCGCGTCGTCGCGCAACGCGGCGGGTACGTTTGACCCAGGCCACTGGGGCCAACAGGGCATGCAGGAGCTCACGCCGCTTTGGCTCCTCAAGTATCTCCCGAACATGCTCGCCTGCCACGTAACGATCATCCACGATTGCCAAGGGCCGTCGAACACGATCACCTGCAACGAAGCGTCGTCGGGCCTTTCGCTCGCGGAAAGCCAGCGCGTCATCGAGCGTGGCGCAGCGGACGCGTGTCTCTCAGGCGGTGCGGACAGCAAGATGAATCCGATGGCGTATCTGCGCCAAGAACTCGCGGGGCGATTCGCGCGATGTGCGCCGAGTGACGACGCGACGAAGATCGTGAAGCCGTTCGATGCGAACGCGACGGGCACCCTCGTTGGTGAAGGCGGCGGCATTCTCGTCGTCGAAGCAGAAGAAACTGCGAAGGCGCGCGGCGCACGCATTCATGCGGTACTCGCAGGAACGGGCGCTTCGCAAAGTTGGTGCGACGACACGGTCGGCCTCGTGCCCGACGCAACGGGTGAGTCGCTCGCCGATGCGATCCAAGCGGCGCTCCGCGACGCAGGCGTCACCGCAGCCGACATCGATGCCATCATTCCGTTTGGCTCGGGTGTTCCATCGCTCGATGCGCTTGAGAAGAACGCGCTTGAGCGCGTCTTTGGTGCAAGTCTCGCATCGAAACCACTCGTGACCCTCGCGCCTTCGATCGGCACGACGTGCGCCGGTTTCGGCGCGATTGCCGTGGCCGTCGCGTGCCGTGCGCTCACCGAACAGAAGCTCCCCGCGCGGCTCAACACGTCGTCTGCGGCTGGCCTCGATGCGCTCGCTGCGCCAAGTTCCGCGCGCGAACTCCGTCACATTCTCATCGCGACACCAAGCCTCGGCGGCCAAAACAGCGCTGCAGTCGTCTCGCGCCACGCTGAACTCTGAGAGACGAAGAAATAGACGAAGAATTAGACGAAGGAAGAGACGAACGACGAACATGACCACCACGAAAAACAACCGTCGCGTCGTTGTCACCGGCATGGGCTGGGTGACGCCACTTGGCCACGATGTCGACACCGTTTGGAAGCGCCTGCTGAACTCAGAGAGCGGCATGGGGCCGACGACGCGTTTCGATGCGCGCACGTTTCCTACGAATTTCTCGGCAGAAGTGCGCAATTACACGATTCAGCCCTTCGTGAAGGACGCGTCGGTACACGCGACCGCGGGCCTCAATTCGCAATTCGCGCTTGGTGCGGCGAGTCAGGCGTGGCGACAGTCCGGGCTCGAAGGTTTCGCGGGTCTCAACAAGAAGCGCATCGGTCTCTACTTGGGCGCGGGCGAAGGCGTCATCGACTTCGACAATTACGCGGCGTCGAATCTCGCGGGCTGGAACGCGGAAGAACGCAAGATTGACGGTGTGCGTTGGGCTGAACACGCGCATCGCGCGATGGACCGCATGCGCGAAGTCGAGCAAGAACCAAACATGCCGCTCGCGCACCTCGCGCGCGAGTTCGGCATTCGCGGGCCTGCGCTGAACTGTCTCACCGCGTGCGCCGCAAGCACGCAAGCGATCGGCGAAGCGTTCAGCCTTATTCAGCGTGGCGACACCGACGTCATGCTTTCAGGCGGTACGCACACGATGATTCACGTGCTCGGCGTGACGGGCTTCAATCGCCTCACCGCGCTGTCGACTTCGAAGGGCGATCCAACGAAGGCATCGCGGCCGTTCGACGCGACGCGCGACGGATTCGTCATGGGCGAAGGCTCGGGCATGATCGTGATGGAAGCGCTTGACCACGCCTTGGCGCGCGGCGCGACGCCGCTTGCCGAAGTCGCGGGCTACGGCTCGAGCGCCGACGCGTTCCGCATCACCGACATTCATCCCGAAGGCCGCGGTGGCGCTGCGTCGATGGCGATGGCGCTCTCGCAAGCGGGCATTGATCCGCTCGCGCGTCGCGCCGACGGTCGCGCGGCGATCGACTACATCAGCGCGCACGGCACGGGCACGAAGGAGAACGATTCGATCGAAACCCGCGGCGTGAAGCGCGTTTTCGGTACGAACGCGAAGGACATCCCGATGAGCTCCATCAAGTCGATGATGGGCCACCTCATCGCGGCCGCGGGCGCGGTCGAGTTCATGACGTGCGTCCTCGCGATCCGCGACGGCATGCTGCCGCCGACGATCAACTACGGCACGCCCGATCCAGACCTCGATCTCGACTACGTGCCAAACAAGGCGCGCAGCGCAAAGGTCGACATCTGCCTCTCGAACTCCTTCGGCTTCGGCGGACAGAACGACACGTTGGTCGTGAAGCGCTTCAGCGAGTGAGCACGCCAATTGCCTCGGAACCTCCGAGCCTCCGCGCCTCCGCGCGTGTCACAGACGGAGCGGCCGTCGCCCGCGAAGACTTCATGAACTCTTCGCTTGCGTGACGGCTGCCCGCGAGTAGGGTTCGGCATGCTCACGACGAAACCCTCCCTAGATCGCTTCGTGGCGCGAGCGCTCGAAACTCCATGTATCCGTGCGCAGCGCACTCAACGCGTCCCCACGTCGCGCCTCGCACTTGCCGGGCTGATTTCTGCGGGCATCCTCACGGTGTCGACGTCGGCGGCACCGCCGCGCGTCGTCGCGTGGGGTTGGAGCGGATTTGCGAATATCGAGACAACGAGTTCGGCGCGCGTGATTGCCGCTGGGCAAAATCACACCGTCCTCGTGCGGAAGGATGGCGTGATTGCTGCGTTTGGTCGAGCCGAAGCGCAGTGTGTGCCGCCAGCGGATCTCGATGGCGCGCGCGTCGCGCGACTCGAAGCGGGCCCGCTCCACAATGCAGCGCTTCTCGACGACGGGGCGCTCCGTTGCTTCGGCGTCAACTTGAACGGCCAGTGCGATGTGCCGCGTGATCTCGGCGTCTGTGTCGATGTCGCTGTTGGTGCGTATCACACGGTCGCACTGCGCGCGGACACCATCGTCGCGTGCTTCGGCGACGACACCTTCGGTCAATGCACGCCGCCATTCAAACTCGTTGCGATGACGGACGTCGCGGCGGGATATCGCCACTCATGCGCGATTGATGTGGGCGGCGACATCTTCTGTTGGGGCTACAACATCTATGGGCAATGCGATGTACCAAGCGACGCGGGTGCGGCGCGCGCCATCGCGGCCGGCGAAGCGCACACGGGCATCGTCCGCACCGACGGCACGTTGCGGCTCTGGGGCTACAACGAATACGGACAGTGCGATGTACCGGAGGATCTCGGGAGCGTGCGGAAACTCGCGGTTGGCGGCCAACACAATCTGGCGTGGACGGAGAACGGCGAGTTGGTCTGCTGGGGGCAATCGTCGAACGGAACGTGCGCCATTCCGCCTGCGCTTCTTGCCTCGCTCGATGATGTCGTCGACATCGCCGCCGGCGGCGGCCACAACGTCGCGCTTCTCGCCGATGGCACGGTGTATCGCTGGGGTTTCAACGATTACGGCCAAGTCAACGCGCCGAGCACGCTTGGCGCGGTTCGCGCGGTTGCGGATGGACGGTTTCACACGCTGTTTCTGGTGCATGACGGCCAGAGCGGCGGCGCGAACGTCGGCATCGTGAAGGGCATCGGTTTCGACGGTTTCGGGCAGTGCACGCCGCCCGCGAATCTCGGCGCCGTCACGCAGATTGCAGCGGGCTGGATGCACAGTCTGGCGCTGACTGAAGCGGGTGAAGTGCGCGCGTGGGGTTTGAATTCTGCCGGTTCGACCAACGTGCCCGCGGATGTGGGGCGCGCGACGCGCATCGCCGCGGGAGGCTTTTTCAACATCGCTGAGCGCGCCGATGGCACGCTGCGCGCGTGGGGCGATGGCGTCTCAGGGCAAACGACGATTCCACCGGCTGTGACGTCGGTCGCTGAGTTCGACGCCGGCGGCTATCACGCGGCTGCGATTCAAAGCGATGGAACAATCGTTTGTTGGGGCAACAATTCGCTTGGTCAGTGCGTGGTGCCACCAACGGGAGGTTCGCTGCATGGCCTCGATTGCGGGGGCTATCACACGGTCGCGCTGCGCAGTGACAACACGGTGTTCGCGTTTGGCGACAATCAACAGGGGCAGTCGACCGTGCCTGCGGATGTCGGCGTGGTGCGCGCGGTGCGAGCCGGTCGCGAGCATTGCGTCGCCCTTCGCGAAGATGGTTCGTTGCGGTGCTGGGGTTCGAATACGCAGTTTCAGTGTGCGCAACCGAACGGGCTCCTCGCGTCTGGCGAACGCATTCGCGCCGTACATGCCGGAGGTGATCGCACGGTCGTCGAACTCTCGTCGACCGCGGCCGATCTCAACGGCGACGGTGCGGTCAGTGCCGCCGATCTTTCGCTCCTTCTCCTCGCGTGGGGCCCGTGCGGTTCGGGTCGTTGCGATGCGGATCTCGATGGCGATGGCGCAGTCGGCGCAGCGGATCTCGCGCTTCTGCTCGAGGCATGGAAGTAACTCTCGTCGACCTCTGCTCACGATGGACACGCATCGGATTCTGGCGGTGAGAACCGGTTTCGCTCAGCGCAGCGTGCCGCGAAGCGGTCCGAAGGCCACTCGTTTCGCGTACGCTCTCGCGCGTGGGTGACGAGTTCGACGCCATGTCCAACGGTTCATCGCGGAAGACGATCCGCGCGGCCGTGCGCGGAGTTGCGGCTGTTGGCGGAGGGGTGCTTCTTGCGGGCGTGTGTTTGGCACTCATCCCACCCGCCGGCCGGCCGACGCTTCCTCCTGACGCGGTCATCCGCGGCGAAGCGCTCGAGCAGGCGCTCGTCGCCGCCGTCACGAAAGTGCGCGATCCGGCGGGGGAGGAGTGGGCGATCGCGATCGACCCGGCCGACATCAACGCGTGGCTCGCGACGCGACTGCCAAAGTGGGCGACGCACGATCCTGAGTTCGAGCCGTTCGCCGCCGCAAGTGCAGTACGAGTCGGTTCCGAGGAGGGCGCGGTGATCCTCGAGACGACCCTCGAGGCTCCGATCGGCCCAAGCGCGCTCGGCCTCATCGCCACCGTTCGCATGCCGCTCGAACTTGCCGAGGGCGAGGAGCGGCTCTTCGTCGATATCGGCGGGGTGCGGATCGGCCGCCTCCCCATCCCACTTGCCGAGGCCGGGTTTGATTCGGCGGGCAATTTTCTGGATGAACTCCAGCGCCTCGAGGCGCGTCACCCCGGCCGCCGTTTCCGGCTCGGGGATGGTCGATGCATCGAAGTTCGCGCCATCGCCTGCGAGGACAGGCGGATCAAGATCCGGTTCGCGACGCTTCCCGCGGCCGCGTCGGCGGACTGATCACCAACCGCCACCATCGCGATGGCTTCGGCTACATTGCGCCGTCTATGCCAGAGCTCACGATCAACGGCAAGAAGCACTCCTTCAAGCCTGGGCAGTCGATCCTGCAAGCCGCCCTCGACCAAGACGTTGAGGTCCCGCACTATTGCTATCACCCGGGTCTCTCGGTGGTGGCGAATTGCCGCATCTGCCTCGCTGAGGTCTGGCAGCCCAACGCGAAGACCGGCAAACTCGAGCCGTTCCCGAAGCTCGTGCCGACCTGCCAGCAGATCGCTGCTGAAGGCATGGTTGTGTACACCGACAGCCCGAAGGCGGTCGCGAACCAGAAGTCGGTGATGGAGTTCCTCCTCATCAACCACCCCGTCGATTGCCCTGTGTGCGATCAGGCGGGTGAGTGCCACTTGCAGGATTACTCCTACCAGTACGGCCGTGGTCAGAGCCGCTTCACCGAAGCGAAGAACAAGCAACCGAAGAAGGACATCGGCCCGAACGTCCTCCTCTACAGCGATCGTTGCATCATGTGCACGCGCTGTGTGCGCTTCACCCGCGAAGTGACGGGCACGAACGAACTCATGGTCGATGGCCGCGGTTCGACCGAGCAAATCGACATTTTCCCGGGCATGGCGCTCGACAACGAGTTGTCGGGGAACGTCGTCGATCTCTGCCCTGTCGGTGCACTGCTCGACAAGGACTTCCTCTTCCAGCAGCGCGTGTGGTTCTTGAAGAAGACCCCGTCGATCGACGGCATCACCGCATCGGGCGACAACATTTCCGTCGAGCACAACGACGGTCGCGTCTACCGCGTCAAGCCGCGGCAGAACGACGACGTCAACAAGTGGTGGATCACCGACGAAGTGCGTTACGGCTGGAAGTTTGTCCACTCGGATGCGCGCTTGACGTTGCCCGCGACAAGATCGCGCGACGCGTTTGATCCGCTGAAGCCGATGGAAGCGTGGCGCGAAGCCGTCGCGGCGGTCGATGCTGCGATGTCGGCGTGCGTGTCGGTGAAGAAGAAGCACCTCGCGCTTCTCGTGAGCCCGATGCTCTCGTGCGAAGACGCGTACAACCTCGCGCGTTACGCGCTGTCGATCGACGCGGAAGCGATGCTCGCCGTCGGCCCAGTGCCGTTCCAAGGCGAAGATAAGACGTTCCCCGGCGGATTTACGATTCGCGCGGAGAAGGCACCGAACGCGCGCGGTGTTCGCCGCGTGCTCGAAGCGCTCGCGGGTGGCAAGCCTGTCGCGAATGCGCAGGGCTTCGAGCAAGCGATCGCAAGCGGCAAGTACGGTGCGGCGATTGTCACGGGCAACTACCCGAGCGATTGGGTGACGCCGGCACTCGCAGCGTCGTTGAAGTCGGTCGAGACGATTGTTGCGATCGACACGTTGCCGAACGCCGTGACTGCGATGGCGACGGTCGTTCTTCCGGGCGCGGCGTGGGTTGAGAAGGCCGGATCCTTCGAGAACGCAACGGGCCGTCTGCAGAGCTTCGAGCAGGCAATCGAGCCGGTCGAGTTCGCGAAGAGCGAGTCGCAGATCGCGCTCGACCTCGCGGCCGCTCGCGCGGGTCGTGTGGCCCCGGGCTACGACGCGGCTTCAACGCGCGCCGAGATGGCGAAGCTCGCGGGGCTTGAGTGCATGGCGAATGCAGTGCATGCGCCAGAGCACACGGCAACCGTCGAGAGCGACATGGTGATGGTCGAACTCTGAGTGGCTCGCGCGGCTCACGATGAAATGGTGCCTGGCACGTGCCGTCCAGTGCCACGCACTGGGCGGCACGTGCCGTTCACAGAAGTATCCAAGTCCAAAATCTTGCGGCGTAAGCCTTTGAGTGTCTCGCTGTATGGTGCCTGGCACGTGCCATGCAGTGCCAGGCACTGACTGGCACGTGCCGTGCACCGTTCGGTTTTGATCTCCCGACCTCCGCCCCATGTTGCCGCGACGCGCCGACATCTCCGAAGTCTGGACGCAGGCGTGGCCCACCATCGTCGCGATGCTGAGCTACACGCTCATGCAGTTCGTCGACAGCCTCATGGTGTCGGTGCTCGGCCCGATGGCGGTCGCCGGTCAAGGCAACGGCGGCATTTGGTCGTGGGTCGCGATCTCCTGCGCGTTCGGCATCCTTGCGCTCGTCAACACACTTGTGGCGCAGCGTGTCGGTGCGGGCCGAACCGACGAAGTCGCGCGTTACGGGTGGGCTGGACTTTGGATCTCGCTCGGATATTGGCTCGCGGTCTTGGTGCCATTTGCGCTCGTGATCGAGCACGCCTTCCGCGCCATGGGCCATGAGCCCGAACTCGTTGCACTCGAAACCGCGTACGCGCGCGTACTTCTCGGTGGCGCTGCGATCACGCTCGCGGCAAAGGCGCTGTCGAACTT
>JAIXVI010000299.1 GCA_027483065.1 Planctomycetaceae bacterium
CGAACCGAAGCCAACGGGGCGCATGTCGATGCGCGAAGACGCGGCGATGGGTGGGCACGAGGCGCAGGAAGGGCATGGCCACGAGCATGATCAGGAGCATGATCACGAGCACGGTTCTTGCGGCGATGGCTGCGGATGTGAGCATGATCATGGGCACGACCACTCGCACGACCACTCGCACCAGGACGCCGACGACAGCGATGAGAATGTGTGAGGGAGCGCCACGCGCAGAGTAGGAAGAACTCAGATTTCCGCGCGATTCTGAACATCTCAAGGAGAAACCCCAGTTTGGAGCTTCTCACTTCTTGCGAGCGACTTGAGCGATTTCCTCGCGTTTTCACGGCAAAGCGCCGATCTCACACGACATGACCGGAGTTCGTCCGGACAACATCACCCCACCACTTGCCACCCCTCCACTTGAGGTGGCTTGCTACCGCGCGACACCTCACGGTGCGGGTGCCGTTGCGACCATCGAGATCATCGGTGATGTCTCCGCGTGTTTGACGGCGCTCTGTGGCCGCGATGTCGAAGTGGGCGGACTTCGCTTGCGCAAGTTTGAACGGATCGACGAAGGCCTCGTCGCGCGCCTCGCACCCGAACGCGCCCAACTCATGCCGCATGGCGGAACGCGCATCGTCGAGCGTCTCGCGGAATGGCTCGCCGCGCATGGAGCGCACTGGATCGATGATCCACTTGCCGCGCGCGCCGAACTCGATCCACTCGAAATCTTTCCCGAAGCCGAAGACCGCGTCGAAGCACTCGCGCTCGCGACGATGGCACGTGCCGCGAGCCCGCTTGCGGTTTCCATCTTGCTCGCCCAACGCGAACGGTGGGCCGCGCACGCGAACAACCCGCTCACCGCGGAGGATCACGCACGCTCCGCGCGCCTCATGCGGCTTGTGGACCCTGCGCGCGTCGCACTCGTCGGTCGACCAAACGCTGGAAAAAGCACCTTATCGAACGCGCTTCTTGGTCGAGAAGCGTCGATCGTAAGCCCCGAAGAAGGTACGACACGCGATGCAGTCAGCGCGCGCATCGACCTCGGCGGTCTTGTCGTGGAATGGTTCGATTTGCCCGGCCTTCGCTCGAGTTCCGACGAGGTTGAGATGGCGGCGATCGATCTCGCGCGCGGACTTCTGGCCGATGCTGATTTCGTGATTGCACTCGCCGCGCCAGAGATCGCGTGGCCTGAGCTTGATCGCGCGCCCGATCTCCGCGTGTTCGCGCAAGTCGATCGCATGAACGACGCGAGCAGACACCCGGCGACACGTGAGAACTCAGATCTCGCGGTGAGCGCGAAAACGGGCGAAGGGCTTGATGCTCTTCGCGCTGCGATCCGCGATCGGCTCGTCCCGAAGGAAGACCGCGCGAACACACGACCGTGGATCTTCGATCCGCGGCTTCTCAGCAAGTGACGTCGCGCGTCATGCGACGCGTGATGCAACGCGTGACGCGCGAGCTCATCGCTTCCCGCCCACGGTTTACAGCCCCATGATCGAATAGCCGCTGTCGACGTAGAGCACTTGTCCAGTCGTACCGCGCGAAAGATCCGACAAGAGGAACGCCGCCGCATCGCCCACTTCAGGTGCAACGATGTTGCGCGGCAACGGTGCGACCTGTGGAATGCGGTCGAGAATGGAATCGAAGCCGCCGACGGCCGACGCAGAAAGCGTCTTGATTGGCCCTGCGGAAACCAGATTGCAACGAACGCCCTTCACGCGGCCGAGCTCCATCGCGAGGTAGCGATTCGTCGCTTCAAGCGCGGCCTTCGCAACACCCATCACGTTGTAGCCAGGCACAGCCTTCTCGGCGCCGTAGTAGCTGAGGCCGATCATCGCGCCGCCCTCCTTGAGGACGGGGAGCGCCGCGTTCGCCATCGCTTGATAGCTAAACGCCGAAATGTCCATCGCATTCAGGAAGACCGACCGAGGCGTCGCTGCGAAGCGACCGAGCTTGAGCCAGTCTTTGTCGGCGAACGCGATCGAGTGCACGATGAAATCGATCTGTCCGAAGTCACGGCCAATGCGCTCGAAGCACGCGGTGATGTCCGCGTCTTGCCCAACGTCCATCGGCTGGAGCCACGGATTTGCGATGCCAAACCCCTCGGCGATCTTGCGCGTGCGTCGCTCCATCTTCTCGCCGGGCATGTGGGTGAAGATGCACTCCGCGCCTTCGCGCAAAAGGCTCTGGGTAATTGAGGTTGCGATGCTTGTCTCGTGAAGGACTCCGGTCACGAGTCCACGCTTGCCAGCCATGATGCCCATTGGTGTGCTCCTATCCGCCCGAAACGGCGGCTCCTGAGCGGGGAAAGGTAGCACTTCCCCGAACGCCCTGTCCGCGCTACGCTGTGCGCCGCTGCGCGCGTAGCTCAATTGGATAGAGCATCGGTCTTCGGAACCGACGGTTGGGGGTTCGAATCCCTCCGCGCGCGTTGGATGGGCGCACTCGACATGTCGGACATGTCGGGCGGCTTACGGCAACGGCGGCATGAACGCTTCCCAGCAAGTTCTTCCTGCGGCCACCCGCTCGGTGATCCTCGCAGTCGAGGAGTTGTATCGAAGCGCCGATCAAACAACCACTGGCGCCACCGACGATGCCGCGCTCGCGCGCGCCATCATTCGCCTTTCCGATCTCTACACAAGCGAGCGACGATCGCTCTCCCGCGAACAAGCGGACGAAGATCACCTCATCGCGAAGTGCGGCTACTTCCTCGCGAGCGACGCGCCGAAAGTTGTCCTCGCGCTTCAAGAGGCAGCCGCGCGAAGTACCAGCTTCGCGCAACTCTCGCGCCTCGATTGCGTGCGCGTTCTCGACCTTGGCGCGGGCGTCGGCGCGACGAGTTGTGGATTTCTCGCATGGCTTGCCGCGGCGCGCTCTCAAGCGCACGCGAACGCGACGCAGGATCGGCGGATGCGTGTCGAGTTGCACGCGTTTGAACTCGGCGCTCCTGCGGCACGCGCATACGAACAATCGGTGCGCGTGGCAGCCGAAGCGGCGAACGTCGACGTCGAAGTGCACGTCGAAGCCCGCGACTTTCGCCACAAGAGCGTGCCCGCGCTTGCGCAAGCGAGTGACGTCATCCTTTGTCAAACCGCGCTCAACGAACTGCTCGTCGAAGATCACGTCGATCCGCGCCATCTACCCGCAACGGTCGACATGGTCGCGCAGTGGGCGCGCGCTGCCCCGCTTCTCTTGATCGAACCTGCGCTTCGATCCACAACGCGTGCGTTGATGGCACTGCGTGATGCGCTCGTTGCACACAGCGCGGCGCAACCCGCGGCAACCGTCGTCGCTCCATGTCTTCATCAACATGCGTGTCCGATGCGCGCGAAGGTCGACGATTGGTGCCACGAGGCGCGGCGCGTCGAACCAACCCCGCGCGTCGCCGCGTTGGATCGCATCGTCGGTCGCCGCGACGGTCGCGCGCTGTTTGCGTACCTCGCGACCGTGCCGTTCCGTAAGGGTGCGCCAAACTCGGTGGTTCCTGAGAGCGCCATTCGCATCGTGACCGACACGTTGGGCAGTCGCGGTAAGACAGAGCGCGTCGTCTGCCGAGCCGACGGCGAACTGCGATTGATGCGGCTCCTCGATCGAGAATCGAGGCCCGAAAACGCACTTTTCGTCGAAGGCGAGCGTGGAATGGCCGTGACGGTGAACCCAATGCCTGCGAACGACCGTATCGGACCCGAAGTCGTGGTCGCGCCGCTCGCACCGATTGGCGAGGGATGAATCGCGCGTCTTTGTCGATTGTCGAGTGCGCGACCGCTGACTATTCTCACCGCCTCACCCGCCGCGATGCTCCGCCGACGCCACATCACCCTCCTCGCAACGATCCTCGCCTTCGCGGCGGCGATCGCGTCGGGCGGCGGCGTGGCGCGATTCGTCCACATGATGGTCGCGCACGGTGGAAGCGCCTGCGCATCACATGCGGTTCACGCATCGCACGCTGCGATTGCTGGCGAGGTCCACGTGCACGCCAGCGCGTCCTGCGCGAAGAGTCATCAACTTTGCGCGCCTGTCACGCCGCGGCACACACCGACGCATCCGACGCAACCCGCGGTCCCGCACGACGACGGCTGCGCCGTCTGCGCTGAACTCGCGGTTCAACTGCCAACTCCGGAACTCGCGAGCCCCTTCGATCTCACGGTTGACGTCCTCGCGATCGTGCATGAACGCGAGGCTGCACGCCAGCCCAGAATTCCCGCGCCACGCGTCTTCGCAGCGCGCCCCCCGCCAGCCCTTCTCTGAAGTTCGCTGTCATTCGTGCGATTGTGCTTCGTTCGTTTTGAATGACGCAATCGTCACGCGGTTTTGTCGGGCTTCCCGACATTTTCCAGCATTCTGATGAGAATGCGCGTCGCACTCCGCGCGCGCTTGGAGCACAGCTCTTGTCCCAACAATTTTTACGTCGACGAGCCTTCACGCTCGTCGAGCTGCTCGTGGTCGTCGCGATCCTCGCCATTGTGATCGCACTGACTTTCCCTGCGCTGGTGCTGCTTCAACAGCGCGCGCGCGTCGTGCAATGCTCAGCGAATCTCCGCTCGCTTCAACTTGCGTCACTTGCCTACGCGCAAGATCACGCGGGCTGGCTGATCGATGCTCGTCTCCCTCACGGCGGACATGATCAGGGAAGCGATGAGAGTTTCGTCGATGTTCTCGCACGCCGAAACTACTGCGACACATCGCTCATCCGCTCTCCGCTCGATACGAGCCCGCACTGGGCCATCGATCAAGGCGGAGAAGGCCTGCCTGTTGGTGCTGCCAACGGCGCGCTTCGTCGCACGAGTTACGGTCTCAACAACCACCTCGCGCGCGAGTTCTCGCCGTGGGCGGCAATCGACCCGTCACTTGCGACGGATCGATTGTCGAAGGTTGCGGACCACGCAGGAACGGTGCAACTCCTTCTGATGGCCGAGAGTGGCGCATTCGCGGCGGCCGACCACCCGCACGTTGAGGGCTGGGGCGCTTCGCCGCAGGCACCAACGATCGCTTCCGCGGAGGTTTCGGTTGCCGCTGTTTCGGGCGGACGTGCATCGCCGGAATCGCAGTCGAATTGGTCGTTTCTCGACGGACACGTCGAAACGGCTTCGTTCGGCGCGATCTACGTCGACGCAGAACGCAATCGACTCGACCCTGCGGTCAGCGCGCTCTTCCAACGCAACCTCATCGAACCGTAATGGGCGTCGGCCGCGCGTCGGCCGACTCGCCCATCACAAACACATGCACCACACCAACTCTGCCCTACGCAGAGGAGTTCAGATGTCCGAACACTCTCTCTCACTTCAGCGCGTGTGTGCGCGCACCTGCTTTCCGCGCGCCTTCCGCCGCGCGACGCCAACCGCAGCCATGATCGCCGCGTTGCTTCTCGCGGCGCCCGCCGCTGCGCAGCACTTTGATATCGGGATGGTGATCGCAGACGGCGCGATTCAGCCCGAAGCGCTCGGATCCAAGGGCACGACCGCGTCGCGCGTCTTCCCCGCCACTTTCGGCGACACAGGCGTCGCGCGCTTCACGTCGAATCCGGGCTTCGATGCCGCC
>JAIXVI010000116.1 GCA_027483065.1 Planctomycetaceae bacterium
CGGCAGCGAGTGCGCAGACTTGCCAGCTGGTCGGAAACTGCAACATCTTTACTCCTGTCTCCTTCACGAACGAAGGCACGCTGCGCGCGATTGGCGCAGGACTGAAGTCGATCAACAACGGTTGTGCGCCGATCACTTTCACAAGTTCGGGTTCAGTGTTCGTGGATGAAGGCGAACTCCGCTACAGCTGCAATGCGACGCTTTCGTCGGGTGCAACGGTGGCGACGGGTGCGACGCTCTCGAATCAGAGCAACCTCACGCTCGGCGCTCCGATCTCAGGCGGCGGACTCTTCCGATCGAACTCAGGAACGCTCTCGCTTGTTGGAGCCATCCAACTCCCGATCGAGACAGTGATCACGTCGACCGCGCTCACTGGCGCGGGTTCGCTTTCACTCTTGGCGCCAACGAATAGCGCCGTGAGTTCCACGATCCTCATCCCTATGACGATCACAAAGTCAGCGTCTCTCTCGCTCGCGAGCACAACGATCGCTGGCGCGTTTACGAATGACGGCGTTGTCACGATGCCGTCGAATCAGAACGTCACGATCGGTCCGAGCGGTGCGATCCTCAATCGCGGCGAGTGGACGATGTCGGCGGCGAGTGGCCAGGTTTGCCAGGTCTTCGGAAACTGCAACATCTTTACTCCTGTCTCCTTCACGAACGAAGGCACGCTGCGCGCCATTGGCGCAGGACTGAAGTCGATCAACAACAGTTGTGCGCCCGTTGTCTTCACAAATACTGGCTCGGTGTTCGTTGATGCGGGCACACTCTCTTTCAACTGCGCGCTTGCGAATCTCGCCAGCAATCGTCTTGCGGGTGGTACTTGGGAAACCTCTGCAGATCTGCGCGTTCCTCAGGCGATTCGCACGCTCGCGGCAGATCTCACGCTGCGCGGATCGGGCAACATTCGATCGATCGATGGCAGCACCGCGCAACTCGCGGGTTTGGCGCGCATTGAGCCGCGTGCGCGTGGTCGCATCGTGAACACGGGTACGCTTCCACTCTCTCCTTTTGGCGGAACACTGCTCAACGAGGGCTTCCTCACGCTTGAAGGAAACACGGCAGTCGCGGTGAATGGCGCCTTCGCGTGCAGCGCCTCATCGTCGCTGACGCAGATCGCGAGTTCGACGAACACGGCGATCAGCGCGACGACGGGCGCGCTCGACGGCGCATTCACGCTCGCATTCGATCCCTCGTTCGCACCTTCCGTCGGAACGACATGGGCGCTCGCGTCTTTCCCGAGCGGACGTTCCGGAGCATTCACAGCGACAACGCTTCCGCCGAACACCACGCTGACGCTCGACAAGGCCGCTATCACGGTTTCGATCGAGAAAGAGGTTCCTGTCGCCGATCTCGTCTCAGATGGCCCGATCGTTGCGAAGTCGATCAGCGCGGGCGCACCGATGACGGCGTTGTTCGTCGAACGAAATGCGGGGAACGCCGATGCGGTCGCGCCATGGAGTTCGCGCGTCGATTTTGTGGCCTCGGTTTCGACACCAACGTTGCTCGCGACGTTCGGAACCTCGGTTGCCAACGCCGATCTCGCACCGAAGGCAACCGCGGAGCGCACGCTTTCGGGTGTTGCGCCCTTCGTCGCAGGCACCGTGGTGCCGCGGCTTACGCTCGATATCGACGGCGACATCGCCGAGAGTTCGTCGAAGAACGACGGCGAAGCGAACAACGTTGTCTTCGGTGCGCCAATTGAGATCCTTGCGGCGAATCTCGTTGCAGCCAACGTGACGGCGCCCGCGACGATTTTCACCACGCAATCGACGACTGTTTCCTTCGCAACTTCAAACACGGGAGCGGGGGACTCGATCGGCCCCTCGTTCACGGATCGCGTGTTCCTTTCCCTCGACACGACGCTCGATGCATCGGACACGCTCCTCGGAAGCGTCGTACGTACGAATGCGACGCTCGCCTCGGGCGCCTCGCTTGCAGGCAGCGTCAACTTCACGCTGCCGGAGTCGACCGCCAGCGGCACCTACTCGATCTTGATCGCGGTCGACGCGACGTCCGCGCGCTTTGAGTCGAACGACGCCGACAACACGTTGATCGCGGGTTCAGTGGAGGTGCAACCACCTGCCGCACCCGACCTCATCGTGACGGCAGTCGAAGCACCATCATCGATTGTGGCTGGTCAGCCGTTCACGCTGCGTTGGACGGTGCGCAATCAAGGCAACGCGGTGGCGCAACTCCCATGGAGTGACCGCGCGTTCCGTTCGACCGATGCGGCTTTCGGTGGCGACCAGTTCCTCGGGGCACCTGTTGCCGCGACCGCTGCGCTCGCGGCGGGTGCTGAACGCACGGTGGAATTGGTGCTCACAGCGCCGCAGGAAGAAGCAGACTTCTTCGTCTTCGTTTCCGCCGATGCGAACGGGCAAGTCAACGAACGCACGAGTGGCGAATCGAACAACGTCTCCGCAGCGATCGGGCCGATTCAACTGCGATTCCCGCCGAATCCGGATCTCACGATCGCATCGATCACTGTTCCGAGCAATGTCGTCGCGGGCACGCCGATCTCATTGACGGTCGTCGAACGCAACGATGGCACCGCAGCGGTGAATTCGCTCCGTCGTATCGGCGTTGCGCTCTCGACGAACAACGTTGGCGGTGACAGCGACGACACTTTCCTCGGGGATATCTCGGTGTCGAGCGCGCTCGCGATCGGTGAGCAGTCGGCCGTAGGTGCGAGTTTCGTCATTCCTGCGTCGGTCGCTGGTGCACGCTTTGTCGTGGCCACCGCCGACCGCCTCAACGAAGTCGATGAACGGCCGAAGGAAGCAAACAACCGCGCTGTATCGGTCGCGTTTGAAGTGCTTCCGCCGCCGCGCGCCGACCTCGGCGTGATTGCAGTCGCGGCGCTTGAGAACGCGGTTGCGACGCAAACGGCAACGCTCTTATGGACGATCGCGAACACCGGCGACGCAACTGCAACGGGCTCGTGGCGCGATCAGATTTGGTTGAGCCAAGATGATGTGCTCACTTCGAGCGACATCATGCTTGTCGAGCGCGTGCGCAGCCAGACGCTCGCGGGTGGCGCGAACTACAGCGACTCGGCCGTCGTGACGCTCCCCGACTTTGTGGGTGCTGCACGCTTGATCGCGCGGACCGACGCGCTCAACCAAGTTGACGAAGGGGCTGACGCTGCATCGAACACCTTGGCGAGCGCGCCATTCACGATCGCAGCGCCCGCGCGCCCCGATTTGGTGGCCGCCGTTCTCGCGGCGCCAACCTCGGCGCAAGCCGGTGATTCGGTGAGTGTCACCTGGCGCGGAACGAACGCGGGCACGGCACCAACGTCGGGCAGCTGGAGCGACCGCATTTATCTCTCGAACGACGCGACGCTCTCGGCGGACGACCTTCTCTTGCGCACGCAGCCTGTTTCCGCAGGAGTGCTCGCGCCGGAGGCGTCGTACCAACGCACCGCAAGCGTGCAGATTCCCGTGTCGTACGCGGCGGAGACGAAGTTCTTCCTCGCGGTGGTCGACGCGCTCGCGGCACTCACCGAGGGCAGCGAATCGAACAACGCGGGCGCAAGCGCGGCGTGCGCCGTTGCTGCGACGCCTGCGCCAGATCTCGTGGCGTCGTCAGTTGTTCTTCCAGCGACGGGGACCTTCGGCGAGGCGATTGATGTCTCGTGGAGCGTGACCAACGAGGGTGATCTCGCGGCCGCTGGCGGCTTCAGCGACATCGTCTTCCTCTCCACCGACGCACTCTTCTCGACAAACGACATTCCTGTCGCGGTGGTCGGTTCGGGTTCGGCGGCACTCGCGCCGGGCGCGACGTCGCCGCGTGCGGCAAGCGTGCAACTGCCGCTCGCAAACGCGCTCTTGAATGGCACGTATCGATTGCTGATCAAGACCGACGGAAACGCCTCGATTGAGGAGAGCGACGAAGGCAACAACTTGGTCGTCAGTGCACCGATCGCATTGGTGCGACCCGCGCTTCCAGATCTGACGGCGTCTTTCGTTTCGGTGCCAACAGAGATTTCGTTCGGCCAGCCGTTCAACGTGACGCTGCGCATGACGAACAACGGTCAAGCCGATCTCACCGCCAATGGTTTCTTCAGCATCTCAGCGTCGGGTGAATCGCAGTCGATTCTGCTCGCCGAACTCCTCCTCTCCGAGGATCTTCCGGTGGGGGCGTCGGTCGAGTTGATTCGACAGATCGCGACCCCGCAGGTCACAGGCGGCGCGTTCACGCTGCAAGTCTGCGCGGATGCGCGCGGCGAGATCGTTGAATCAAGTGAGTCGAACAACTGTTCAAACTCGCTTGCAATCACGCCGCGACAGCCGAATCTCGTTGTGACCGCGATCTCGGCGCCGACAAGCGCGACCGCGGGCGACACGATTTCGGTGACATACACCGTCGAGAACATCGGAAACGGCGGCGCGAGCGGATTCCGCGGCGATCTTGTCGCGCTCTCCGATGACGCGACGATCGGCAACGATCGCACGATCGCGGCGCCGACCATCGTCCAAACGATTCCTGCCGGTGCTGAAGTCGTGCGCACGGTGCAATGCACGATTCCAACGTCGGTCGAAGGCGCGCAACGCGTGGTGGTGACTGCTGACTCAACGGGTTCGATCGAGGAGTCGGCGGAAGGTGTGAGCAACGCGTTCATTCGCACGATCGTGATCAACATCGATCCTGCGCCGCGGCCGAATCTCACCGTTGTGGCGGCGTCGGCGCCAGCGTCGGCCGTCGAAGGCGAACGTCTCACGGCGAACTTCACGGTGACGAACAACGGCCTCGGAGTCGCGGAAGGCGGCTGGGTCGACAAGATCTATGCGACGCGCACCGATGGACCGGGCTTTGTGACGGTTGGTGCGGCACCCGGCCCGAATGTGCTCGCGGTCGGTGCGTCGTACAACCGCTCGATTGACTTCACCGCGCCCGCGAGCGGCGTGTGGCGCATCACCGTCGTGACGGATGACGCCTCGAATGTGCTCGAATCACTGAGCGACGGCAGCAGCGGCGAAGTCGACAACACACGCATCGCGCAAGGTGCGCTTTCGGTGGGTGGCGTTGTGGTGACGGCTTCCGTCGTCGCATCGGAACTTGAACTCCCCGCGCCGACCACACTCATCATTGAATCGCACAGCCAAGCGACGGGTGAACCCGTTGCGAACATCTCGGGTACGCGCCTCACGCTCGTCGATGGCTTCCCAACGACCGCATCCTTCACGACGGGTGCCGATGGGCGCGCGGTGGTGGACGTCGCGCCGGTGGCCAACAACGCCGGCGTGTATGGTTTCGGCGCGCGTGCTGGAAGCGGCACGCCTGCAGTGCAAACGCAGGTGGTCTATTGGGGCGCGTCGATCCAAGCCGATGCGAGCGAACGCCGCATCGCGGAAGGAGGCGCTGCGAGTGGGCAGATTCTCGTCCGAAATCTCGGCGAACTCGCGCTCGAAGGCGCGGTGCTCGAGGTCGAAGCCATCGGTGAGGGGCTTTCGGCGACCGCGTCGCTTGGCGCATCGACACTCGGCGCCAACGAATCGCGTTTCATCGACTACGCAGTCACCGTCGGCGAAGGATCGGAAGGCGGTCTCGTGCGCTTCACGCTCGTGACGCCGAAGACGACTGCGAAGGTCGCGGAGTTCCCTGTCTTTGCGATCGAGGCGTTGCCGCAACTCGTCGCCGCGCCAGCGTCGATCGTGCGCGACATGCTCGTCGGCGAAGTCGACTATGTGAACGTCACCGTGACCAATGCGGGTTCGGTTGCGACCGGTGCGCTCTCCGTTCAGGTTGCAGCTTCGCCGTTCGGCACGCTCGCGACGCCGGCATCGTTGCCGCCGCTCGCGCCAGGCGCGTCGACCGTCGTCTCGCTGCGGCTTGATCCAGCGGAAGATCTCGTCATCGGTCCGTACACAGCGAATCCGTGGATCACCGTGACCGACACGGCAAACGAAGGCCTCGGTGTGGGCGTCCCAATGACGTTCAACGCGACGAGCGACGCCACCGCCACAGTGCGCGTTCGTACGACGAACGAATTCAGCTTCTACGCAACACCGCCGACCTATCCGAACGCGACCGTCGAACTCGTTCCTTCGGGCGCGACCGAGGCGATCGCGAGCGGCCTCGTCGACGCCGAGGGATTCATCGAGTTCACGCGCGTCCCAGTGGGCAACTACACGCTGCGTGGAACCGCGCCGCAACATGGTGGCGCGCAGCAATCGATCTTCGTCGGCCCCGGTGGCCTTGATCTTGAACTCTTCATGAGCCGCGTCCTCGTGACGTACTCGTGGACGGTCGTGCCTGTGCCGTTCAGCGATCAGTACACGATCACGATCACGCTCAACTTTGAAACGAACGTCCCTGCGCCCGTCGTGACGGTGGAGCCGGTGGTGCTCGACCTCGACGCGCTCGACGGTGAAGTGAGTTACCGCGAGTTCACCATCACGAACCATGGCCTCGTCGCCGCGGACAACACGCTCTGGGAGATCGAGAATACCGATCGCTACGAGATCATCCCGCTCTCACCGATCGTCGGTGACCTGTTGCCTGGCCAGTCGGTTTCGGCGCCGTTCCTCGTGATCGATCATCAATTCGGGCAGGGACTCGTTGGTGGTCCTGATTGCGTGCAGCGCCCCGCGATGCGTGCCGTGTGGGAACTGCTCTGCGGCAATACGCTCGGCAAGTACAGCTTCCTGCTCGGCGTCGATAAGACCGTCGAGTGTCCGAATAGCAGCGGCCCGAGCTTCGGCGGTTCGTGCTTCGGCTGCGCGGGAGGATTCAATCCGCCTGGCTTCGGCAACGTGCCGGGTGCGTCTCAGCCAACGCCGCCGGGCCAGTACACGGCGCCGAATTGCGAGGCGTGCTTCGATCAGTGCATCGACAACTTCATTCCGTGCGGCAGCGATGCGGTGGGGGCGGCTGTCGGTGGAGCGGAACAAGCGGCGAAGTTGCGCGACTGTCTCCTCGAGAAGGCTGAGGACAAGATCGCTGACGAGTTGCTCGAAAGTGATGATGAAGAGGAAGACGCCGAAGCGGATGAAGAAGGCGACAACAACGGCGGCGGGGGCAGCGGAGATCAAGATCAAGGCGGCAGTGCTGCTGCACGTGCGCTGAAGGATGTACTTGAATCAGCAGCGGAGAAATTGGCTGACAAGATCATGGAATCGCCACCAGATTCATTGAGTGCGTTGGGAGATGCGGCAAAGGAATCGCTTGGAGCGGCTGCGGAAGAGAAGGCAATTGACTTTGCAAAGAAGTTCCCCGCTGGACGAGCACTTGAAGCTATTACAGATGCATTCAAGGCCTGCTGCTGCTTGCAGAATCAGGCAGCAACTATTGGTGGGGATCCTGGTCCGTGTGTGCTACAGCAGGAGGAGGGCGTCGCGGGCGCGAATGATCCGTTTGATAATCTCTTCACGGTTCCGGATGCCGTCGACGCGACGCGCGAGGACTACGAGGACCTAGCGAACGCCGGCCTCCTCGCCATTCGCATGGTGCGCCCGTTCGCCTATGAACTCGGCGATTTCGCGTGGTTCGACCGACTTGAAGGCCCACGCACGCGCGTCATCGACGACAACGGCATGACCGCCGGTGAAGGAAACGCCATTCGCAGCCAGTTCATCGGCGCGCTCCTCGACGCGTTGATCGATCCAACGAACGCGAACGTGACACGCGTGACCAGCGAAGAACTCGCAGCACTCGAGGCGTTCTGGACCGCGTATCCCGCGGTGATGGAAGGGCGACCGCTTGTGGAACTCCATCGTCTCGTGGAGCGTTGGAACCGCACGCGCGACTACTACGAACTCGGCATCTTCACGGTGGAAGATGTTCCCGCGGGGCTCTCGACCGATTTCATCGATCGATCCGTGCTCAACGGCTACATGGCGAGCGCACGCGGCGCGGTTCAAACCGTGCGCGCGTCGGGCTTCGACGGTCTGAATCAACTCTTCGGCGCGGCCTACGCGGTCTACGTCTTGAGTCTCCAGCCAAGCCAAGGCCTCTGCACGACGCTCACCATTCAACTCGAGCAAACCGTCACGCTGACGCGCCAAGCCTTCGAAGCACGGCTCGTGCTCGACAACGACACGGAGTTCGCGCTTGAATCGCTGCGGCTTGATTTCCAAATCGTGGATGCGAACGGCGAGCCTGCGGGCGAGCGATTCGTGGTGCTTGGCCCAACGCTCGACACGCTAACGGCGGTCGACGGTACGGGCACGCTCGCAGCGGGTGCGTCGGGAAGCGCGACCTTCACGCTGATTCCAGGCGATTCTGCGGCACCGAACGCACCGACCAACTACAAGGTCAAGGGCACGCTGAGTTACGCGGTGGGCGGACAGACGCTTTCGTTCCCGCTCTTCCCAGCGCAGATCACGGTGCTGCCGAATCCGTCGCTCGAACTCAACTACTTCATCGAGACGCAAGTCTTCGGCGACGACCCATTCACGCCAGAACTTGAGCCGAGCGTGCCATTCGCGCTTGGACTTTGGGCGAAGAACGCGGGCGGCGGTGTCGCTGGCGACGTGCGCATTGAGTCGGGCGAACCGCAGATCATCGAGAATGAGCGTGATCTCCTGATCGACTTTGATCTGATCGGAACGCGCGTTGGTGCGGAAGCGCGTTCGCCGTCGTTGGCGGTCGATCTCGGCGACATCGCGGCCGGTGAGGTCGCAGTTGCCGAGTGGCTCATGACCTCGACGATTCAAGGCGAGTTCGTTGGGTACGACGTCGAGATCTCGAGTCTCAACGGATTCAACACGCCAGAGTTTGCGGTGATTGACTCGGCGACGATCGAGCCGCTCGTACGCTCGGTGCGTGCCGATGTCCCGCAGGATGACGGCATCCCCGACTTCCTTGTCAATCAAGCGAATGACGTGAACGGCCTTCCAGATCGCATCTATCTCTCGGAAGGTGCGGTTGAGCCCGTGACTCCGCAGATGCTGACGGCGACGGTGATCGATCCGCTCACGCTGTCGGTTGATGCGAGTGTCGGCGCAGGCTGGCGGTACATCCGTCTCGTCGATCCGTCGGGCGGCGCAAAGCGTATCGCGCGGGTTGTGCGTAACGACGGCCGTGAACTCACGGTCGGCGTGAACGCCTGGCAAACGAAGTTCATCGATCGCTCGGTACCGCAGCCTGTCTTGCGCGCGGATATCCATCTCTTCGATCGCGGCGGCGACGGCCTCTACACGATCGAGTTTGATCCGGACAGCGAAGCCCCCTCGGTGGTGCAATGGGCAAGCGTGAAGGGTCAAGGTGCGCTGCGTGCCGCGCTTCCGCTTGCGACCGGAACCGCGGTGAGCGAGCCGCGCCATGGAGGTTTGGCGAATCTCATCGCAACCTTCAGTGAGCCGATCGACCCGACGTCGTTCGACGCGGTTGCAGTCTCGATCGCGGCGTTCGATCGTACGGGTGCCGAAGTGCAGGTGCCCGCGACCACGGTTGCAGCGGAACTCACACTTGGTGGCACTGGTGCGGACATCACGTTCACGCCAGCGCTTCCGGCGGGGCTTCGCTACTGCATTCGCATCGTTGGCGCGACCGATCTCGTCGGAAATCTTCTCGTGGCGAGCTCCGCGCGGTTGGATGTTGCGGTTGTTCGGGGTGACGTGACAGGTGATCAACGCACAAACGTGACGGATTTCGGCGCAATCTCCACGCTGCTTGGTGTCGTCGTTGATCGTGCGAATCCTGCCGAGGTCCGTTGCGATCTCGACGGGAATGGCACGATCGCGCAAACAGATCTCGCGCTCGCGATGTCTTCGAACGGTGTCGATCTGCGCGCCGCCGTGAATCCGTGCTCGACATTTGCGCTCGGCGCAACCGTTGCAACGGGTGACGCTCGTCCAACCGATGCGGCGTCGGAAGCACTCGACGCGCCAACTTCGATCGATGAACTCATTCGTGGTCGACTTGCGGGTCGCATTCCAAGTGCGGCGGCATCTCGTTGGCAACGCGATGCGCTCGCGCGCGGCGGAGACGACGCGGCGGATCACGAGAATGATCACGAGAATGATCACGAGCACATCATCGAGGGGAATCGCATGCAACTCGGGTCGTTCATCGCGTCGTTCCCGCGCGGCGTACTGCTCCCAGGCTTGCTTGCGGTTCGTTCGACGTCCGATCGTTTCGCGACGGGCGATGGGTTGGCTGCGAGCGAAGCGATCGATGCATTCGCGTTGCAACCGCTCGGCGAACTCGATGGCTGGGTCGTAGCACTCGCGCCCGAAGGGCATCACACGCCTGCATCGCTCGCCGTTCTGAGCGCGATGCTTGTGGGCGCAGGCCTCGATGTTGGCGTCGTGCTCCACACGGGCGAAGGTTGGGTCGAAGTTGTCGGTCCGGACCTGACGGTGCAGTTCCGCAGCGTGGCTCCGCTTGATTGGCAGCAACGCGTGCTCGATGGATTCGGCGGATTCACACCGACTGCATTGGCAGATGGCCAGTGGCTCCTCGAGGGCGCATCGCGCTTTGGCGGCGACGCGTGGAAGGTTCTGCGGGCATTGCGCGCGCGGCGCGACGTTGAGTCGGTCGAGGCGTTCGACGCCACCAACACCGCACCACTCGCGGAGGTCGGGCCATGAAATCGCTCCTGATTTCCCGCCCGAATTCGTCTCTGAGTTTGAGGTTTCAGTTTTTGAATTGTGTCACTCGTGGTCTATCTTCGATCGACGCGGACGCGTCTTTGGTCCCAATTTCTGCGGAGCACAGCATCATGCCTTCTCACGTCACGCCATCTGTTGTTCGCAGTCTCATGACAAAGTCCGTGCTGTGCGCCGTGGCATTGGCATCACACGTGGCGTTCACCGAAGCGACGCTCGCGAGCGCGTTCGCAGGTGAACCCGCCGGCGCGCTGCACGCACGTTCGTTGCAAGGCGGTGCGACGGTCGGTGCTCGTCCGGGGAGCACCTTCGTTGCAC
>JAIXVI010000156.1 GCA_027483065.1 Planctomycetaceae bacterium
CGCGGACTTCGCGTCCAACCGTCGCGCCGGGAACCGCGGTGGTCGAAGTCCATCCGCTCGCGGGTGTCACCGATCCGGCGGCGGAGAGCGTGCAACTGGCGATTCATGCGTTGGTCGGCAAGCACGTCGAGGTCCGCACGGGTGACCGCTACGACTTGCAAGGCGTCGACGCTGTCGTCGCGCGGACGGTTGGCGAGCGACTGCTCGCAAACCACGTCATCCACGCGATTCACACCGAGCCCTACTTTCCGAACGCGTTTCCTTCAGGAAAGCCCTACGAACTCGCGATCCGCTCGGTCGCGATCACGAAGCTTGACGATGCAGGGCTTGAGAAGCTTTCGCGCGAAGGACACCTCTTCCTCTCGCTTGATGAGATGAAAGCGATTCAAGCCGAGTATCGCCGCGTCGGCCGTGAGCCGCGCGAGATCGAACTCGAAACGCTTGCGCAGACGTGGAGCGAGCACTGCGTCCACAAGACGTTGAAGTCGACGGTGCGCTATCGCGAACTCGCGTCGGATCCGGCGTTTGAAGGTCAGTGGTCGCTCGCCGCCGATGCGAAGTCGCGACCGAATCACGAATTGGGCGCGGAAGGCACGGTCCTCGTCAAGAATCTCTTGAAGTCGACGGTTGCGGCGAGCACGCACGAACTCATGAAGGACGGCATCGATTGGTGCTTGTCCGTCTTTGTCGACAACTCGGGCGTCGTCGCGTTCGACGACGAGCACGCGGTCTGCTTCAAGTGTGAAACGCACAATCGTCCAAGCGCGATTGAACCGTACGGCGGAGCTGCCACCGGCATCGGCGGTTGCATCCGCGACGTGATTGGCACGGGTCTCGGCGCGAAGCCGATCGCCGCGACCGATGTCTTCTGCGTTGCCTATCCCGACGTCGCCGAAGTGCCGCAAGGTTGCCTCGAACCGAAGCGCATTCTCACGCAGATCGTTGCAGGTGTGCGTGATTACGGCAATCGCATGGGTATTCCCACGCTCAACGGCGCGGTGTACTTCGACGACAACTACGTCGGCAACCCGCTCGTCTACTGTGGCTGCATTGGTCTCATGCCGCGCAGTTGCGTGAAGGGCGCAACGCGCA
Organism: Planctomycetaceae bacterium; assembly: GCA_027483065.1. Classification (GTDB taxonomy): domain Bacteria; phylum Planctomycetota; class Phycisphaerae; order Phycisphaerales; family SM1A02; genus QWPT01. Next base: position 1,093 of record JAIXVI010000156.1, read on the forward strand.
AGGGTGACGCGATCGTCGCAGTCGGCGGCCGCACTGGTCGCGATGGCATTCACGGCGCGACGTTCTCGAGCGCCGAACTCACCGACAAACACGCGAATGAATTCAGCCACGCAGTGCAAATCGGAAACGCGATCACCGAGAAGAAGGTGCTCGACGCGATTCTCGCGATGCGCGATCGCGCGGGCGGCCCGCTTTACCACGGCCTCACCGATTGCGGCGCGGGTGGCTTCTCGAGCGCAGTTGGCGAAATGGCGAGCGAAATCGGCGCAACCGTGCACCTTGAGCGCGCGCCGACGAAGTACGACGGCCTCTCGCCGACCGAAGTGTGGATCAGCGAAGCGCAGGAGCGACTTGTGCTTGCGGTGCCGCGCGAAAATCTCGGTGAACTCGCGGCGATTTGCACCGACCACGGCGTCGAATGGTGCGACCTCGGCACGTTTGGTTCTGACGACGGCGACATCACGCTCTTGTGGAAGGGCACAGAAGTTGGCCGACTTTCCTGCGAATTCCTGCACGGCGCGATTCCGATGCCTGTCCGTGAAGCGGTGTGGGATGCGTCGTGGGCCGCGCAACAGCGCGCACCGAAGCGCGCGCCACGCATCACGCGCGAAGTCGCTGCTGGCGCCGACGCGATGAAGGCGCTTGAGATGTTGCTCGCGCATCCGAACATCGCGAGTAAGTCGTGGATCATTCGACAGTACGACCATGAGGTGCAGGGTTCGAGCGTGTTGAAGCCGCTCGTCGGTGTACCGGTCGGAACCTCTGGCGGCGGGCCTGGCGACGCCGCGGTGATTCGACCGAAGAAGAATTCGACGCGCGCGCTTGCGATCGGCAACGGTCTCGCGACCGGCCTTGGCAGCGATCCATACGCGATGGCGATCGCGGCGATCGATGAATGTGTGCGCAATCTCGTGTGCGTGGGCGCAGATCCGACGCGCATCGCGATTCTCGACAACTTCTGTTGGCCGAGCTGCAAGGATCCGCGCAACATGGGCGCGCTCGTGCGCGCGTGCGAAGGTTGCTACGACGCAGCGAAGGCATATCGCACGCCGTTCATCTCTGGCAAGGACTCGCTCAACAACCAGTTCGTGACCGAAGACGGCCGCACGATTCAGATTCCGCCGACGCTCTTGATCTCAGGTTTCGCGCCTGTTCAAGAAGATGTGCGCGCGGTTTCGATGGATGCGAAGGCTGCAGGCAACGCGCTCGTACTTGTTGGGAAGACGACGAATCGCCTCGGCGGATCGCACTTCGCGATGCTCGCTGGCATGACGAACGCGAAGATTCCGATGCTGAATCTCGCGGATGGTCCGAAGCACGCGGCGGCAGTCGCGCGTGCGATTGCGGCAGGGCTCGTGGCGTCTGCACACGATTGCTCGGAAGGCGGCTTCCTCGTGGCGGCGGCCGAGATGGCGTTCAGCGGCGCGCTCGGACTTTCGCTCGACATCGATGCGATGCCTGCGGAGAGTGAGTTGCCGCTCGCAGCGCGGCTCTTCGCCGAAGACAGCGCGCGCTACTTGCTCGAAGTGCGCACAGCAGACCTTGCGGCGTTGTCGAAGGCGCTCGGCGACGTGCCGCACGCGGTCGTCGGTTCGTTCAACGCGTCCGGCGAACTCACGGTCGCAGGCGCAAGCGCGAAAGTTGCAGACCTCGGACAAGCGTGGTCGGGAGGACTCGCGTGGTAAGCGCGAAGGAATCATCCATGAAAGCACTCGTCATCACCGCACCCGGCATCAACTGCGATCTCGAACTCTGCGAAGCATTCGAACTCGCGGGTTGCACCGTCGAAAGCGAACTCCTCGCGCGACTCGCACGCGATCCGTCGCGCATCGATCAGTTCGACTTGATCGGCCTTCCTGGCGGATTTAGTTATGGCGATGACATCGCCGCTGGCCGCATCATGGCGGCACTCATCCGTGAATCGATTTACCCAGCGCTTGCCGCAGCCATTGCGCGCGGCGTTCCGATGATCACGCCGTGCAACGGCTTCCAAATCGCTGTGCAAGCGGGGCTCTTGCCTGGGCCTGCGGCGGGCGAAGCGTGGAGTGATGTGCCGACGGAGCCAACGGTCGCACTCGCGCAGAACGCGACCGCGCGCTTCAACGACGTTTGGACTTCGATGGAGATTCCTGCGAACACGCGTTGCGTCTGGACGCGCGGACTTTCGATGGATGCCGATACGGCGCTGATGCCGTGCGCGCACGGCGAAGGCCGCTTCGTCGCCGATGAAGAAACCATCGCGCTTCTCGAAGCGAACGGACAAGTCGCCGTCCGTTACGGCGCGAGCGATCACTTCAACGGCTCGGTCAATCGCATCGCGGGTATCTGCGATGTGACGGGCCTCGTGTTCGGTTTGATGCCGCACCCCGAGCGATATCTGCACTGGACGCAGCATCCGCGCTGGACGCGCCTCGCGCCCGCGCAGCGAAGTGGCGTGACGCCCGGACTGCAGATGTTCAAGAACGCTGTCGCACACGCGGCTGCGGCGCGCACCGTGACCGGAGGACGACGATGACTGTTGCACAGAAGACGCTTCGTTGCGCCACGATCGGCGTTGGCAAGATGGGCCGACATCACGCGCGTCTGTACGCGACCACCGAGGGGTGTGATCTCGTTGGCGTCGTCGACGGCAATGCCGAGCGCGCGTCGAAGATCACCGAAGAGTGGGGTGGTCAAGCGTTCACGTCGGTGGAAGCGTTGATCGCGCACGGCGTCGATGCAGTGACGGTCGCGACGCCGACCGTGACACACCGCGCGATTGTCGAACCGCTCTTAGAAGCGGGTGTGGCGTGTCTCGTCGAGAAGCCGCTCGCACCCGATGTCGCTGAAGCACGCGCCATCGCCGATACGGCGCGGCGCACGGGTGCGCTCCTTCAAGTTGGTCACGTCGTGCGCTACGACCCCGTGATGGTTGCCGTGCGCGAACTCGTCGCCGCCGGCTCCATTCGCCCGCGTTTCATCGAGATCGACCGCGTCAGCCCGATGACATTCCGCTCGGTCGATGTCGGCGTTGTGCTCGACATGATGATTCACGACCTCGACGTGCTGCTCGCACTCATGGGCTCTGAACCTGAGGAGATTCACGCGAACGCAGTCTGCGTCGTGGGTGAAGCGGAAGATGTCTGCAACGCGCGGCTGGTCTTCCCCGCCGGGAAAGATGGCATTCGTTGCACGGCGAACGTCACCGCGAGCCGCCTCGCGCTCAAGACCGAACGCAAGATTCGCTTGATCAGCGAGGATGCGTATGTGTCGGCCGACTTCGTTGAGAAGAAGGGCACCGTGGTGCGCAAGACCGCGAACGCGTCGCAACTCGATGATGTGCGTCGCCGCTTGAAGGCGGGCGAGGATCTTTCGGGTGTGAATTACCTCGAGATGATCGCGATGGAGCCGTTGTCGGTTGGTGCTGGTGAACCGCTGAAGTTGCAACTCTTGGATTTCCTCGACGCGGTGCGCACGAATCGTCGACCGCTCGTGAACGCGGAAGATGGCTTTGCCGCGGTCCGCACGGCTGAACGAATCGTTGCCGCCGCGCGCGCTGCGGGCGCGAGGATGGTCTAGTGGCAACGGCGCGCGCGACCAGTGCAAGTGCCGCGAAGGCAACCGCGCAGCACTCGGCTGCGCCCTCGCCCTGCGAGAAGCATTGGATTGGCTCGCACTTGTCGACGGCAGGCTCGTTGCGGGCTGCGATCGATGAAGCGGTCGCGTTTCGCTTCGGTGCGGTGCAGATTTTCACGCGGAACCAACGGCAGTGGACGCCGAAGTCGCTCACCGACGCGGAAGTCGCCGACTTCACCGCCGCGCGGCAAGGAACCGTTTTCGAAGACACGCGCCGCATCGTGAGTCACAACAGTTACCTCGTGAATCTCGCGTCGCCGGACGCCGAGAACCTCAAGAAGTCGATTCTCTGCGAGCGCGCGGAGCTCGAGCGCTGCGAACGACTCGGGGTGTGCGTGTCGGTCGCGCATCCGGGCGCCCATCTCTGCGCCTCGGGCGGCAAGGCGCGCAAGCCAGCCGACCCAAACGACCTCGACGCGCAACCGTCGACCGACGAACTCGATGGCCTCAAGCGGATCGCGAAGTCCATCGATCAGATCCACCGCGAGCTCCGCGGCTACCGCGTGCGGATCGCCCTCGAAACGACGACCGGCTCCGGTACCAACCTCGGGTACGCGTTCCACCACTTGAAGACGATCCGCGACCTCGTCGCCGAACCTGAGCGCATCGCGTATTGCATCGACACCTGCCATGTCTTCGCTGCGGGCTACGACGTTTCGACACCGGCGCGCGCGAAAGCGACGCTCGAGCGCTTCGATGCCGAAGCGGGTCTCGCGCATGTCGCCGCGATCCATGTGAATGACTCCGAGGCGGCGTTCGCGTCACGCAAGGATCGCCACGCGCACATCGGCGAAGGGTTGTGCGGCGATGCCTGGTTCCGCGCGGTCCTTCGGCATCCGGCGTTCGCGGAGGTGCCCAAGGTGCTCGAAACCGAGAAGGGCGACGCAGCGGGCGGACGCGCCTGGGATCTCGTCAACGCCGAGTGCCTGGCCGCGTTTGCCGGGTCGAAGTGACTCGCGATTGACGCGTCGAAAGACGCAGGAATCGCCTGAATCGACGCAAGCGAGCTCCACCAACGTGTGAACTCGTGTGCATTTCTGACGAATCTCACCACGGATTACAGGCTGCAGGGGCTCCTGCCCGAAGATAGAGGGCCCATGAGTTCTTTCCGGACACAACAGCCCGATCTCGCCGGCGGACACCTTCACCGCAGCACCACGCGCGCGGCGATTGCCGGTTCGCTCGTAACCTCGCTCTTGGCCGTCGGTTGTGCGACACGAAGCACCGTGCCGACGCCCTCGGGTGACGCCGCGACGGGGGGAACTTCACAGGTCAGCCGCCCCACGTTGCGTATCGAGCCCAATGCTGCGGAAGAAGCGCGTCTCGCCGACGCCCGCGCCGCGGCCGAAGCCGACGACTACGACACCGCGCTGCGCATCTTCCGCGAGTTGCTCGCGGAAAATCCCACCCTTGCCGACGCTTACACCGGCATGGGCAGTGTGCTTGAAGACAAGGGCGAAATCGAACTCGCGGAGCCCGCGTATGCGCGCGCCGTGTCGCTCGATCCGAATGACTTTGCGGCGACGAGCGGTTATGGCCGCGTCCTTGAGGCACTGGGCCGGACGAAGGAAGCGATTCGCGCGTTGCAGCGCGCGCTCACGATTCGTCCGCGTGACCTTCAGTCGAACCTCGCGATGTCGCGCCTTCTGTTCCTGTCCGATCAAACCGACGGCGCGATCGCATTCGCCGAGCGCGCCATTCGCGTGGACCCCGCGAGCGGCCAAGCACACTTGGCACTCGCGCGCGCCTATTCGAAGGCTGGTCGCGGCCCCGAAGCGATTCGCGAGTACGAAACCGCCTGCGAGTTGATCGAGCCGCCTGTCGACGTGATGTTCGCGCTCGTCAACGCCTACGCCGCTGAGAAGCGCTACCAGGAAGCGGCCAATGCCGCCGAAGCCCTGACACGCACTGCGCCAAGCGCAGCCGCGTTCGAACGACTCGGTTGGTCGCTCTTCCGACTCAACGAGTTCGACAAGTCCGACGCGGCCTATCGCAAGGCAATCGAACTTGATCCGGTGTATTGGCCCGCGCTGAACGGCGTCGGCGTCAACGCGCTCAACGCGTGGATCAAGGACGGCAAGAAGCCTGATTCGCCGCTGCGCGATGAAGCGCGTGCGATGTTGCAGCGTTCGCTGCGCGCGAATTCCGACCAGCCAAAGGTCGCGGATCTCTTGTTGAAGTACCGGCTCTGATTCGCCGCGCGCACGCGACGATCGCTGCCCTTTGACGCAAACGCACCCAACGCGTTGCGCCGTAGTATGCGCGCCATGCCAGATCAGAGCCCCATCGATCCTTCGTTGCTTGAGTTCTTCGACTCGCCGACCGACGCACCCTTCGTCATCGAGCACGTGAGCGAAGAGTTCACCTCTGTGTGCCCGAAGACGGGACACCCCGATTTCGCGCACGTGATTTTGCGCTACGAACCGAAGGCCGTGTGCGTCGAATTGAAGAGCCTCAAGCTCTACTACCAGAGCTTCCGCAACGCTGGGATCTTCTATGAAGCGGTGACGAACCGCATGCGCGACGACCTCGCGCAGTCGATGAGCCCCGCGTGGATGCAGTTGATCACGGTGTGGAAGGGCCGCGGCGGTATTCGCTCGCGCGTCGTCGCAACCTACGGCGCAGTGCCGGAGTGTTGGAAGACGAAACTGGATGCGTAAGGAACTGGGTCAAAGAAACGCGCGTCGATCGATGGTCGACGCGCGTGTTGCTCATTTGCCGTGATGGTCGCGATTAGTTGTTGATTTGAAACATCGGCGTGCGAGACGGCCTCTTCGCCGGGAGTTCGCCGAGTTCTTTTGCGCGCTCCGCGCCGATTTCAACCACGAGAAGATCTTGCAATCGGCGGAATGCTGTTGCTTCGATCTGCTCAAGATCTTCGCGCAAACGCTTCCGTTCGCGCATCGACTCTTGCATACGACGCATGCCTTCACCGGCATTCTTCTCGATGGTCGCCGCGTCGGTGCCCGATCCGTTCAAGCGTGCGGCGCTTTCGCGCTCAGCTTCATCGCGCGCGTTGATGAACGTCTCGAAGCGCGTTTCGCGTTCCTCGACCCACTCACTGCGAAGTCGCGCGATATCCGCACGCGCTTGCGTGCCGACACCCTCGAGCGCCGCGGCTTTGTCGAAGAATGGACCGAGCTCGCGTGCGCCGCGATAGACCGAAGGATTCGCCGCGCGCAAGTACGCTCGACGCACGGCCTTCTGCGCGTCGAGATCGCCCGCGAGAGCGGTTTCGATCTCGCTTTGTGTGCGCATGTTGGCATCCGCGACGCGCTTCTTCGCCGCCGTCTCGCGATTCTCAAGCGAAGTGAGTTCTTCCGTCGAGGAGCCGTCAAGTGCCATCGTGCGCGAAACATTCGTGTTGCCATTACCGTCGGTCGTCGTCGTCTCTTGCATCATGTTTTCGAAGATCTCTTGACGACGCTTCGCGACCTCGCTCACCTCGCGTTGCAGCGTTTGGAGTGCACCGATCGACGCCTCATCCCACGTCTGGAGTGTGGTCGCGATCGCGGCGCGATTCGCCTCGTTCAACGCGGCGTCCTCGATGATGCGGACGAGATCAACGCTGTACTCGCCAGTCGCACCCGCGAGGAGTCGCGCGCGCGCACGCGCACGACGTGCAGCTTCGATCGCATCGACGCGCGTGGCTTCGGCAG
>JAIXVI010000137.1 GCA_027483065.1 Planctomycetaceae bacterium
ATGGCCCGCGGCTCTTGATTGACGCGGGCGTCCGCTGCATCGTGCATCCGGGCGGCTCGAAGCGCGACGAGGACACCTTCAAACTCTGCAACGAGCGCGGCGTGACCTGCCTTGTGACGGGCGTGCGTCGGTTTCGGCATTGACGGCGTGCGTGGTTGGAGCGCTCGCAACCTGCTTCGCAACTTGCTCGCTTTGGCGTGGATTGCACCAAAGGGAGCCGCCGCAGCGGCGACCGCAAGAACCACGAGCGCTCGCGACTGGCGGGCTGCTGAAGCTCCGCTTCAAAATCTCCATCTCGTGCCCGCTCTCGCTCGCTCTGGCGTGGATTGCACCAAAGGGAGCCGCCGCAGCGGCGACCGCGAAGACAACGCGGCGACCTCGAAAACCCGCGCTATACTCGCCGCCCCATGGCCGACAAGCCCGTCCTCGATCACCCCTCGCTTCCGATCATCAAGGAAGCGTTCCCTGGCGTGAAGTTCATGGCCGCCGAGTTCCGCGGTCTCACCACGCTGATCTGCCCGCCAGAACGCATGCACGACGTGCTGCGTCAGCTTCGCGACGACCCGCGACTCGACTACAACTTTCTGACGGACGTCGTCGGCATCGACTACCTCAAGTACCCCGTCAAGCAGCCAGGGCGCTTTGCGGTTGTCTACCTCATTCAGTCGTACAAGTACGAGCGCCGCCTCGCGGTGAAGTGCTTCCTCGATCCAACGCTCGATACGAGCGGTATCGCCGAAGATCCTGCGCTTGAAATCGAAAGCGCGTGCGACCTTTGGCCGGGTGCAGAGTGGACCGAACGCGAGGTCTACGACATGTACGGCATTCGCTTCCGCGGACACCCAGACCTTCGCCGCATTCTCATGTGGAAGGATTTCCCCGCATTCCCGCTCCGCAAGGATTACCCGATCACGGGCCGCGGCGAACGCGAAACCTACACGCCGCTCACGCGCGAATCGCGCTGAGCCTCGCCAACGAACTGCACATCTCGACCCCCGCGCATGGACTTGCGCGGGGGCGTTTTCGTAGAAGACTCGACGCAGCAACACTCATCAGGACGCAGCAGAATCAAGCCTCGCGCGAGCGCGCCATGCCAGAAACGAAACGACATTTGCAGTTGAAGGACATCGCGCTCGCGTGGCTGCGCGCGATCGGTTGTCGCGCGGTTGCGTCGGAAGTGTCGTGCCCATTCAACCGCTACCGCTTTGACGCGCTCGGTTGGCTCGATCACGCAGACGATCCGCGTGCCGTCGAAGTCCTTGGTCATCCCGCTGCGGAAGCGCGCGCGCCGCGCGTGATCGCGATCGAATGCAAGCAGTCGCGCGCAGATTTCGCGTCGGACGACAAAGACCCGAAGGAGCTCGTACGTCGCAAGGAGTACCTCATCGAGCGTCGGCGCGTGATCGAAGAACTGCGCATCAAAGTGCGCGAGCCGCATCTCCGCCACGCCGGCTCAACGCTCTTCGAGTCACTCGACACGTGGGAGTTCGGCGCGAGCCGCATCGCCGCGTACCGCGCAGTTGTGACGGAACTCGCGTCGATCGATGAACGCCTCGGGATCGATACGAAATTCGCCATGCTCGCACGCTGGCGCGTGGCCGACCACCTCCTCGTCATGGCGCCGCACGGGCTCTTGCGCCCGCGCGAAGTGCCGGGAGGTTGGGGACTCGTCGAAGTCGATCCGAAAGCGCTCCGCAAAGGTTGGGAGCCGATTGTCGGCGAGCCGATCCCCTGCGCGTTGCGTGTCGCACCCGCGGCACTCGGTGCGCCCGAGAAACGCCGTACGCGCCTTCTGCGCAACCTCGCGGTCGCGGCGAGTCGTGGCGTCGGGTTTGGAATCATGCCGCCGAAACCGCGCGGAGACGCAACGCCGCGTGAAGGCGACGCGCCGCGTGACGGCAACGCGCCGCGCGAGGGCATCACGCCGCGTGACGGCGACGCGACACTCTTTCCGCCCGCCTGAACTCTCAACGCGCAGTGATGACAAAACTCAACCCGCAGTCATGCAGGAACTCCGCACGCATGCCTTACGGGGTTCGTGCAACTCGGAAACCGATGTTGGGGCTCCCGTACTCGGCAAAGAAGAGTTGCCGCGCCGAACTCCGCGCCGGGAAACCATCGAGTGGTTCGAAGTTCGAGTGCGCTCCACCGCGAAGTAGTCGAATCCCCTTGGTGCCCTGCGACGGACCCGTCGGGTTCGTCTGTGGAGTAGAGGGATAGTTCCCCCACCAGTCCTTCACCCACTCGAACACATTGCCGAGCATGTCGTGCATGCCAAGAGCGTTTGCAGCCTTCGTCCCCACTACTTGGGGCGTTCCGGTGCTGCCTGGCCCCCACGCGATCACCGAAAGCAGCGCGTCGTTGGAGGTACCGTTCGGGAAGCCCGGACCGCTGTGGAACGCGGTCGTCGTGCCCGCGCGGCACGCGAACTCCCACTCCGCTTCGGTGAGGAGGCGCAGCCCAGTAGAGGTCAGAAAGGGCTGAATCGCGAAGTAGTTGAGGCTTTCGACGGGCCGATTCGGCTCATTCGAAAATCCATTCGCGGGCTGGTAGTACGACGGGTTCGACCCCATCCGCGCCTGCCATTGCGCTTGCGTGACTTCAAATCGCCCCACGTAGGTGGTGTTCGTCAGCGTGACCTCGTGAACGGGAGACTCGTTGGTGGTGCACCCCCAAGCGTTCGATGGCGAGCATCCCATCATGAAGGTGCCCGACGGAACGGCAAGCATCTCGATGCCAGAGGCGTTGTCCTTGATGCGCCACGGGAAACCAGTCGCCGCGATCTTCGTTCGTAGCGCGTCATCGGTGATGACGGCCGGATCGGGACTTTGCTCAATCACCGTAAACCATGTTGGGTTCGCGTAACGGAACGCGTTCGACAGAGTCGCAGTGCCGCCTGGAGTCGTCACCGAGACGTTCTTCAAACCCGCGGTTCCCGATGGCGTGACGACTTTGATCGTCTCTGCGTCGATGACGGTCAGGTCTGTCGCTTGGACGCCACCGATCGAAACCGAGGTCGCTTGGGCAAGGAGTTGACCTGTGATGGTCAGGGTGGTGCCACCGCCGACTGGTCCATTTGCAGGCATCGAAAGCTGAAGGGTTGGAGCACAGGGTCCCCAGCGAACGAAGAGTGTGGAGAGATCAACTCCGTTGACCACACCATCGCCGGTCAAGTCCGCTGGGCACACTGGCGCGCCACACGGGCCCCACGCACCGAGGAGCACCGTGAGATCTCGTGCGCCGACCGTGCCGTCGCGATCGATGTCTCCTGAACAAGTGGCCCCCTGAGCGCAGGCCGCTTGGATGACGGAACCCATGAACGGAAGCAGGGTCGCCGCGAACAAAACAACCGCGCGCCCACAAAGCCGAGAGTTGGAGTGTTGACTCATCAATGATCTCCCTGACCGCGCCGACGGCGGCGGAATGGACTCCGAAGGTACTTCGGGCCGATGGACGGTCAAGCGTTCCATCGCGGAGAATTCGTGGATGGCACCTTCACAGAGGCCGCGTTTCAGGGCGCGGCGCATACGTTCGACCGATACCATTTCGGTGCTCTTGAGCCCCGGTAGCTCAGTTGGATAGAGCACGCGCCTTCTAAGCGCGTGGTCGGCGGTTCGAGTCCGCCCCGGGGTGTTGTAAAGGCAGAACTCGTCCCCTCTCAACACAGCCGAGAAGTTGCAGCGAAGCAGCCGCAAGAGGTCGGCACGCGCGCACTGCACACCTCGTCGCTCGCACGAGAGGATGCAACGCGTGATGGCGCCCGTGAGCACAGAGAATTTTGAGTCCAGAAGGCCTCGAGTATTCAAAACCTCGAGTATTCAAAACCTCGAGAATTCAAAACCTCGAGTACTCAAAACCTCGAGTATTCAAAACCTCGAGTACTCAAAACCTCGAGTACTCAATACCTCGATCGCCATGTCCGTTCTCACCGTCATCTGTGGCCCAATGTTCGCGGGGAAGACGACCGAACTTCAACGG
>JAIXVI010000272.1 GCA_027483065.1 Planctomycetaceae bacterium
GCGAGGATGAAAGTGCGCCTGTTCCGATCGAAGGCCTGCGGATCCATGCAAGCTCCTTCCGTGACATCAGGCACCCGCGCGCGTGCGCAGGTCGTTCGCCTGTGAGATCAACTCAGCGTACGAAGCGAGAGGCCGTGTTGGACCAAACGCTCGCGAATTTCGTGCAGACTCGTCGCGCCGAAGTTCTTCACGCCCATCAACTCCGCTTCGGTGCGCGAGGCGAGTTCGCCGAGCGTCGCGATGTTGAGGAGTTGCAGCGCCTTGCGTGCGCGCACCGAGAGTTCGAGCGCCGAGATCGGCTTGTTGAGCACTGCTTCGGGCACGGTCGCCTTGAGTTCGTCGAGGATGTCCTTGCGAACACCGACGCGACCCTGACCTTCGAGGCCCTGACCGAGGCGAAGGCCCTTCGAAGCGAGCATTCCCTTGATTTCGACAAGCGATTGCTCGCCGAAATTCTTGTAGCTGAGGAGTTCGGCTTCGGTGATCTTGAGGAGATCGCCGAGCGTGCGGATCTGCATCTTCTTGAGGCAGTTGCGCGCGCGAACCGAGAGTTCAAAGTCGGTGACCGGCGTATCGAGCACAGCGTTTCCAAGCGGGCTTGCGCCTGGATCGGTCTCGACTTGCATGTCCTTGCTCGCGACGACGTCCTTCATGAAGAGACGCGCGCGCTCGTGATTCGGGTCGGTGTCGACGACCTGCGTGAGCAAGCGCTCAGCACGGAGGTACTCGCCGCGGTCTTCGCAGATCACCGCGAGGTTGACAAGCGCGTTGAGGTGCGGCTTCTTGCAGCTCGTGATTTCGGTGTACAGCTGAACCGCTTCGTTCTCCTCGCCGCCGAGGTCGAGGAGGTAGGCCAACTTGAACGTGATGTTCTGGTTGTCGGAAAGCTCGCGCGCCGCGCGAAGTTCGCGCACCGCACCATCGCGATCGCGCGCCTTCTCAAGCCGATCAGCCTCGGCGAGATGCTTCTTGACCGCTTCGGGGTTTCCCGCCTTGCCACCAATCACCGTGTCGAGTCCGCTCATCGAGTGTTCTTCCAACCTGAAAAGGCGTGCGAATGTGCTTGGCGCGACTGCTTCCGCAAGACCGCGCAAGGGGTCGGAGTGTAGCCGTTTGCTGCGAATCGGCCAATCGGTGGGAGTCGCGGCGCGAAGCCGATGCACCTCCGCTGAGGCGACCGAGCTGTCCGCGCACCAAGCCGCCGATAACTCCAGAGTGATACGAGCTGGACGCGAGACTTCGAGCTAGAGCTTCGTGGCGCTTTCGGCCGCCGCATCGTGCATGAGGTGCAGCTTCCTCCATCCCCCGCGCTCGAAACGGATCGCAAGCACGATGCCGAGCAACACGATGTATGCGGTTGCCGCGAGCCACGGCCCGATCGATTCGAGTTGTGGCGCAACGCGCGTCATCACGATGCCGCCGCCGATGATGACCACCCACGAGAGCACGACCGTCGCGATGCCTGGGAAAAGCGTGTCGCCCGCGCCGCGCAGCGCGCCGGTGTAGACGATGCCGACCGCGTCGAGCAGTTGAAAGATCGATGCGCAGATGAAGATCCCCGCGCCGATCGCGCGGATACGCGCAGCGCTCTCTGCGGCGGTGTCGGCATCGATGAACACGTTCGTCAATTCGTGGCGGAAGAGGACGAACCCGAGCGCGCACGCGCCCATCCAAAGCACCGCCATGCCGACCGTGATGTGTGCCGAGCGCGCCGCTGCGTCGAGATTTTTCTCGCCAACGTGTTTTCCGACAAGGCTTGTAGCCGCGGTCGAAAGGCCGACGGCAGGCATGAACGAGATGTGGACAAACCGCATCGCGGCCCAACCCGCGGTCATATGTTCGCTGCCGAAACCTCCTGCGAGCACCGTCATGAAGAGTGCCCAGCAGATCATTTCGTTCGCGAATTGAAGCCCTGCGGGCCAACCAAGCCGCAGTACATCGACGATCGCTGCGCGATCGGGCCTCCATGCTGAGCGGATCGCGTACAGGCGATCGAGGCGACGCGACAGGAAAATCGCGAGAGGAATCAGCGCTTCCGCAGCCGTCCCGATCAGCGTGCCGATCGCCGCGCCGGTCACGCCGTAACTCGGCATGCCGGGGATACCGGGCAAACCAAGTTCAGGTAGTCCGCGCTCGCCGTAGATGAAGACGTAGTTGGCGACGACGTTGACGACGTTGCCCACGATCGCGGCGACCGTGATCACCTTCGGACTTTGAAGTCCGAAGAAGAAGTTCGACAGCGCCTTTGCCGCGAGCGTGATCGCAGCGCCACCGAGCAGTACGCGCGCGTACGCAGTTTCGAGTGCAACGAGTTCGGGCTCATGGCCCATGGCGCGGAACGCGTGCTCGATCACAAGCGCGAACGGCACCAAGACCGCGAGCCAGTATCCGAGCGAGATCCACAGTCCCGCCCAACCGTAGCGCGCGACTTCGTCGGTTCGGCCTGCACCGACACGCTGCGCCACAAGTGGGTTGTCGAGCGCATGGTTGCGGGACGCGCAGGAGATCGCGACCCTCGCCCAACGGCCCCCGTTGGCTTGCCCGGCGACCGCC
>JAIXVI010000283.1 GCA_027483065.1 Planctomycetaceae bacterium
CGCGACGAAGTGCGCAACTATCTCCTGTCGACCGCGCGCGACCTTGGCACGCCAGGCACCGATATCTACTTCGGCGCGGGTCGACTCGATGCTGCCGCCGCGCTTGCAGCCGTGCCGCCGCCGTATGTGCCGGAAGACATCAACCAAGATGGCTTCGTGAACGCCGCGGACTTGTCGCTCTTGCTTGCAGCGTGGGGCGCATGCACCGACTGCGATGGTTGCCCAGCAGATTTTGACGGCGATTGCATGGTTGGCGCGTCCGATCTCTCGCTGCTCCTTGCCGCGTGGTAAGCGCTGCGGCGTGAATTCTCGAAATCGCGAATTCGCGGTTGATGTCGTGGTCGTGGGCACGCGCGAGGCGCATCGGCGCGGCTATGCTCGGCGTCCCGATGAACGTGTCGATGGAACTCTCACGCGTGCTGATTCTCGACTCAAGCGCCGAGCAGTTCATCACGTTGGCTGAGCAATCTCCCGCGCCCGGCCGCGCCCCGCGCAGTTTCGCCATCAAGATCGGCACGGCGGAAGCAGTCGCGATCGACCGCCGTTGGAGGGGCGACACGCCGCCCCGGCCCCAAACGCACGAACTCCTCGACAACGCGATTCGCGCACTCGGTGGCGTGCTCGAGCGGATGGTCATCCACCGACTTGAGAATGGCACGTACTACGCAAATTTGGTGATCGTGCGCGAGGACGAAATCGTCGAGGTCGACGCGCGTCCGAGCGATGCGATTGCGCTTGCGGTCGGATGCCAAGTTCCGATTGAAGTCGCGGAAGAGGTGCTTGAAGAAAGCGCAGAGGAGCGGCCCGACATCGAGCCTCCGATCGACGCTGGCGAGGACGACGATGACGATTGAGGCCGGAACGTCGGACGCAGGCGGCGAATCGCAAGGCGTACCAGAACCAAACGCAGGGCAGGGGAATGCGAGCGAGTCCCGCGGGTCCGATGCACGCGCGTCGCGCAACGCACCGCCGGTTTTCCACCCAGCGTGCGGATTCGCGTTGCCCGCCGACTGGATCACGCTTGGTAAACCGCGCGTGCGATTCGATCCGCGGCCAGGTCCGCGCGCGTCGAGCGAGCCACCGATCGGTGGCCGCCTGAAAGAGCGCGCGGAGGACTTTCTCGTCGAAGAGATTCCGCTCTACGCGCCGTGCGGCGAAGGCGAGCATCTCTATCTCGGCATCCAGAAGACCAACATGCCGCACAGCGAAATGCTGTCGCTCTTGTGTCGCCACTTCAATGTCGAAGAGTCGGCGATCGGATTCGCAGGCATGAAGGATCGCGTCGCGGTCACGCAGCAGACGGTGTCCATTCATCTTCCGAAAGATCGTCCCGTTGGTGAACTGCGCCATGAACGGCTCGCTGTGATGTGGGCGATGCGCCACCAGAACAAATTGCGTCGCGGGCACTTGAAGGGGAATCGGTTTGCCATTCGCGTCCGTGGTGTTGATCCACTTGCGGTGCGTACGGTGAAGCGCCGCATGGAAGAAGTCGCGCGTTCTGGCGCACCCGATTACTACGGCGAGCAGCGCTTCGGCTACCGCGTGAACAGTCACTTGCTTGGGCTTCTGTATGCGCGCGGCGAGTGGCAAGCAGTACTCGATGAGTTGCTTGGTGCGCACGGAACGCCATTTCCGCCGCATCAACGCGAGCAACGCGAGATGTACGAAAGTGGTGCGTTTGAAGAAGGCGCGCGCCGATGGAAATTGCATGATCCAGCGGAACTTGTCGCGATGCGCTCACTGGCTCGCGGACGCGACGCCGCGGGCGCTGTGCGCGCGATTCCCGCGCATATCAAGAGTTTTTGGATGAGCGCGCTCCAAGGCGCGGTTTACAACGCGACCCTCGCTGCGCGGATTCGCGATCAAACGTACGCGACGATTCTGCCGGGCGACGTTGCGATGCTCGCTGGAACCGCGAGCATTTTCCGCGTGCCTGCGGATATCAGCGAAGCAGATCTCGCACGCGAACGCACGCGTTGTCTCGAGCGCGAGGTTTCACCAACGGGGCCAGTGCACGGCCCGTCGATGGTCGAAGCGTCGGGTGACGCGCTCCGGTACGAACACGAGGCACTCGCGCTTGTCGGTGCCAATGAAGGCCTTTTCGCGCCGCCGGCGCTTGAAGCACTTGGTGCGCGTCGTCCGTTTCGGATTGAAGTCTCAAACTGGGAAATCGACGCGGGCGTTGATCTCCACGGCGCGTTCATTCGGCTTGCGTTCGATTTGCCGAAGGGCGCGTTCGCAACGGTGCTTTGCCGCGAGTTGCTTGGTTTTGGCGTGGATTAAGTGGGTGCGTGGAAGCAACCTCGCACCGCGCATCTACCTCACACCGCGACGCCATACGCGCGCGCGGCCGCGATGATCTGTGCTGCCGTGTCGCGCTCATGATCGATGCGCACCGCGTGCCAGCCGCAACTCTGCGCCGCAGCGCAATTCTCGGGGAGATCATCGAGAAAGAGGATCTCATCACTCGACGCGCCGACCGCGCGTTCAAACGCGCGATAGATCTCGCTTCCAGGTTTCTCGAGGCCGAAGAGATGTGACGCGTGACGATGCTCGATCGCTTCGAACGCAGGCAAGCGAACGAGTGCGTCCCAATGGCGATCGTTGGTGTTCGAGAGACACGCTGTCGTTGCACCCGCCGCGCGAATCGCGCCGAGCGCGTGTGCGACACCGGGATATTCGTCGGCGAGAATCGCGTCGTGTGCTGCAAGCAGTGTTTCGCGGGAAATGCGGCCGCCAAGTACGTCATATGCGCGCTCGACAAACGCTTGGTAGTCCTGTTCGCCGCGTTGATGACGCGACGCATGCGCGCGCACATCGCGGCGTTCTTCTTCGGTGATCGACTCGAGGATGTAGCCAGGAACGCCCGCCGCGTGGAGCGCCTCTTCGAGCGAACGACGAATGCGAATCACAACACCGCCGAGATCAACACAGACAAGTCGAACAGGATGACGTGCAACCATGGAAATCTCGTGAGGCGGTGGGCGTGGGCAAGTGTGCGGAAGGGGTGCGGCAGATGTGCCGAGCAGAGCGGTGTGCACGCGCGTCGAAACGTCATCGCGCGTCACAGGTCATCATGCCGGAACTCACGCACTGCGGCGTTTGGCGTTCGATGAAGCTTCAGCAGATGAAACTTGAGGGGACGCAGTCGTTCGAACTTCGCGCGCGGCATCGGCTGCACGCGTTGCTTCTTTCGCGCGCTTCTGTTCCGCGCGACGTTCACGGAAGAACGCGCGCAACAACTCAACACACTGGTTCGACAAAACGCCGCCGTGCATTTCGCAGCGGTGATTGAGCCGCGTATCCGTTGGGATATTGAAGAGCGTTTCGCACGCGCCAGCCTTCGGATCGGTCGCGCCGTAGACGAGTTTCGCGAGGCGCGCGTTGACAGCCGCACCAGCGCACATCGGGCACGGTTCGAGCGTCACAGCCATCGAGCAACCTTCGAGTCGCCACTCGCCGAGCTTTCGGCCAGCCTCGCGGATGGCGACGATCTCGGCGTGTCCGGTTGGATCCGCTTCGCGTTCGCGGGTATTGGCCGCTTCAGCGATAACCTCATCTCCACGGTAAATCACCGCGGCGATTGGTACTTCGCCAGCGAGCGCGGCTGAGCGGGCAAGCAGAATCGCGCGCTGCATCATGCGCACGTCTACATCGCCCACACCCGCGTGCGCAGAACGCACTAGGCGCAGGGAGTTCATCATTCGTCTCCGCCTCCGACCGATCCGTGCGAGCGCGACGCTTGCACGGCCAGTCCGTGACCATCCACCGTGTCGGTCACTCCTTCGACGGATCACGACGATCCGCCTCGGGTAGCGTCGTCATCGTCGCGCGGCACCCCGCCAGGCAAGCGCGAGTCGTCATCTTCGTACGATCGGCGGTCGGACGAGTCCGTCTGTGCGGTCTGTGCGGCGTCACGGCCGCCCGCTGCGCCCGAGAACACGCGTCCTGCCGCAACCTTGTGCGCCGGAACGAAGACAAGAAGCAGGATGCCGAACTCGTAGAGCGCCCAAAGCGGCCCGAGGAGGAGCACCATCGACATCACGTCGGGTGGGGTCACAACCGCAGCGATGATCGCCATGATCAGAATCGCCCAGCGGCGCTTCTCGCGCAGGAACTTCGGCGTAATCAGTCCGACCCAGCCGAGCAACAAGATGGCGACGGGGAGTTGGAAGGCGACGACGCTTCCAAGAAGGAGTAGGAGCGTGAACGAGATGTACTCGCTCAAGCGATAGACCTGCGCGATGCCGCCGACCACAGTCAGCGGAACTTCGAGAATCGAGAGCGTGCCCGCCGCGTCCGGTCCGTTGCCTGTGATGGCGGCGGAAAGGTCGCTGGTCGCTTGGACGAGCGCGTTCGGTGAGATCTTCTCAAGCGGCACTGCGACGCGGAGCACTTGCGTCTTCGCCGAGATCCAAACATCGCCCGCCTTCGGCTGCGGCGGATCTTCATCGAGGACAGGCACGTTCAGCACACCGCTGAAAGGTGAGGTGGTGGTTGGCGAAGTGGTGGGCGGTGTGGTGCCCGGCCCCTCGGTCGAGCCGTCCGCGCTCGTTTCCGGCGTTGTCGGCGGCGGAACCGGCACGGTGCGCGGTTGCGATGCGCCGAATCCAACGAGGAAAAGCAGTGTGAACGGCAGCAGCACCCAATAGAAAAGCGCGATCCCAAGCAGCGTGAGGACGCCCGACAGCGGCACGAGGAAATGGACGTAGCGGCGTTCGTGGCGGTAAAGCCCGGGCTCGATGAAGCGCCAGAGTTGCAGCAGAATCCACGGCGCCGACAGCGCAATCGCCGCGATGATCGCGAGCTTCATGTCGGTCGAAATGGTTTCGGCGGGGGAGAGCGCCTGCACCTGCTCGGGCTGGCCGTTCGCGCGTTGCGCTGCGAACAGCGGCCGAATGAGAATGCCGCGGATCTCTGGCGCGTAGAAAAAGAGCAGGATCGCGAGCGGTAGCGGAACAATGAGCGCGCGGAAGACGCGGGTGCGGAGTTCCTGCAGGTGATCGCCGAAACTCATCGTGCCGAGATCGGTCGGCTGATCGAGTGACGGAGCAGGGGATGGTTGGCGCTCGCGCCAGAACATGAAGCGTCGAGTGTACGGAACACGTCAACTCTTCACACCGATGCGAGTCGACAGGGGTGAGACAGGCCCCGCGCCCGACACCTTACCCACGTCACTCCCCGCGCCCTGCCGCTCGCCCTACCGCTCTCGAGGTACGCTCCGCGCGTGATCGACACGCACTGCCACCTCACCTTTCCCGAGTACGAAGGCCGCGTCGGCGAAATCCTCGCGGACGCGCGCGAGGTAGGGGTCCTCGGGGCGATCACCATCGCGACGACCACCCGCGACGCCCGTCGCACCGTCGCCCTCGCCGAAGCGCACACGAATCTCTGGGCGAGCGCGGGCGTGCACCCGCTCTACGCCGACGAACCCGCCGACTGGGAAGAAATGCGCGCAGCCGGACGGTCGCGAAAGTGCGTCGCGTGGGGAGAACTCGGGCTCGACCGCCACTACGCCGACCCGCCGCAGGAGGTCCAACGGCCCGTGCTCGAGGCGCAACTCGAAGCAATCGCCCGTTGGCACCGAGAAGAGCCCGCCCTCGCGAAGCCGATCGTCCTCCATTGCCGCGAGGCGTTTGACGAACTGATTCCGGTCCTCCGCGCGAGCGGGCTGCCCGCTGAGCGCTTCGTTTTCCACTGTTTCACGGCGGGCCCGCGTGAAATGCGGCTTTTGCTCGACTTTGGCGCCTCAGTCTCGTTCACGGGTGTCGTGACGTTTCGAAACGCGAAACCCACCCACGACGCCGCGCGCCTCGCCCCGCTCGACCGGATCATGGTCGAAACCGACGCCCCGTTCCTGACCCCCGAACCCCACCGGACCGTCCGTCCGAACGCCCCGAAGTACGTCGTGCATGTGGCCGAAGCTCTGGCGGCGCTCCGCGGGGAGCCGGTCGATCGCGTCCGCGAGGCTGTTTTTGCAAACGCGCAAGCGTTCTTTGGGGTCCACCCGACCGGCGCATGAGCGTGTCGGTCCACGGCCTTGTGAGCCGAGGGCATCGAAGCACGAACCCGCGCCCCTCGACCCAACGCGCGGGCAACATTCAAAACAAGTTTGGAGGGCCGAGAACCGCTCGGCCGATCACGACCCAAGTTGTCGACGGATTGACGGCCTCGGCGGCTCGGTCTAGTATGGCGAAATGGACTTCGTGAGATTTTTCACGATGTCCATTCAGGTCTTTTTCGGTTCCCTCGATTCTGTTGTCAGTTCTTTACACGGGTCACTCGTTGGTCGCGCAGCACTCGCTTCGCGATCCACTCAGGAGCTCTTCCAGAGATGAGCAGGTTTCTCTTCCCCAAGTGGTCGAACCTTCTGCTGCCGACGATCATCGCTGCAGCACTGACCATTCCGCTCTACGCCGTGTTCTTCGTGGCGTACGGATTCAGCCCAAAAACGCTCGAAGTTGGCTACCAGCCAAAGCAACCTGTGCCATTCAGCCACGCGCTCCACGCGGGTGAACTTGGCATGGACTGCCGCTACTGCCACACGTCGGTCGAGAAGGCCGCGCACGCGAGCGTGCCACCAACGCAGACCTGCATGAACTGCCACACGCAGATTCGTCCGCAGAGTCCGAAGCTCGAGCCGGTGCGTGAGAGCTACGAGACTGGTTTGCCCGTCGAGTGGACGCGCATTCACAAGCTGCCTGATTTCGCGTACTTCGATCACTCGGCGCACGTGAATCGCGGCATCGGCTGCGTTTCGTGCCACGGCCGCATCGACACGATGGAAGTCGTCTATCAGAAGTCGCCGCTCTCGATGGGTTGGTGCCTTGAGTGCCACCGCAACCCCGAGATCAACCTGCGCCCAACGAGCGAGATCACCAATCTCGGATTTGACTCGGCGACCGACCTCACCGCGGAAGACCGCGAAGCACTCAAGAAGAAGTACCACATCAGTCCGAGCGAAGATTGCTCGACCTGCCACCGCTGATCGCACGCCGCGTTTCGCGCGGAAACGAACACAAAAGGTAAGCCCGAAGACCGGAACTGGCGCGAGCCAGATCACCCGCGACCAAGAGAGAATTCGATGCACGAATCACGCCACGGCTGCGATACCGCGAGCAAAGATGCAGGGCTGAAGTTTGCCCCCGCGGAGTATTGGCGCAGCGCCGAAGACCTCGAGAAAACGCCGGAATTCCGCGACGTCATGGCGCGCGAGTTCGGCCCGAACGCGCAGGAACTCGCGTCCGGCGACGACCGCCGCACGTTCATCAAGTTGATGGGCGCTGGCATCGCACTCGCTGGTCTTGCGGCATGCCGCCGTTGGCCCGAGTCGAAGATCGTTGCCTTCTCGCAAGCTGACACAGGCGCGAATGGCGGACGCACCGCTGGTGTGCCGATCCACTACGCGACCTCGGTTGAAGTTGGCGGCATCGCGTGGCCTGTCCTCGCGAAGAGTTTCGATGGTCGCCCGATCAAGCTCGAAGGAAATCCTGCGCTTCCCTTCGCCGCGGGTTCGAACTCGATCATCCAAGCGCGAGTTCTCGAACTCTACGACCCAGACCGCAGCCGTTCGCTGACGAAGTCTGGTCAAGCTAGCACGTGGACCGCGTTCAGCGCGTGGTGCGGCGAAGCGGCGACGAAGTTCAAGGCGAACGGTGGTGCTGGTCTCGCGGTGCTCGTCGACACGTCGATGAGCCCGTCGCTTGAAGACATGAAGACGCGCTTCATGGCGGCCTACCCGAAGGCGTGGTGGGGCAACTGGAGCGCGATGGCGAACGACAACGTCGTCGCTGCTGCAAAGGCCACGAGCGGCGCGATCGCGATGCCGAACCTCGAGAAGGCGAAGGTCATCGTTGCACTCGACGCTGATCTCCTCGGCTGCCCGGTATCCGGCGTCGCGCACTCGGCGGCGTGGGCCAAGGGTCGTCGCGTCAACGCGGCCGATCCAGCGAAGCAAGAACTCTCGCGTATGTACGTCGCCGAGCCGTCGCTGACCGTCACCGGCATGAGCGCGGATGATCGCCTCGCGGTTCGTCGCAGCGACATCCCAGTGCTCGCCGCGGTCATCGCGAAGGAACTTGGTGTTTCGAACGTCGACACGCTCGCGACCAACGCACGCGCTGGCGCGATGCTTGATGCGCACGGCAAGGAAATCCTCGCGCAACTCGTCGCCGACTTGAAGGCTGCGGGTTCGGCTGCGGTTGTCGTTGCAGGTCCGATGCAGGATCCAGCGACCATCGCGCTCGCGGCAGCGATCAACGAGAAGCTCGGCGCAGTCGGCACGACGGTTTCGTACTTCGACGGTCCAGCGTCGGGCGAAGTCGCGCAACTCGCGCAACTCGCAGGCGCCCTTGAGTCGGGCGCGATTGAAACGCTCGTCCTCCTCGGTGGAAACCCGCTCTACGACGCGCCGGCGGACCTCGCGTTCGCTGCGAAGTTGTCGAAGGCGAAGGAAGTCGTCCACCTCTCGTTCTACGCAAACGAAACGAGCAAGTCGCCTGCCTGCACGTGGCACGTTCCTGCCGCGCACTCGCTTGAGTCGTGGTCGGATGGTCGCGCGATCGACGGTTCGATCGTCGTGCAACAGCCGCTGATTCTCCCGATCCTCGATGTCGAGCAGGGCGGACGCAACGCGCTCGAAGTCCTCGCAGCGCTCACGGGCGACGAAGAAACTTCAAGCTACGAAATCGTGCGTCGCGCACACATGAAGGTCAGCGGCCTTTCGGGTGCGGCGTTCGAGTCGTGGTGGCGCGAGAATCTCAATCGCGGCTACGTTGAGTCGACCGCGTGGAAGTCTGCCGCAGCTCCGAAGGTCGATGGCAACGCGCTCGGCGCGATGTGCACCGCCGCGGCCGCCAACGCGGGCACCGAGATGGAACTCGCGTTCGCCTTCGATGCGAAGGTCGGCGATGGTCGCTTCGCAAACCTCGGCTGGCTGCAAGAGGTCCCCGACGTTGCGACGAAGGTCACGTGGGACAACGCGCTGCTCATGTCGCCTGCAACTGCTCGTTCGCTCGGCTTCAAGCAAGGCGACATGGCGAAGGTGACGGTTGGTTCTGCATCGATGGAAGCCGCCGTGTGGGCGCTGCCTGGTCACGCGGACAACTGCGCAACGATCGCGCTTGGTTACGGTCGTGGCGAAGCAGGCGGACGCATCGCAAATGGCGCGGGTTTCAACGCGTATCCGTTGCGCACGACGACCGCACTTGGCGGTTCGAAGGCTTCGATCTCGAAGACCGGCGCCACGTACGCATTCGCTCATACGCAAGATCACGGCGCAGCTGACGCGCTGATTGCAAACGTCCCAACCGACGGCATCCAAGCGCGTCTTCCGAGCCTTGTTCGTGAGTCGAGCCTCGCGAACTACAAGGCGCATCCTGATTTCGCGCGTCACGTCGGTCACGTCGCGCACCGTCTTTCGCTCTGGGAAGAGTCGAATCTCGACGGCGCGAAGTACCGCTGGGCGATGACGATCGATCTCTCGACCTGCACGGGTTGCAGCGCGTGCGTCGTCGCGTGCCAAGCGGAAAACAACGTTCCAATCGTCGGCAAGGCGATGGTCGCGCGCGGCCGCGAAATGCACTGGATTCGCATCGACCGCTACTTCCGCGGCAAGAGCGTCGACAATCCATCGGGCTTTGCGGTGCAACCGCTCGCGTGCATGCACTGCGAGAACGCGCCGTGCGAACAAGTCTGCCCCGTTGCGGCAACCGTGCACGACGAGCAGGGCATCAACGTGATGGTTTACAACCGTTGCATCGGTACCCGCTACTGCAGCAACAACTGCCCGTACAAGGTTCGTCGCTTCAACTTCTTCGACTACCAGAAGCGCACGCCGGACCGGGAGGAAGGCTTCCTCAAGGTCGGCCTCGACTACTACAAGGACATTCCGAATTCGGACTATCCGATCGACGAGAAGCCCGATGCGTGGTCGCGCATGCAGCACAACCCCGATGTCACCGTGCGTTCGCGCGGCGTGATGGAGAAGTGCTCGTTCTGCATGCAGCGCATCCAAGAAGCCAAGATCCGCGCGAAGAACGCGTGGGCGAAGGCCGGCGGCGTCGACAGCGGTCGCGAGACTTGGTCGGTCGAAGATGGCGCGGTCATCACTGCATGCCAGCAGGCTTGCCCAACGCAGGCGATCGTCTTCGGTGATCTCAACGATCCGAAGTCGCGCGTGTCGCAGATGGTCAAGAGCCAACTCTCCTACGAACTGCTCGAAGAACTCAACACGAAGCCACGCGTGAAGTACCTCGCGCGCGTCAAGAACCCGGGCGTCGATCACTCACACGACGATCACGGTCACGATCACAGCCACGACCACGACCACGATCACGGTCACGCCCACTAAGAGCTGCTCACCATGTCGACGCTCTCACAAGATCATTCTCTCGGACGCATGTCCGACAACACCATCGACCGTCCCGGTGAACGCGCGCCGCTTGTCCTCAACATGGACAAGTTCAGCGAAGTCACCGCGACGGTCTGCCGCGTGAACGAAGCCGACAAGGCGCCGTTTGCTTGGTACGTCGCATTCGCTGCCGCGCTCGGACTCCTGAGCGTTCTCGGCGCGTGCATCGGCTACCTCATCCTCACGGGTGTTGGCGTGTGGGGTCTCAACAACCCCGTCATGTGGGCCTACGACATCACGAACTTCGTGTTCTGGGTCGGCATCGGTCACGCAGGCACGCTCATCAGCGCGATCCTCTTCCTGTTCCGTCAGAAGTGGCGCACGGGCATCAATCGCTTCGCCGAAGCGATGACGATCTTCGCAGTCATCTGCGCAGGTACGTTCCCTGGCATCCACGTTGGTCGCGTGTGGTTTGCGTATTGGCTCTTCCCGATCCCGAACCAGATGGAAATGTGGCCGCAGTTCCGCTCGCCGCTCCTCTGGGACGTGTTCGCAGTCTCGACCTACTTCACCGTGTCGCTCCTCTTCTGGTACACGGGCATGGTGCCTGACCTTGCAACCCTGCGCGATCGCGCGAAGGGCAAGATCCAGCAACTCGGTTACGGCCTCTTCAGCCTCGGTTGGCGCGGCTCGAACCGCCACTGGCACCGCTACGAGCGCGCCTATCTCATCCTTGCTGCGCTCTCGACGCCGCTTGTTCTCTCGGTGCACTCGGTCGTTTCGTTCGACTTCGCGACCTCGCAGTTGCCCGGTTGGCACACCACGATCTTCCCGCCGTACTTCGTCGCTGGCGCAATCTTCTCCGGCTTCGCGATGGTGGTCACGCTCGCGGTTCCGGCGCGTGAACTCTTCGGTCTCAAGGACCTCATCACGCTCCGCCACCTCGACAACATGAACAAGGTCATCCTCGTGACCGGTTGCATGGTCGGCTATGCGTACTCGATGGAGTTCTTCATCGCGTGGTACTCGGGCGCGATGTACGAGAAGTTCGCGTTCATCAACCGCGCGTTCGGTCAGTACTGGTGGGCGTACTGGATCATGGTCAGCTGCAACGTGATCACGCCGCAGCTCTTCTGGTTCAAGAAGATCCGCACCAGCATCCCGCTCATGTTCGTGCTCTCGATCTTTGTGAACGTCGGCATGTGGTTCGAGCGCTTCGTGATCATCGTTACGAGCTTGGCCAACGACTTCCTCCCGAGCTCGTGGGACATGTTCACGCCAACGTGGGTCGACATCGGAACGATGGTCGGCGCGTTCGGCCTCTTCTTTACGCTCTTCCTCTTGTTCTGCCGCTACCTCCCCATGATTGCCATGGCGGAAGTGAAGGCAGTCATGCCACAAGCGGATCCGCACGGCGCGGGCGCGGGCAAGCAGGGCCATCACGGACACGGCCACGCTCACGCTCACGACGGACACGGACACTGAACGAGAAACCATCACCGAGCCGCGATGCGGTCCTCGGTGTGAGTACAGGTGTACGACAACTTCGGTGCGCAACGACCTACGTGCGCAGCGACCTAAGTGCGAAGCGACTTGGGACTCTCAAAGTCATCCTGAAGGTTGAATCATGGCGACGATCGTCACAACACCAACTGAAACCGGCGCAGGCCAGCCCGCGGCGAAGCCGACGCGGATCTACGGCTTGCTCGCGGAGTTCGAGACGCCCGGCGACCTCATGGCCGCCGCTGAGAAGTGCCGCGATGCTGGCTACCGCTGGTGGGATTGCCACACGCCGTTCCCAGTGCACGGCCTCGACGGCGCGATGGGTATCAAGCGCACGATCTTGCCATGGCTTGTCTTCGGCGCAGGCGCGACAGGCACGCTCGTCGCGTTCCTCCTCCAGGCGTACACCAACTCGTGGAACTTCCCGATGTGGGCCGGAGTGTGGGTGCACGGCTACCCGTTCCTCATCTCGGGTAAGCCCGCGATGAGCCTTCCGGCGTTCATCCCCGTCATGTTCGAGTTGACCATCCTCTTCTCGGCGCTTGCGACCGTGAAGTTGATGTTCCTCTTCAACGGCCTGCCGCTCCTCTATCACCCACTCTTCACGTCGAATCGTTTCCGTCGCGCGTCGAACGACCGCTTCTTCATCGTGATCGAAGCACGTGACCCGAAGTTCCTCCCGAAGCGCACTGAGGAATTCCTCAAGACGCTCTCGCCTGTCTCTATCGAAACGGTGCAGGACTAACGCATGATTCCGCTTCCTCCACGTTGGATGATCTTCACCGGAATTCTCGCAGCGTGCGCGCTTGCGATCCCGCCCGTTGTGATTGCGCGTGTTCGCGCGACGCCGGATGAGAATCGCGCGGTGCACATCTTCTTCGACATGGACTTCCAACCGAAGTTCAAGTCGCAGGCAGAGAACCCGCTCTTCGCCGACGGTCGCGCGCAGCGCTACGCCGTCGCAGGCACGGTTGCGCAAGGCGAGACCATGCTCGACTCGCACCTCTACGAGGGCGCTGTGAATGGAAAGTGGGCCGAGACGCTGCCTGAAGGCATGTCGATGACGCCTGAGTTCCTCGCGCGTGGTCAGCAGCGCTACAACATCTACTGCTCGGTTTGCCACGGCTACGCGGGTTGGGGTGATGGCACGGTCAACAAGCGTGCGATGGAATTGATGTCGAACAGCGAAGGCCCGGTACAGGGCACGAGTTGGGTGCAGGCGAAGAGCTTGCACGACCCGCTGGTGCGTGAACACCAACTGGGCATGCTTTACAACATCGCGACCAACGGCATCCGCAACATGGCGGGCTATGGCGCACAGATCGATCTCGAAGATCGCTGGGCGATCGCCGCGTACGTGCAGGCGCTGCAACTCTCGCAGGATGCGTCGCTTCAAGACGTTCCGCCGGAACTCCGCGCCAATCTCCAGACCAATTCGACGCAGGGTGAGGTGAAGTGATGGGTCACGCTACGACGCATGCCGATCTCGGCACTTCCAACATTCAACTCCCTGCGTTTGCGCTCGGCTTCCGCAACGTCGCCATCGCGCTCGCGGTGATCGGCCTCGGCGGCGGCGCGGCGATCGGTTACACCGGCATGTTCGGTACCGATGGCCATCACTTCTGGCGCGCGTACATGATCGCGTTCCTCTTCGCGCTCACGCCATGCCTTGGTGGTCTCTTCTTCGTCTTCGTGCAACACCTGACGCGTGCAGGTTGGTCGGTTGCAGTGCGCCGACCGGCGGAAGCACTCGCGGCGAATCTTCGCTGGGTGTGGATTCTCTTTCTGCCATTCGCCGTGCTCTGGTTCATGGGCAAGGCGAATCTCTTGTGGGTTTGGGCGGACATGGAATCGCTCAAGGCCAACAACGAAGCCGAGTACCACATCGTGCACGCGAAGGAAGCGTTCCTGAATCCGACGTTCTTCTGGATTCGCGCCGCGGTCTACTTCGCGGTCTGGGCGATGCTCGCAAGCTTCTACTTTGGCGGCAGCGTTCGCCAAGATGCGTCGGGCGACATCTCGATCAGTGAGCGCATGCAGAAGTGGTCGGGCCCAGCCGCGATCCTCTTCGGCCTCACAACGACCTTCGCTGCGTTCGACTGGATCATGTCGATTTCGCCAGCGTGGTTCTCGACGATGTTCGGCGTCTACTTCTTCTGCGGCTGCGCAACCGCAGGCTTCTCGGCCATGATTCTCATCACGGTGCGTTTGCGAAGCCTAGGCCTCTTGAAGGGCATCGTCACCGCAGAGCACTTCCAAGACATGGGCAAGTTGCTCTTCGCGTTCGGCATGGTGTTCTGGGCCTACATCGGCTTCAGCCAGTACATGCTGATTTGGTACGCGAACATCCCAGAAGAAACGGGTTGGTTCCTCGCGCGTCAACTTGGCGGTTGGGCGCCTGTTTCGTGGGCGCTTCTCTTCGGCCACTTTGTGATCCCGTTCGTTGCGGTGATGAGCAAGTGGCAGAAGCGTCGCACGCTCGTTCTTGCTGCAGCTGCGGTGTGGATGCTCTGCTTCCACTACGTCGATCTTTACTGGTTGATCATGCCGGAAATTCCGCATGACATCGGTACGTTTAAGACCTATGGTGAGATCTCAGCGAAGTACGCCGATACCCCGTCCCACTTCGGCAATCCTGTGAATTTCCTCCTCGCGATCGGCGCGCTTGCGGCGGTTGCTGCTGGAACGCTCGGCACGCTCTCGCGTGTGTCGCTTGTTCCGAAGCAAGACCCGCGTCTCGCGGAGAGCATCCGGTTCGAGAATCAGTAATCGCGATTGATGCAGTGCTCGAAAGAGCCCACGAAGAAGTGAATTCGCGGCAAGTGCCGCAGTCAGGAAACGACCTTGGCCAACGCAACCACCACGAACGAAGCGACCACGCAGATCGACGATCCAGAAATGGGCTCGACGTGGTTCTACTCCTTCGTCGGCATCATCTTCTTCGTTGTGTTCTGCCTCGCGGTGAGCGTGCTCTTCTTCGGTGTTGAGCGCAACTTCTCCGACGAGACCGTGCTTGATGTGCCGCCAGCGCTCTCGACCGATCTTCGTCAAGAGCAGCAGGGGCTGCTCGGTCAGTACGGCACCTACGTCGAAGAAGTCGACGAGAAGAAAGTCGAACGCGTGCGCATCCCAATCGAGCGTGCGATGGAATTGATGGCGAAGCAGGGCAAGTAACAAACAAACCCGGCAGCCCGATGAGCGCGCGCCGACTGAACACAATCACACCATGACGAACGCAGCCAACATCATCCGACAGACTCGCGCGGCACTCGCCGCTGCGTTTGTCGCTTCGATGGCGTTGGTTTGCATGACGTCGACCGCGCACGCGCAACTCAATCTCGGCGTCCCGGAGGAATTGAAGGGCGTCGACATCATCGAGAACCTCGATGCCCAGTTGCCGCTCGATGCGCGATTTGTCGACGACACGGGTCGTCAGGTTTCGCTGCGTGATTACTTCGATGGCAAGCGACCGGTGCTCTTGCAGCTCGGATACAACCGCTGCCCGATGCTTTGCTCGTTGGTGTTGAACGGCACCTTCGACGGCCTCAAGGGCGTCGATTGGACGCCCGGCAACGAGTTTGAACTCGTCTCGGTTTCGATCGATCCGACCGAGACGGCCATGCTCGCCAAGGCGAAGAAGGAGTCGTACCTCGCCGACTTCGATCGTGCGGGCGCGGCGCCTGGCGTGCACTTCCTCACGGGCACTGAAGTCATGTCGAAGGCGGTCGCTGACGCGGTTGGCTTCCAATACAAGCGACAGCCCGACGGCGAATACGCGCACGCAGCGGCGATCTTCCTCATCAAGCCTGATGGAAAGATCAGTCGCTACATGTACGGCGCGAAGTTTGAACCGAAGGATCTGCGCATGGGCCTCCTCGAGGCTTCGCAAGGTCGCATCGGAACAACGCTCGACCGCTTCATTCTGTGGTGCCACATTTACGACCCCGATGCGCGCGGCTACGTGCTGCAGGCGCGCAAAGTTATGACGATCGGTGGGGCGGTCACGCTGGTTGCGCTTGGGCTCGGGCTCGGCGCGTTCTGGCGCACCGAACTCCGCAAGAAGCGCGAGATACAGAAGCAAGAGACCGCACAAGCGGCGAACAAGGGCGAGTTGACCAACTCCTCAGCCGTGTAAGTCGTGTAGTTCGTGTGGGTGTAATCCGTGTGGTTGCAATTTGAGCGAGTTTGACCCGCGTTCACCGAACGCGGAAAACAAGACGAAGGCGAACGAAAGTGTTGAACATGATCCCAACCCTCCTCTCTCAGGCCACCAACGATCCGGCGCTCGGCGCTGGTCTGCCGGTCACGCCCAAGACGTTCTGGCTCCCGGAAGGTGCGTCCACGATCGCGCCGGAGATCGACTGGATCTTCAACTTCATCAACTACATCAATTACTTCTTCTTCGTCTTGGTCGTCGGCATCATGTTTGTCTTCATGTGGAAGTACCGCCAGCGCGGCCGTGAGGTCTACGCGCGTGGTCCGAATCACCACACGATGCTCGAACTCGGTTGGACGATCATCCCGACGATCATCGTCGTGTTCATCTTCTTCATCGGCTTCAAGGGATTCATCGTCGCGAAGACGGTGCCCGACAACGCCTATCAGATCGATGTGACCGCGGCGAAGTGGTACTGGAAGTTCAAGTACCCGAACGGCGCGACCAGCGACGACCTCTACGTTCCGGCCGGCCGCCCCGTGAAGCTCGTCATGCGCAGCGAAGACGTCCTGCACTCTTTCTACATCCGCGATTTCCGTGTCAAGCAAGACGTTGTGCCGGGCCGCTACACCAGCCTTTGGTTCCAAGCGGACAACCCGAC
The DNA here is from genome assembly GCA_027483065.1 of Planctomycetaceae bacterium. GTDB lineage: Bacteria > Planctomycetota > Phycisphaerae > Phycisphaerales > SM1A02 > QWPT01. The sequence continues at coordinate 16,672 of JAIXVI010000283.1, forward strand.
CGAAGGTGAGGATTTCCACCACATCTTCTGCACGGAGTTCTGCGGCACGGGCCACTCCGACATGAACCGCAAGGTGTTCGTGTTGCCCGAGACCGAGTTCGACAACTGGGTTGTGGAACAAGGTCGCTGGCTCGACAAGGTGTCCGACGAAGACCTCTGGTGGAAGGCCGGCCCCCAACTCTATCGCGCATGTGCGAGCTGCCACACGCTCGATGGCTCGGTCGGTACCGGTCCATCGTGGGGCAACTACGACGGCAACGGAAATGTCTGGGAGCGCACCAAGGCTGGTTCAACCCACAAGATCGACGGCGGCAAGAACCTCGGCGACATCATCGGACCAGGCAAGGAATACGAGACGCCTGAGGGTTACCTCCGCGAGTCGATTCTCAACCCCGGCAAGCACCTCGTTGACCCCTATGGCAACGTGATGCCCACCTTCAAGGGACAACTCAGCGATCGCGGCATTCAAGCCTTGATCGACATGATGAAGAACCTCGACAAGTTCAACAAGGATGGCACGGTCAAGCCCGACGCCATTCCGAATGCTGGCGGGGCCGCCGGCGCAGCGAAGTAGTACCGCAGAGTTTCAAACCACTCACCGACCCCAACTGGCAACACGACAGGAACGGAAGCCATGACCACCCTCGACTCAAGACCAGTCGTTACCGAAGTGAAGGACAACTACCTCACCTTCACCCGCGGTCTCCTTTCTTGGATCTTCACGCTCGACCATAAGCGAATCGGCGTGATGTATCTCTTCGCCGTGCTCGGCAGCTTCTTTGTCGGCGGCGTGATGGCGCTGCTCGTGCGAACGAAGCTGCTCTTCCCGGGCAAAGTCGAGTGGATGACTGCCGACGAATACAACAAGGCGTTCACGCTGCACGGCGCGATCATGGTGTTCTTGGTGATCATTCCATCGATTCCAGCGGCACTCGGAAACTTCGTCCTGCCGATCATGCTCGGAGCGAAGGACGTTGCCTTCCCACGCATGAACCTCTTCAGCTTTTACCTCTGGGTGGTCGGCGCAGCCTGCGCGGTCTACTCCTTGATGGCGGGTGGCTTCGACACGGGTTGGACGTTCTACACGCCGTATTCGACTCAATACGGCGCGGGCGGCACGATTCCAGTGCTCGTCGGCGTCTTCATTCTCGGCTTCTCGTCGATCTTCACCGGTGTCAACTTCATCGTGACGATCCACAAGTTGCGCCCGCCGGGCATGACGTGGTTCCGCATGCCGCTCTTCCTTTGGGCGCTGTACGCGACCGCGCTCATTCAGATTCTCGCGACGCCAGTGCTCGGCATCACCGTGGCGCTGCTCGTGATTGAGCGCGCGTTCAATATCGGCATCTTCGATCCGTCGATGGGTGGCGACCCCGTGCTCTTCCAGCACTTCTTCTGGTTCTACTCGCACCCAGCGGTCTACATCATGATCCTCCCAGGCATGGGAATCATCAGCGAGTTGATCGCGGTGCACAGCCACCGTCACATCTTCGGCTACCGCTTCATCGCGTTTAGCTCGGTCGCGATCGCGATCTTCAGCTTCCTCGTGTGGGGCCACCACATGTTCACCAGCGGTCAGTCGCCGCTCATGAACGTGCTCTTCTCGGCGATCACCTTCTCAGTCGCCATTCCGTCGGCAGTCAAGGTCTTCAACTGGCTCGCCACGCTCTACAAGGGCTCGATCGCGTTCAACACGCCGATGCTCTACGCGTTGTCGTTCATGTTCCTCTTCACGATCGGTGGCTTGACGGGTATCCCGCTCGCCGTCCTTTCGACCGACATCCACCTGCACGACACGTACTTCGTCGTCGCGCACTTCCACTACGTGATGATGGGTTCGGCGCTGATCGCGATGATCGGCGGCCTGCACCACTGGTGGCCGAAGATGTTCGGCGTCATGTACAACGAGTTCTGGGGCAAGATCGCTTGCGGGCTCGTCTTCGTTGGCTTCAACATGACCTTCTTCACCCAGTTCATGCTGGGCTCGCAGGGCATGCCGCGCCGCTACTACATGTATCAGCCGGAATTCCAGATCTATCACCACATCTCGACCGGCGGCTCGTACATCATGGCCCTCGGCTTCTTGATCACCGCGATCTACCTCATTCACTCGCTCTTCGCGGGTAAGAAGGCTCCGGCGAATCCATGGGGCGGTGCAAGCCTTGAGTGGCAGTGCACCTCGCCGCCGCCGCACGACAACTTTGCGACCACGCCACGCGTCGGCGACTGCTACGACTTCAGCGCAGTGCGCTGGGATGAGAAGCAGCAGGGCTACGTCATCGATACCGAGGCGCACCTCGCGGCAGCCTCGAGCGGAAAGGGCCACTAAACCGTGTCAACTTCGCACGCACACGCTGATTCGCACGGGCACGCTGGCCACGATGACCACCATGGTCACGGTGACCACGCGAAGTACCCGTTCCTTGCCCACCACTTCGACACCCCGAACCAGCAGTTCGAATCGGGCAAGCTCGGCATGTGGGTCTTCCTCGCGACGGAAGTTCTCTTCTTCGGCGCGCTCTTCGTGATGTACACGATCCTGCGCTTCAAGAACCCTGAGGTCTTCTCGTACTCGGCCAACTACCTCGACACGATTCTCGGTGGCGTCAACACCTGCGTGCTGATTCTCTCGAGTCTCACGATGGCGCTTGCGGTACGCGCCGCGCAGACGAACAAGAAGGGGATGCTCGTGGTCTGCCTCGCGCTCACCCTCGCGGGCGCCTTCGGCTTCATGGTCATTAAGTACTTCGAGTACACCCACAAGTTCCACGAGAACCTCAAGTGGGGCATCAACTTCTATCAGCCCGTGGATGACGCCGAGAAGGCGATCGTAACCACCGAGCCGAAGCCGGTTGAGAATCCAGTACTTGCGATCACGTCGCCGAATCCTTCGGCCGGTGTGGAAACTGCGCCGATCGCGGTGATTCCCGCGATGGATCGCAGCGCGATCGCGCTTCCGAAGGCTGGCCCCGATGGTGTGTCGACCGTCTCGATGGTTGAGAAGGCTGCCGAAGGCTCTCACGGCATCCATCCTGAGACCGACGCGCACTTGACCGATCCAGCGATGCCGGTGAATACGCACCAGTTCTTCGCGATCTACTACATCATGACCGGCCTGCACGGCATCCACGTCGTGATTGGTATCGGCGTCATCGGTTGGTTGCTCGTCGGCGCGTTGCGTGGGCGCTTCTCAAGCAACTACTACACCCCTGTGGACCTCGTTGGCCTGTACTGGCACGTGGTCGACCTCGTGTGGATCTTCCTCTTCCCGCTCTTCTATCTCATCCACTGACCGAGTTCCGCGCGATTGATCGCGCGTTTCAGAAGTACGCCTCGGCTTGGCGACAGGCTGCGCGTGCGAATCGGAGACAAACATGGCCAGCGCACAATCTTCAGCCCATCACGGTCACGGCGAGCCACACCCGCTCGTTGGTCACCTCGTTCCATATTCGACGCTGTTCGCAACGGGCTTTGCGCTTCTCGTGCTGACCGTCATCACGGTCGCAGCCCGCTACATCGATCTCGGGGAAGCCAACATCTACCTCGCGATTGGCATCGCCGTGGTGAAAGCAACGCTCGTGTCGTTGTTCTTCATGCACCTTCGCTGGGACCGTCCGTTCAACCTGATGGTGCTCGTCGGCTCCATGATCTTCGTCATCTTGATGATGGTCTTCTGCATGATGGACGTTGGGCAGTACATGAAGTCGCAGATCCCAGGCAACGCGCCGAACGTCCAGAAGTACCTCGACGCAAACGCGCCGTTCGCGCCAATCACCTCGAAGTAATCGCGTTGGCGTGCGCCAGCGCAACTCCGCCGCATGGCCCAGCACGACACACCGTCTGATACTCCCTTTGGGGATCCAAAGGCCCGCTTCGAAGCGGGCCTTTTTGGCATGTGGCTTTTCTTGCTGGTCCTCGCGGTGGTCTTCATTTCGACCATCATTGGATACCTCGTGGTGCGCATCGACAACGGCGCGGCGTTCATCCCGGCCGATGCGCCAAAGCCGCCGCTCCTCCTCCTCGTGAGTACAGGCGTGCTGCTTGTTTCAAGCGTGACGATGCAGAAGGCGCTGCGAGCGGGTCGCGTGGGTGACCCGCGGCAAGGTGGTTTGATGGTCGCAACGCTCGCGCTCGCGCTGGCGTTTCTCATCGCGCAGGGCGTCGCGTGGCGCGATCTCTACGAGCAGAACTTGGCGATCAGCGACAACCTCTACGCGTGGACCTTCTACGTGCTGACGGGGCTCCACGCGGCGCACGTCCTCGGTGGCCTCCCGCCGATGCTGATCACGACGTGGCGCGCGTCGCGCGCGGCGTACGGCCCGGACGACCATCGCGGCATCACCTATTGCGCGATGTATTGGCACTTCCTCGATGGCATCTGGGTCGTCCTCTACGCGACGCTGGTGCTCGGGTCGCGCTGACACCGAGTTTCAGTCGAATGAGTTTGATGCGGCCGAAAAACGCAGCCGCCGCCACCAGTTGCCTGGGGCGGCGGTGCGCGCCGATCTAGCCGGATTCCCTTCAGTTCCCCACGCCTGAAACTCGCGACCGAGCCCGTTTGACCGTCACTCCGTGTCTTCGGGGAGTGCCCTTGAGGAGAACCCTTGAGGAGAGCCCTTGAGGAGAACCCTTGAGGAGAGCCCTTGAGGAGAACCATTGAGGAGAACCCGGAAGAGGTTCGCCTCAAGGTGAGAACACCGAAGCTTGGATTCTGATGTCTCTCTGACGGTGCGCTCGGAAGCAAATTTCCCTGCGGGGGTACGATCTCAGGGGACTTTCTCCACTGCTACAAGCGACAACCACGCGTCGTCGGGCACGCCTTTCTTCTCTTTTTCCAAACTTTGTTCGCCCGTCACATTGAGAAGAGGTTGAGATCGGGCTGTCCCCGGTTCCGCGCATGAAGGGCACGGGTCTCCGAGGGCATCTCGTCTCACTGCGCCGCCTATTCGGACGCAGTCGGCACCGCGGAACCGGCGCCCTTCGGCACCTCAACCCACGCGAGCGGCTTTTCGGTACCGAGGATCGCGTTCGCTGCGAAGACAAGGCAGGGGATCGTCACCAACGGCTTGCCGTCGACGCGTCGAACGCGGGCGACCGCGGGCCCCTTCGGCATAAAGACTTCAAGTTCGACGCCGTCCACGGTCAGGCGAGTTTCGCGCGAGCCGTCGGCGTTCGGCGTGAGCGCATCGAGGAGCGACTCGATCGCAAGAATGTTCCACTTGCCACCAAGATCGATGGCGACCACGGGGCTCTTTTCACGCAAACCGCGCGCGGCGAGTTCCGCCGCGTCTGGGAGCGGCGAAACGGGCGACTCATACTGCGGCGTCAGGAAGTAGCGCGCGTATGAGATCTCCTTCATACGGCGGATCGTCTGCGGATCGCGCTCGGCAACGGTCGTATCCGGATGCGTCTTGAGCCAGTCCGCCCACGTCGTGATGCAGACATCAGGGAACATCTCGATGGTTGCACCCTTCGCAAGGGGCCCAGCCACGGGCTTTCGCGCGAGTTGCAGAAAGAGACTTGGACGGCGTTCGTCGGTGGTTGCGGTCTGTTCAGAGCTGCCCTCTTCCGACTTGTCGTAAAAGACAAGGTTGGAGTCCGAGAGAAGCCCGCTGACCTCAAACTTCATCGCGCGGTCGCCAATACGGCGGTCGAACACAATCGCGGTGTCGCAGAGCGGCGAGTAGGTCGCGGCGACGGGGATGCCGCCGACGGTGTCATTCACGATTTCGTGCGCGTTGAGCATCGAGAGCGGCCACGCGTGTGGCTGGCCGTTGATGACGGCGCCAATCACGCGGTCGCTGGTCACGACGTACTTCGGTCGGTTCTGCTCGTTGAAGATCGCCATCTCGCGGCCTGCGAGGTGCTTCGGATCGTCGCGCGAAGGGAGGAAGCCGCGTGGAAAGCCCGAGCCGACGAGTTCGTTACGGTCGATCGCGAGAGTCGTGAGGTCGTAGCCGTAACTCTCGAGTGAGTAGCCGTCACCGATCGGTCGCCGACCAAGCATCGGACCGAGCAAACTCCAACCCATCACGAGGAGAACGAGCACAACCGACAAGAGAATCACCCAGCCGCCGCCCTTGAAGGTCAGCGTGGGTGAACCCTGCGAAACAGCGCCCGGTGAACTCACAGCCGCGTTGGTCGGCCGATCAGGCTGCGTGTCGCCCTGATCGCCCTGATTGCTCGTACTGCTCTGATTGCTCTGTTGACTCATCGTGCGCTTCCTTCGAGTCCTGCAGATTCGCGCGTGGCGGCGGGGTTGCCGTCGCTCTTGCTCCCAGTCTCGCTCCCAGTCTTGCTCGCATCTTGAGCAGCGCTTTCACGCGGTTGAGCGTAGGGGTTCTCTTCGCCCGCGCGCAACGCACGCAAGTCTTCCACGGCGAGGTCGCTGCGTCCGCGCATCAATGCATCGATCGAAGCGGGGCCACGATCCAGCGTCATCGCGGCCAAAACGAGTGGGAGATACGTGATGCTCGCAAGGAAGACGCGGCGCGCGCTCGGGTTGTCGCGCTGTCGATAGAACTGAAACGCGAGCCAAGAGAACAGGAGCCCGGCGATGAACGTGATCGCTGCGCTCCAAATGCCCGCAAGCCCAATGAGCGTCGCGCTCACTCCGAGTGGAACAAGCGGCAACGTTGTCAAAAGCACCACTTGCGCCGTGATTTCGCCGCCTTCGTCACGCACAGGCAGCATCGCGTGACCGCCGCGCGCGTAGTCCTCGCGGTAGAGCCATGCCAATGCGAGGAAGTGCGGGATTTGCCACACGAAGAGCAAGCCGCCGAGAAGCCACGCGCCCGGCTCGAGGCGTCCGGTTGCCGCGGTCCAACCAATCACCGGCGGAATCGCGCCACACACCGCACCGATCAACGTGTTGAAGGTCGTGCGCGGCTTGAGCGGCGTGTAGAGAAGCGCGTAAAGCACGATGTTGAGCGCAGCGAGCCCTGCAGGAAGGAAGCCGACCGTCAATGCAAGGAGCGTCGCGCCCGCGTAGCCCGTAAGCATGCCAGCGGTGAAGACGGTTGCAGGGCCAATCTGCGCTGCGGGAAGCGGGCGTCCGCGCGTTCGCAACATGAGCGCATCGCGACGACGCTCAAAGAGTTGGTTGAAGAGTGACGCGCTTGCGGCAGCGAGTGCGGTGCCCGCACAGGTCCACGCAAGGCGAGCCCAATCAATGGGCCCGACCTCTGCAAGTGCGTAGCCGACTGCCGTCGTCACGAGCACAAGCGCGTTCAAGCGCACTTTGGTGAGCTCTGCCCAGATGCCGAGCGTGCCACGCGCGCGTGGCGTTGGAGCCGCGCGAACGTCCGCTCCGTCCGATGCGTTTGCAATGCCCGCGTCTGGAACTTTGTCGGCGCCTTGCTGCGCGGCAGAAACGTGCGCCGCACTGGCGCGTGCCTCAGTCGATCGACCGCCATCCTCGACGCCATCGGCGCGATGATTCGCATGCGCAGTACGCGCGGAGATTTCAGCGGAATCCGAACTCATCGGCAGGGGGTAAGAATCCTACCATAGCCACCCATGTCGCCCCCGCTTGTTCTCTTTCCGATGCTTTCGAATGCGATTTCGCCTGCACTTCTGAAAGCACCCACGCAAGTACTGCTTGCGGGCAACGCTGTCGCACAAGTCGGTGCAACCACCACCGACGCATCGAGTGCCGTCGTCGAGCCGACGCCGTTAGGCATTCTGCTCGCGGTGTTCTTTGTGCTCTCGATCGTGGCGTACCTCGCGGCCTACCTCGTGCGGCCCGTGCATTTGGCGCTTGGCTTCGCCACAACCGCTGCGATGTGGGGCATCGGTTACGTCTCGATGATGGCACCGGGCCTCTGGATTGGTGAAGCGCTCTTCGTACTCACGCTTGCAGTGCCTGTTGTCTTTGGCGCGATCGCGCAGCGTGCCGGCGCTTCGCCCGTGAAGACCGGCCTCGTCAGCGCGCTTGCGAACCTTCTCGTCATCGGCGCGTTCTTGCGTGATGAACAAGGCGGGGCATCGTGGGTGCCGCTCGCCTATGTCGGTGGTCTCTTCATCGCGAGCGCGGCACTTGCGGCCTTCGGCGGCTTCCTCGCGCGTCGAGCGAAGCCGATCGAACTCCCAACCCCCGCAAGCCTCTTCGCGCGCGTTGCGGCTGTGACCGTCTTCATCTTGCTCGTGACGGGCGGCCTGGTGACGGGCCTTGAGAGCGGGCTTGCGGTTCCTGATTGGCCGAATTCATTCGGTCACAACATGCTGCTCTACCCAATCAGCGAAATGAAGGGCGGCATTTACTACGAGCACGCGCATCGCCTCTTTGGCATGCTCGTCGGTGTGACGGCATTGGTGCTTGTCAACGTGGTTTTCCGCGACGAACGTCGTGCAACGCTGCCGCGCGTGCTCTCCGTGCTGTTCCTCGCGATGGTGTGCGTGCAAGGTCTTTTTGGTGGTTTGCGCGTCACAGGAACGCTCACAAGTGCGGTGAGCGGTGCCGAGCTTTCCCCGAGCACGCTTCTCGCGATTGTGCACGGCATGTTCGGTCAGATCGTCTTCGCGACCGCATGTGTGATTGCATGCGTTACGAGCCGCACGTGGAATGAAGGTCGCGCGCACTCCGCGCTGCGTGATGCTGCGCGACTTCGCGCGCTGCCCGTCGTGCTCGTTGCCGCGATGTTGGTGCAACTCTTCTTGGGCGCGAGCTACCGTCATCTCCAGATTCCGCCCGCCGACGGCAACCCAGCAGTGCATCCCGCGTGGCCGATTTGGGGCCACATCTTCGGTGCATTTGTGGTGCTCATTCTTGCGGTCGTCACCGGTGCACACGCAACGAGTCGCGCGCGCGAGATTCGCCCGATCCGTTTCTTCGGAAAGGCACTCGTGCACGGCGTCGGCCTGCAGTTTGCGCTTGGAATCGCGGCGTTGGTCGTGGTTCTCATCCGAACCGACGCGCGTATTCCGGGCTACGAAGTTGCGACAACATCGGCGCATCAAGCGCTCGGCGCGCTGCTGCTCGCGTCAGCCTCGATGCTCGCGGCATGGAGCCTTCGGTTGGTCGCTTCACCCGCGACGAGCACTGCCGACGCGATCGTCAATCCATCCACGTCGGCCGCTGCGTCTTAAACTCAAGCATTGGGCTTCGGTGTTTTGGGCTTCAGCGCCTCTTCGAGCGCAAGCACGGCGTAGATCGTCGCGAGAGGCTCTTTCGCTTCTTCCCAACGCTCGACATCGTTTTTCCATGAGCCGTCACCGCGCTGTCGCGCCACAAGCGCATTGATGAGTTCCGCGCGCCATGCGCGATCTTTCCCAGCGGCATCACGAAGCGTGTTTTCCTGCGACGCGTGCAACGCCCGCGCCATCGCGTGCAGGTAGTAGTAGTAACCCTGCTGGCCAAGGCCTGGATTCTCGTCGAAGGTGAAGTGGAGCGAGATCCAACCGAGCGCGTCCTTCACGCGCGGATCATCCTTCGACAGTCCCGCGTAGAGCAGACTCTTGAATCCGGCGTACGTCATCGAGCCGTAACTGCGCAGACTCTTCACCGCGAGTTTCTCGCCGTAGCGGCCTTCGCCAGCGGCATCCGACGCGAAACTCTCGCCGCCATTTGCGCCGGAATAGACGAATCCTCCGTCGCCTGAACCTGCTTGCGCCCACGCGGCGGGATTTGTCGCCTTTCGATTTTGGGCGCGCTCGAGGAAGGCACGCGCGCGTGCAAACGCGGGGTCATCGGCAGACACGCCCGCATCGTGCATCGCGTCGAGCATCATCTGTGTGTTCGAGAGATCAGGTCGCTTGCCGTTGCCGTAGCCAGCGCCGCCATACCAATCGGCGGTGTTCGCGACACCCTCTGATTCGTCCCACTGCGCTTCGCGCAACCACGCAATCGCGCGCATGGCGCCCGCTTGCGCATCAGCGTCGCCAACCGCGGCCAGTCCACTCGCGACGGCACTCATGACGTAGTTGCCGATGCCGCCTTCGGCAACGAGCGTAAGAATCTTCGGATCGATGAGCGCGCGGTCGATCGACGCGCGTGCGCGCTTTTGTGCTTCGACATCACCAACGCCTTCGGCCTGCGCGAACGCCTTCAACGCCATCGCAGTGACGGCGATGCTTGATGCACGTTTGCGCGGCTCCATGTCGGTTGGCGTGACTTCCTCTTGTTCAAACCATGTTCCGCGCGACGTCTGCGAACGAGCAAGCACGGCAAGTCCAGCGGCAATCGCTTGTCGCGCTTTGGCGTAGGTCGCTTCATCGACTCCGGCCTCTTGCGCGTCGCGCGCGATACGCAACACAGGTTGTGGCGCGCCGGCACGAACAGCACCGCCTTCCGCGTCGATCTGCGGTGCGGGCAACGTCGTCATGCGCGACGCATCGATGCGCGGATCGAGCTGTTGCGACTGTGCGTTGCCTGCGTCCTGCTTCGGTGACGTTGCCGACGCTGCGTCTTGACCGTGGGCACTTGTTGCGAGGCATGTTGAGAAACACGCCGCGACGAGCACTGCGACTCCGAGGGTACGTGAGTGCGAGCGAGCGAATGAGCTTGTGTCCGCGTGCATCGGCGCAGTCTACGAACGATGCGCGTCAAAAATGTTCAACGCTCTTCGCGAAGGCCCGCAAAGAGCGTCGAATCGAGTGTGGAGATGAGGGATCGGATCCGCCGCAACACTCCGACCGCACGCCGCGATCAGCGCGCGCGCGCCAAAGCCGGGGATGCCGTCGGTGTGGTAACGCTTGAGCCCGACGACGCGCTTGCCGTCGAGTTGGACGCCGCTGGCGTGGCATGCACGCGCAGAGCGTCGGTCAGCGGGGCGAAAGCGCCGTGTGCCGCGCCAACAGTTTCAGGCGTCGAGCGGGCGATCGCGAGCAAGCTGCTCGTCGGCAGCGCCGAGACAAGCGCCGGATCGCGTGCGACGAGAATCTGCAGCAACACCTCGTTCGTGATATCCGCTTCAGAGCGGCTATCCGAGATTTGAACGCGGTTTCCACGCCGGATGATGGCGAGGACCTCGTCGTGCGTGAGGTGCGTCGAACGACTTGTGTCGTAAAGGCGCCGATTCGGGTACTTCCGGATGCGAATGACGTCGGAGGCGGCGGTTTGAATCATGGCTCGCTGCTTTCGCAGTCGCCTATGTCCGGATTCGCCGCGCGCGAGATTGTCATGCAACCTCCGCCAGAAGCGCGAGTTGCGTTTGCAAAATAATCCTCGCCGAGGATGTCGCTCGTCGCGGAAGCGGCTCTCGCGCGGTGCCGATCAGTGCATGGAGCCGTAAAGCAGAAGGTCTGCGCTCTTCCCAGCAGTTTGGAAGCGGCAGGGGCGCAGGAACATGCCCTTGGGCAGCGAAACATCCGTGAAACGAAGCCGAATCATCATGCCCTCGCCGTCGGTTGTTTGCCCGAGGAGCTCCACGCGGAACGCCGGATCCGTGCTGTCGACGGAGGTAATCGGGTTGGGCGTCTTCGCTTTGAGATGAACTTCAAACTCGACGGAACCCTGCGGCTTGAGTACCCCGACGTTTTCGCGGAACTCTGCAAACGGAAGTCCCGGCGTAATGCGCGTTGTTTCGTGGCGGACGCGGAGGTCGAGCAGCGGTGCCTTCGGGTGATCGGTTTCGACGATGAGGTAGGGCGGCACGGGCTTGGTGCCGAGGTTGGTGAAGTCGTACGAAACGACTTGGCGCGCCGCAGGCTTCATCGGGTTCCCGTCGGGGCCTGTTGCGGGCTTTCCGTCGATCGTGAGCACGGTAAACGGCTGATCATCCCGCGCGATCAGCTCAAAGAACCCCTTCATACGTTCCGGAGCAAGCGCGTCGATGAAGGCGGGATTGGCCCGCACCATGTACGCCGTCTCAGCCACGATGTCGACCGACAGCATCTGATCGAGCCCATCGAAAACCATGTTGACCTTCGCCATGCGCTTGCCTGTCGAATTGCCGGTCTTCATCGACATCGGCATCTCAAGGAAACCGCCCGCGGGGATCACTTTCCCGGTCATATCCACGGTCGTGCAGGTGCAGCTTGGTTTCGCAGCTCGGATCGTGATGGGCCGATCGAGAGGATTCATAATCTTGATCGTGGTGGAAACCGTTGCGCCTGGTTCGATGACGCCGAAATCCGCCGTTTGAGGGTCGGCGATGATTGGTCCCGGTCGCGCGACCGGTCCTGCAGCGTTCTGCCCGGTCGGCGAATTCGCAGGTGTCGCCGACGGTACTTTTGGAACGTTTGGTGTCGCTTGCTGCGGCACGCGCGGCGCTTGACCAGACGGCGTCATCGACGGCACGCGCACCTGCGCACTGGCGTGCGAACCGAGGCCGAGGGCAAAGGCCGCACAAAGAACGAAGAGCGACGAAGTGAATGAGGAACGGCAGATGTGGGCGAAGTCCGTCATGGGGGCGCATGATACGGACGGGCCCTCTCTTCGCTGCGATTCCGTACACTCGCCGCCATGCGCGCGCTTGTCATTCAGAAGCAAGGTTCCCCGGTCCTCCCCAACGTCGAACTCGTGCACGATTTTGCCGACCCAACAGCAGGGCCGGGCCAGGTCGTCGTCAAGACCGAGGCCGCAGCGCTCAACCACCTCGACCTTTGGGTGGGGCGCGGTCTTCCGGGTATCGACATCCGCTACCCCGCGATTTCCGGCTCGGATGGCGCGGGCACGATCGAGTCGGTGGGTGTGGGCGTTGATCCGGCCTGGGTTGGAAAACGTGTGCTGCTGAATGCTGCGGTTCCCAAGCCCGATCCGCTTCGCCCGGGTTTGCGACCCGCCGCCGCCGACATTTTCATGATCGGCGAACACGGCCCCGGATGCCTCGCGGAGCGATTTGTTGCGCCAATCGACAACCTGCTCGAGATCGGCGATGCCGACCCAGTGCACGCCGCGGCGTTTGGCCTGACGCACCTCACGGCGTGGCGCATGATGGTGACGCAAGCCGGACTTCGCTCGGGAATGCTCGTCCTCATCACGGGCATCGGCGGGGGAGTGGCACTCGCCTCGCTTGCAATCGCGCGCCACTTCGGCTGCGAAACGATCGTGACGAGCCGCCATGCGTGGAAACTCGAACGTGCGAAAGCACTTGGCGCGACGCACACCGTGCTCGATAGCGGTCAGGATTGGTCGAAGGAAGTGCGGCAAATCACCGGGCGGCGCGGCGTTGATCTTTGCGTCGACAGCGTCGGCAAAGCTGTGCACGCCTCTTGCATCAAGAGCCTCGCGCGCGCCGGGACTTTTGCGACGTGCGGTGCGACGACCGGCCCGGATGCGACGACCGATTTGACGCGGATTTTCTGGAATCAACTTCGGCTTGTGGGCTCGACGATGGGCGATATGCGCGAGTTTCGCGAAGTTGTCGCGCTGTTCCGGAGCGGTGCGATCCGTCCGATCGTCGACGAGGTGTTTGCGCCTTCCGCGGGTACGTCCGCATTTGCGCGGCTCGAGGCTGGCGAGCAGTTCGGGAAGTTGGTCGTCGACTGGCGTAAGCAGTGAAGCTCGCAGTTTTACGGAACTTTTGCCGTAGAAAGTGAATCGTTCCGCCTCTGTGCTTATACTCCGCCCTACGAGTTCTTCGTCGAGCTCGCATCGGATGGTGCCCTGCAGGTTGAGCTAGAAACGATGAGCCAAGCGAGCACTCCTGTTCCCACGCGCCCGACTCCCTCGCCACTGAAGCCGACGGAGACGCTTCCTCCGTGGAACGTGCTTCTTCACAATGACGAAGTGAATGAGATGGGTTTTGTCGTGGAGTCGCTCTGCCGATTTGCGCGCTTGAGCGTGCCGGCTGCGACGCGCTGCACGATGGAAGCGCACAAGAAGGGCCTTTCGCTGGTGTTGGCAACGCACCGCGAACACGCTGAACTCGTCGCGGAGCAACTCACGTCGCTTCGTTTGACGGTCACGATCGAACGTGTTTGAGCGCAGTTTTGAGCGCTCGCAACCTGCTTCGCAACTTGCTCGCTTTGGTGGGGATGGCGCGTAGCCTCAGGTGCCCGCTTTCGCTCGCTTTGGTGTGATCCGCGTCAAAGGGAGCTGCCGCAGCAGCGACCGCAAGAACAACGCGTGCCCGCTTTCGCTCGCTTTGGCGTGAATCCCACCAAAGGGAGCCGCCGCAGCAGCGACCGCGACGACTTTGAGCGCTCGCAACCTGCTTCGCAACTTGCTCGCTTTGGCGTGA
>JAIXVI010000290.1 GCA_027483065.1 Planctomycetaceae bacterium
CGCACCTGTGGGTTGAGATACCAGTGTCGTTCGCGGATGACTTCACCGCGAAGGACGAGTGCCACGCCGAGTGCACAAATCGCGCCGTGCGTTGGCGCCGCCGTTTCGACATCGAGTCCAACAATTGGACCCGCGTGATGCGCCGCGATGCGGGGAATTCCAGCGCGAGGAAGTCGAGGAGCGCGTGCCATGCGTTACTCGCGTTCAGACGCGGGTGGGTTGGAAGTCGCTTGGTTGGAAGTCGATTGATGAGACGACGCTTCGTTGTTGGTTGAACGCGGCGCGGCCTCCTGCAGTGCGCGTTCGCGTTCTGCAGCAGCGCGCGCAGCTTCGCCCGAGAAAAGTCGGTCGAGTTCTTCTTCGCGGCGCGAGCCGACAAGCGCGAATTCGATGCGACCCGCACGATCGATGAAGACCATCGTTGGGAACGCAGAGACCGAATTCATCGGCGCGGGAAGCATCGCGTCGCTTCCGACGACGGCGACGGCGGTCGATGCGCTTGCAATCGTCGCGAAGGCCTTGCCGTCGTCGCGCGCAGAGAGCGGTGTGACAACGAGTAAACGGCACTGCGGGTGACGCTCCGCCACGCGCACCGCAGTCGAAATCGCTTCCGCCGAGGGCGTTTCGCCAACGCCCGCGAGGAGGAGGACCACGCGCTCGACACGCTCGTCTTTCGGCGGGATCTCGAGCGAAAACGTGTCGCCGCTGATCGACTCGATGGCGGTCAGCGAGAATGGCTCAACGACTTCACCGCGCCATCGCTCGGTTTCGCGCATCGCATCGCGACCGAGAAGGACGCCCGCAAGGATCGAGCCCCAGAGCAGCGCACAAAGGATGCTCGCGGCAACGCCGACGAAACTCAGAACGACACCCGCGATCACCATGCCGCGTCGAACACCTCGCTGCCAGAGGTCGATACCTGCGCGCAATCCAAGCGCACCGGGAATCATGCCGAGGATGATGACGCTCGACGCGATCGAAATCAGCCCGAAAATGAGCGGTCCACCCGCGAACTTCTGCGCGAGAAACGCGCGATCGGCGGGATGCAGTTGATCGGCACCGAGCGCAGGGTCGGTCTCTGGCGTGGGCTCGGCGGGTGACGCATCCGACATGGGCGAGACTCTACCGTTCCTCTTCCTTCGGTGGATGGACGAGGGTGTTTGTGCGTGCGGCGTCGTTCGAGTCCGGATGTGGATTCAAGCATGGATCTGCTGACGCGCTTTCCTTCGCCTCCCGGTGAAGTGCCTTTCGAACCAGTCGACGCGTACGTTCGGGGAGCCAGCGTTCCGCGCGATTGATGCCGCGACGGGCGACGCCACTCGACGCCGCAAGCAGCAGTACACCTGCGATGACGAGTGGAAAGCCGGGCACAACCGGCACGGGGCCGAGTGCAACACCTGCGATCACCAATACGGTGCCAAGCACGATGAGCGCAACGCGAACGATCGGATTGCGCCGACGGGGCGGGCCTTCGAAGAGATCAGGTGAAGGTTCTCGGGTGTCGGTCATGTTCCGGTCATGCGTCGATGCAGGAGGGTCCGCAAACGCGCGTTTGAGTTGGCTTTCCTGCGAGTTTGCAATTCAGGCGTAGCCGTTCGCAATCCGTGGGTTACATTCGCAAGGCTGCATCCGCGGGGCTCGACCTGCGGCACACGCGCGGTTTCTTCACGCGTTGCGCAGCGATTCTGACCGTAAACCCGTTCTTTCAACCTATGAACTTCAAGACTACCGCGTTTCCAAGCGCTGCGTGCGCGTCGATTTTCCTCACTGTGACGTCTGCTCAGGCGGCGGTTCGCTACGTCGATGCCAACCTGACGACGGGTGCCAACAACGGCACGTCGTGGGCGGATGCCTATCAGGGCGTTGGCGGTCTCGCGGCAGCGCTCACGGCGAGCGTCTCGGGCGACCAGATTTGGGTTGCCGACGGCACCTACAAGCCGACGACCGGAACATCGCGCACCGTCTTCCTGACGCTCAAGACGGGCGTCGCGATCTACGGCGGCTTCGCGGGCGGTGAAGGGAAACTCGCGCAACGCGACTTCGTGGCGAACCCGTGCATCGTGACCGGTGACCTTCTGGGCAACGACAACGGCGCTGCGAACCTCACCGACAACAGCTACCACGTCTTCGTGGGTTCGGCGGCAACGGCGACGGCGATCCTTGATGGGTTCACCATCAAGGGCGGCTACGCGAACGGCGCGACCGCGTCGAATTACGACAAGGGCGGCGGCATCATCGTGACGGGTTCAGGGAGCCCAACAATCCGCAACTGCACGTTCACCGGCAATCGCTGCACTTTCGGCGGCGGTGCGGGATACATCCTGCAAGCGGGCGCGACCTTCACGAACTGCCGCTTCGAGAACAACGTCGGCGGCTCGTACGGTGGCGCCTTCGACATGAACACGACGACGGTGACCTTCGAACGCTGCTGGTTCCAAGGGAATTCCGCGGCGCGTGCGGGTGCATGCGAAACTTTCGGCACCTCACAAACGCGCTACACCAACTGTGTCTTCACGGGCAACACTGCGACGGGTACTGGTGGTGGCGGTGCACTTTGGATTGGAAACGCGGGCACCGTGACGGCTCGGAACTCGACGTTTGTTGCGAACAACGCGACGTCGCTCGCGGGCGGCATCATCAATACGAGCGGTTCGTCGACATTCTCGAACTGCATCATGTATGCGAACACGGGTCCGGGTGGCACGTCGGCGGCGAATCAGATTTCGGCGTCCGGCGGCACCAACACCGTGAGTTACTCGATCGTGCAAGGTGGCGCGACGGGCACTGCGAACCTCAACGTTGATCCGCTCTTCGTGAACCAAGCCGCTCGCGACTTCCGCCTTCAGGCAGCGTCACCCGCGATTGATTCCGGTTCGAACAGCATGGTGCCCGCAGGCGTGACGACCGACTTCGATCTCAATCCGCGATTCGTCAACGACCCGACCGTCACCGACACCGGCGCGGGTACAGCGCCGATCGTCGATCGTGGTGCCTTTGAGAAGCAGTTGCCACCACCGCCTCCGTGCCCCGCGGACCTTGATGGAAACGGCGCGGTCGACGCAGCGGACCTCTCCGGCCTGCTCAGCGCGTGGGGTACCGCTGGCGCTGGCGACATCGACGGTTCCGGCAGCGTGGACGCCGCCGACCTTGCGGTGCTTCTGGCAGCGTGGGGTGATTGCTGAATCATCCTGCGGTTTCGCGCGCGAACCTGGGGCTAGCCTTCGCCGAGCCTCCGCTGAGCCTTCGCACGTCTTTCTGCGGAGAGGTCAGCAAGCGCGAAACCACGGAAAGTCCACC
>JAIXVI010000228.1 GCA_027483065.1 Planctomycetaceae bacterium
CCGCACATGACCGCACATGACCGCACACGACTCCTTCGGCCATCTGCGCTCGTGGTACGCTCTGAACTATGAGCGAACGGGCGACCGAGGAAGATCTGCACGCATCCCACGCATCGTTTGACGGCGGTGTGACATCGGCGTTGAAAGCACGCGGAGCGGGCGACCCGGGAACTGGTCTCGCGGAGTGCACAGGCACGCTCATCGACGCTCTTGTGGCGCGCCAGCGGGTCATCGATGAAGTGACGGCCGATATGCGTTCCCGTCGCGATCGCGCCCGCATTGCGCATGATCGTGCGCTCGCGGTCATTCGACAGACGCGTACCAACGACGCGGACGCAGCCAACACGCGCGCGGCGCAGATTGAGTCGGACGCGACGGCGTTGCGCGATCAAACGCTCGACGAGATCGAATCCACACGGAAGGAGAAGCTCGAAGAACTTCGCTCTTCGCTTCAATCGGAATTGACACGACTTCAGCGTGGACTCGAAGAAGCCCTCTTGATGGGCGAGGCCATGCGAGAGGCGGGCGAGGAAGCGGACCGTGTGCGCTCCCGCGAGTTGGCGGGCCGGCTCGCTGAATACACAAATCAAGCTGCCGAACTCGAAGCGAGCGCCAAGGCGTATCTCAAGAGTTGCCGCTTGCCGTTGCCGCCGTCGTCCTCGGATGCGACACCTGAGAGCGCGATGCCGCCCGAAGAGGAGATTCGCATGCTCCTCACCAAGGCGCGCGATCATCTCGATGCGATTCTCTCGACGCGCGCCGCGCGACGCTTAAGTGGTGCGGCGCCGTTCGTGCTTTCGATCGCGCTCGTCATCGGCGCGGGCGTACTTGGTGGCGTCGCAACACTCTTTGATGAGGAACGCTGGGCGATTGTCGCTGGCGCAAGCGCTGGTGGCGCATTGCTGTTCGTCATCATTCTGCTCGCCGTTCTGCGAAGCATCGCCATCAAAGCGATGCGACGTGTGTGGACGCCCTTCTCCGCTGATCTCGCAGCGATCGCGCATGCCAACGTTCGCGCCGAACGCGAGGAAGCGGAGCGGCGTGACAAATCGCACGCACAATTGAAAGCGCGCGAAGTTGAGGAAGAGCGCCAAGCGCACGCGAAGTACGACGCACCGATCGCGGAAGTCCCGTTGGCGTTGAAGCGACGGGTTGCACGGCTTGAAGCCGCGTCGCAGGCCGCTGTTGAGAAAGCAACGAGCGAGTGCGTTGCTGTCATCGCGGCAGCGAAGGCGCAATGCTCAGAGGCGTTGCGTTCCATTGCATCGCGCAGCACTGAACTCGAAGAAGCGGAGCTCGCTCGAGCGAAACAGGAGTTTGCAGCACTTGCGGAGGAAGAGGAGTCCCGACTCTCCGGTGCACGCGAACACTGGTTGCGTACAGCCGCCGAGTGTCGCGATCTGCTCGCGGCGGTGGAGCGCGAAGATCTCCGCACGAATCTGCCGTGGAGCAACTTCAATTTCGCGACGGGTGGTTTGGCGCGCGAACGTGCACCGCTTTTCCGATTCGGAACGCTCGAACTCGCACCGACGCAGATGCCCGGTGGATTGCCGACCGATCCAGCATTCTTCGTGGAGATGCCCGAGCGCTTCCGTATTCCGGCAGCTCTGAGTTTCCCCCGCACTGGCAATCTTGTCTTTGAAACGACGCCTGAAACGCGAGCATCCGCGCTTGCGGCCGTTCAGTCACTCCTCGCGCGAATCCTCGTTTCGATTCCGCCGTCAAAGGCACGATTCACCTTTGTTGATCCTGTTGGACTCGGCGAGAGTTTCGCGGCGTTTATGCATCTCGGCGATGAGTTTGAGTTGCTCGTTGGCGAGCGCATTTGGACGGATCCTCGCGCGATCGAGCAACGACTGGTTGATCTCACCGAGCACATGGAAACGGTGATTCAGAAGTACCTGCGCAACGAGTTCGAAGACATTGATGCTTACAACGATGCGGCCGGCGAAATCGCAGAGCCGTATCGATTCTTGGTTTGTGCCGATTTCCCAGCGAGTTTCAGCGAACAAGCTGCGGCGCGCCTGAACTCGATTTTGCGCGCGGGCCAACGTTGCGGCGTGCACGTGATTCTGTTGCGCGATGGAAAGGCCCCGCTGCCGGATGGCATCTCGGTCGACGAAATCACCGCAAACTGCGTCGTTGTTCGGCCAGACCAGAAGGACAAGTCGCAATACCGCGTGGCATCCGGTCCGTTCTCGTCGTTGCCGCTCACCCTCGACACCGCGCCTGGTGACGAGCGACTCATCCCGATGCTCACGCGCATCGGGCGCCACGCGAAGACCGCCGCGCGCGTTGAAGTGCCGTTCGATGCAATCGCGCCAAAGCCCGACACATTCTGGTCGATGTCGAGTGCACGCAATCTGCGCGTTCCCGTTGGGCGCGCTGGCGCCACGCGATTGCAGCAGTTTTTGCTGGGCGAAGGCACGAGCCAACATGCGCTGATCGCAGGAAAAACGGGCTCGGGTAAATCAACGCTCTTGCATGCCATCATCACCGGACTCGCGACGTGGTATTCGCCCGACGAAGTGGAACTCTGGCTTGTCGACTTCAAGAAGGGCGTCGAATTCAAGACGTACGCGGAACACGCGCTTCCGCATGCGCGCGCGGTCGCGATCGAATCGGACCGTGAATTCGGCCTCTCGGTGCTTGAGGGTTTAGACGCCGAACTCTCTCGTCGCGGCGAACTTTTCCGCGACGCTGGTGTGCAAGACATCGCGAGTTTCCGCGGCCAGCGCAGTGATGTTCGCATGCCGCGCATCTTGCTCGTCATCGACGAGTTCCAAGAGTTCTTCCTCGATGATGACCGGGTTGCACAAGGCGCATCCATGTTGCTTGATCGACTCGTGCGACAGGGCCGCGCCTTCGGCATGCACGCGATCCTTGGCTCGCAGACGCTTGGTGGCGCCTACTCACTTGCTCGCAGCACGATGGGACAAATGGGCGTGCGCATCGCGCTCCAGTGCAGCGAAGCGGATTCGCAACTGATTCTCTCGGACGAGAACCTCGCAGCGCGACTTCTCTCACGGCCTGGTGAAGCGATCTACAACGACGCCGGTGGTCGGATCGAGGGCAATTCGCCGTTCCAAGTGGCGTTCTTGCCCGATGAAAAGCGCGATGTGTGGCTTGGTGAATGCGAGCGGCGCGCGCAGGGCCGCTTCGATGAACTTCCTCGCATCGTCTTCGAAGGCGACGCACGCGCACCGATGTCGCTGCATCCAGGCACACGCAAGCACTTGAAACCAGATCCGCGCGGCAATGTGCGCATTTGGACGGGCGAAGCCGTGGCGATCAAAGATCCAACGTGTGCGCGGCTCGCACGTGCAGCGGGCGCGAATGTCGCATCGATTAGTCCACGCGACGATCAAGCGCTCGCGACGACGGCTGCGTTCCTGCTTTCAATCCATCTCGAAACGCCCGATGCGACGATTGATGTTCTTGATGGAACGCCCGCCGATGCGCCGGAGTATGGCATGCTCGAGCGCTTTGCCCGAGATCGCGGCATCAACGCGAACTTCGTTGCCTATCGAGATGTTGAGGCGCGCCTCGCGGAGATTGCACAGGATGTGACAGATCGCGCAGAGAATCCAGGGCGATCGCGACGTTTCTTGGTCGTCCATCAGTTGCAGCGTTACCGATCGCTTCGTCGCAACGAAGACGATTTCTCGTTCAGCGGCAGTGATGCGCCGCCGTCGCCTGACAAGTTGCTCGCAGGGATCGTGCGCGAAGGCCCAATTGCTGGCGTCCACGTGCTCGTGATGTGTGACACGCTCGCGAGTCTTCAGCGTTCGTTCGATCGCAACGCGCTCCGCGAATTCGATTGGAAAGTGCTTTTCCAAATCTCCCCTGCTGATTCGAGCAATCTCATCGATTCGCCGGCGGCGAGTCGGTTGGGGACGAATCGCGGTCTGCTCCATTCGGAAGAACTTGGGCTTCTCGAGAAGTTCCGGCCGTACGCGCTTTCGTAATCCGCGTTTCCTTTCGACGACGTCGAACGTCGCGCACTTTGCGGCGGCTCCGAGCACGCGTGCGGCTCAGTCATCACCGAGCATCGCGGCAAGCCGCTTCTCACTCGCAGGGAAATTCCGCGGCATTTTCGGCGCGAAACGGCTGATTTCGATCTCTTCGAACATCCGTGCGAGCGCCGTCAGTTCCGCCAACGAACGCGTTCGCGTTCGCAACGCAGCCTCGACGCGAACGCGCCAGGGCTCGATTTCGTCCTCAATGGCGCGGTCGCGCGCGGGGCCGATCTCACGCAAGCGCTCGAGTCGCGCGACCAACATGGCAACCAATCGGGCGCGCTGTGCGAGTTCGTCGCGGTCGGCCGTCGCAATCGCTTCCAATCCTTGCGAAAGCGTTGCGATCGGGTCAGCAATCGACGCAGCTCCCGTTTCACGCGCAAGTACCTCGGCGAGTCGCGCGAGGATCTGTTCCTTCGGACCACCTTGTGCGTTTGGTTTGACTCCGCGTGTGCGCGCGAGAATCTCCTCCGTTGCAACGAGCATCGCGTGCATCGTTCGAACGATAAAGGAAACGGACTCGGCGAGATTTCGCTCGGTACTGCGGGAAATCGCGAGAACTTCCTCAGGTTCGCGCGGCGCAGTCATCGCGTCGCCGACGGCGATGCGCGCGACCGAACGCGCGACGAACGCCACCGCGTCTTCAATTCCCGCACGTGCAAGCAACGCGCACAACTCTTCGGCGAGCGGGTGGTAGGCGACGTGATGCTCGACTGCTTCGCGGATTCCACGCGCGATAAGAACCGAAACTCCCCCTGCATGCGTTCGCAACGCCGCACTCTCGACATCGAGCACACGGAGCGCGACGCGCGTGCCTGCGGCTTCAGCAACAAGCGCGGGATATCCCGAAAGCGATATTCCTGCACGGGAATACCGAACGATGCGCGGCACGCCGGCTTCTGGCATGGCATCGAGCGACGCATGCTCCATGCGAGCCACTGGGTCGCTCGCAACATCGATCGAAGCGCGCAATCGATCGCGACCGAGCTCAGCAAACTGTCGCACAAGTACTGCAAGATCGCGCCCCGCACCAAGTTCGCGCCCATCGGCATCAACGACGACGAACAACATGGAGAGATGTGCGGGCAGCAGTTCCTTGCGGAAATCCTGAGGCGATATCTCGGTTCCAGCGACTGCCGAAAGATGCCGCGCGATTTTTGCAAGCAACACTCCCTTGCCAAACTCGATCGTTTCCACCGCGCCCTGCACCACTTCTTCAATCGGAAAGAGTCGCACACGCAAGTGTTTCGGAAGCGATCGAACCAACGCATCGATCTTCTCCGCAAGCAGTCCCGGCACCAGCCACTCGAAGGGCTGCGGATCAACGAGCGCGAGCGCTTCGACCGGAATGCGCGCACTCACACCATCGCGCGCGTCCTCGGGATCGTGTGCATAGACGAGCGGAACCGCGAGCGCGTCGAGTGTCACTTCCTGCGGATACTGCGAAGCGTCGGTTCGCTCTGCGCCGTCTTTCAAAAGATCTTCGTCGCGCATGAAGAGCGCGTTCTTGTCCTTGGCTTCGGCAACTTTTCGCCACGCCTCAAAGGACGGAAGCGAACGAACGTCCGCGGGAATGCGCGCGTCGTAAAACTCAAACGCACGCGTCTCCTCAAGAAGTTGTCCACGTCGTCGGCCGCGCTCCTCTTCTTCCTCAAGTTGCGCGCGCAGCGCACGGTTGTGCTCAAGAAACGCACCCTTCGTTCTCGCGCGATGCGCTACAAGCCCTTCGTGAATGAAGACCGCGCGCGCCGACACTGGATCGATTGGCCCCCACGGTACGCGATGCTTCGCAACGAGCACGAGTTCACCGCAACTCGTGCGCTCCCACGCCGAAACCTGCCCAGTTTCCTCGACAAAATGCGGCTCAAACTGCGTCTTCGTACAAACGTGTGACGCAACGCGGACAACCCAATCGGGCTGGATGCGCGCACAAATCCGCGCGTAGCGTCGCGTCGTCTCGACGAGTTCTGCAGCGACCACCCAATTCGGAGCGCGTCGCGCGAGGACTCCTGATGGATGCAGCGCGAACAATGCGCCCGATGGCGCTTTGAACTCACCCTTGTCCGTGCGCAGCCCGATGTGCGAAGGGAAACCTGCAATGACGGCGCGATGGAAGCGTCCGTAATCGGGCGCGTCTTCCGCGTCGCCCACTTTCAATTCGAAGTGCTCCGCAAAGAGCTCTTTCAATTGTTGCACGGTGTCTGACCACTCGCGCATACGTTGATGCGAAAGCCAGTTTTTCTCGCACCACCGCCGTCGCGCACTTGAACCGACTTCTTTACCCGCCGCGTCACGTGTCTCCGTGCGCCATGCGCGCCAAATCCGAAGGAACGTGAGGAAGTCGCTCGCCGGATCGGCAAATCGCGCATGAGCGAAATCCGCCGCATCACGTGATTCCTGTGGACGAATGCGTGGATCTTGAATCGCAAGTCCGGCCGCAACCACAAGCATCTCGTTGGTGACGCGCTCATCGACCGACGCAAGAAGCATGCGCGAAAGCCGCGGATCAAGCGGCAGCAAACTCATCGCTCGTCCGATGTGCGTCAATCGACCTTCCGCAGTCGATGCGCCCAACTCGACGAGTGTCGCACGTCCATCCGCGAGCATGCGCGCGCCTGGCGGATCGACAAACGGAAAGTCCTCGGCCTTCCCGAGATTCAGCGCCTCCATTTGCAGAATCACACTCGCGAGATTCGTGCGCAAAATCTCCGGCGGCGTAAACGCCGCGCGCGCCGTGAAATCTTCCTCCGAATAAAGCCGCACGGCGAGCCCGGGGCCGAGTCGACCAGCGCGTCCCGCGCGCTGTCTCGCACTTGCTTGCGAAATCTCCTCAACGGGCAGTCGCTGTACGCGTGATTTCGCGCTGTAGCGCAACACGCGCGCGAAACCCGGATCGACGACCGCGTGAATGCGCGGCACGGTGAGCGATGTCTCAGCGACGTTGGTCGCAAGCACAATGCGACGCTTCGAACCGGGCGAAAAGATGCGCTCTTGTTCTTCGATCCCTTGGCGCGCGAAGAGCGGAAGAATCTCGGTGGCACGGCGCGCAGACTCACTGGGCGTTGCCGTCGTCGCAACGGCTGCACTCTCGCGTGGGCGCCCCTGCGCTGCGAAATGCCCCGTCAGGTGCGACTCGACTTCACGAATCTCACGTTCACCCGAGAGGAAGACGAGCACGTCTGGTTGTTTCGGTGCGAAGTGCGCGTCGATCTCATCGAGCGCCGACGCAATCGCGTCGAGCATGCGCGGATCTTCTTCGTCGATGTCGTCCTTCTCGAGCGGGCGATATCGGTATTCGATTGGATACGAACGGCCAGGGACTTCGACCACAGGACATCCGCTAAAATGCGCGGAGAGTCGCTCGACGTCGATCGTCGCACTTGTGAGAATGACCTTGAGGTCGGGGCGGCGCGTAAGCAGTCGCTTGATGTAACCAAGCAAAAAGTCGATGTTGAGGCTTCGCTCGTGGGCTTCGTCGACGATGATGGTGTCGTACGCGTCGAGCCGCGGATCGGCGCGCGTCTCCGCGAGCAGAATGCCGTCGGTCATTACTTTGAGAAGTGTGTCGCGGCCTGTCTCGTCGTTGAAGCGCACCTTGACACCAACGATGCCGCCGACGCGCACGCCGAGTTCATCGGCGATGCGACGCGCGACACTCCGCGCAGCAAGGCGTCGCGGCTGCGTATGTCCGATGCGACCGACGATCCCCCGCCCGAGTTCAAGACAAAGTTTGGGAAGCTGCGTGCTCTTTCCGGAGCCTGTTTCACCTGCGACGACGACCACTTGCGACGACAAAATCGCCTCGCGGAGTTGTGGCAACGCGGCGGTGACCGGAAGTTCCGCGGGATAGGTCACCGTCGGCGCGAGTGATCGACGACGCTCACGTTCTGAGGCACTACGCTCGATCGCCTGCGCGACTGCCGCCAATGCCCGCGGATCGACGGGCTTTCCGTCGCGTGCGCGTTTATCGAGTCCCGCGAGGCGGGCCCGAAGTTCGCGCCGATCACCAGGCAAGACCTCGTCGAGGCGGGAAAAGAGCGCACGGAACTCGGACACGGGGCGACGAGGTTAGCCGTCCGACGGCAACTGCTCAACGCGGAATCGCCGGATACACGCGCTCTCTCGCAGACAACTCGAATTTGGCGCCTCTCGCTGTCGCTTCGCCCACGCCCGTGCGGGTACACTCCGCACCCCTCGGGCGCTTAGCTCAGTTGATTAGGCGCCCTCTTCGGAAACGGCTTGTTTCAAGCCAATTCCGCACGCCCCGCGCGGAGCGGTAGCAGTAGCGGTAGCAGTAGGCGCGAGAAAGCGCCGCATTCCTGACAAGCGCTACCCGAGGAACGGCCGGCTGCTACACCGATCTAAGCCGACAACCGTAGTCGGACGGACCTTGGTCTGTATCGTGGTGGTCTAATTCAGCGGTTTCGCCATCATGGCGTTCCATAGAAGGTCGCGGCACTCTGGGGTCGTCGAGAGTGCGTGAGGAGTCCTGCCTGCATTGTTGATTGCGCGTGGGTCTGCACCGGACTTGAGCAAGACCGTGACCACCTCGGAACTAGCACGAGAAGCCGCAACGTGTAGCGCTGTCGCGTCATCGAAGCGCCTCGCGTTCACCTCCGCGCCAGACTTGAGCAAGACGGTGACTGCCTCAACATGTCTTCCATCGGCCGCCCTGTGCAGCGGCGTCCATCCATCGGAGTCTTTCGCGCTTACCTCCCCACCCGCCCTGAGCAAGACCGTGACCGCCTCGGCATAGCCTTTCATGGCCGCAAGGTGCAGCGGCGTCCATCCATCGGAGTCTTTCGCGCTTACCTCCCCACCCGCCTTGAGCAAGACCGTGACTGCCTGGGCATCGCCAACGCATGCTGCGCAGTGCAGTGGCGTCCAACCATGGGAGTCCTTCGCGTTGACGTCCGCGCCGGCCTTGAGCAAGACCATGACCACCTCCACATCCAAGGCGGCTACGGTGTGCAGCGGCGTCTCGCCATTGGAGTCCTTCGCGTTGACCTCCGCGCCGGCCTTGAGCAAGACTGTGACCACCTCTACGTGGACTCCGTCGCCGTCATTGTGCAGCGGCGTCCTGCCATTGGAGTCCTTCGCGTTGACCTCCGCGCCGGACTTGAGCAAGACTTCGA
>JAIXVI010000120.1 GCA_027483065.1 Planctomycetaceae bacterium
AACACTTGGCGCGCAGAGCACGCTGGCGGTGAGAAGGGCAGAAAGTCCGAGGATGCGGTTCTTCGTGGTTTTCATGGCTTTCATGGCTTTCGTGGCTTTCGTAGCTTTCTTGGTCGACTTCATGGTCTGTTGAGTGCTCGTGTTCATCGTGATGATCGGGTTCAAGCGCAAGGTTTCATTCGCGATTGTCCGGTGCTGTTGCTGGCGCGAGCGTGGGAACCGATGCCGCTTCGACTGCTACGGGCGCAGGTGAGGCCGCGTTTTTTGCCTCGCGCGCCGCGAGCGTGCGGCCGCTGATCCAGTTGGTCGCCGCAAGAAGCGCGGCATCGTTGCCTGCGAGCAACTCGGCGCGCGTCGGTACCGCGACTTCGTCCGGGATCACGCCGCGGCCTTCCATGCGCGTTCCCTTACTCGTGACGAAATCGGCGACCGCGTGCATCAGCACGTCGCCGTTCGGCAATTCGATCGCTTGCGCGGGAAGTGCCATGCCGGCGCTTGTTTCGCCGAACACGCGCGCGCGGCCGAGGTCTTGAAGACCGCCCGCAAACACCTCGCTCGTGCTCGCGCTGCGAGCATCGACAAGGATCGCGAGTGGCTTCGAGTAGGGGCGTACACGCTTGCCGGCAGTTGAGACTTTGCGCGGCGTTGCCTTGAATTCGAGTGTGGTGTCGCGACCAATCATCGAGCCGAGGCTCGCGGGTTCTGCGAGGAAGTGGCCGGCGACGCCCATCGACATCGCGCCGAGTCCGCCGGGATTTCCGCGGAGATCGATCACGATGCCGTCGCACGAGCGCAGTGCATCAACCGCGCGGTCGATGGAGGCCGACGCGCCGGTGAGCCAAATGTTGAAATCGATGACGCCGATGCGGATCGGCTTTGCTGGCGCAGCGATTTCAACGACGCGTGAGCCGACCGAGATTGGAAGCGGGGGCAGATTGCCGAACTCTTGAGCGCCAAGTGGCGGGGCGCTGAGGGTCAGAGCGACTTCGCGCTCGCCGTCGGCGGTTGCAAATGTCAGCGTGCGTGTGGCACCGGCGGACCCTTCGGCAAACGATGCGCCTGCGACCGCGAGTTCCGTACGGAGTTGTCGCGTGTGGGGCGAGTTCGCGTCGCTTTCGCGCGCGAGCGATTCGCGAAGTCCGCGCAGCGCATCGGCGAGTCGCGTTCCGTCGACGGCGATGATGGTCCAACCCGGCAGAATGCCCGCAGCCGCGGCCGGCGAATCGGGCGCGACGCGAAGAACCGTTGTTTCACCTTCAACGAGCGCAATGTCGAGGCCGCTGTAGCCAGGGCCGCGCAGTGCGGGCGCTGCGGTTTCGGCAGTTTCTTCTGCGGCAGTGGGCGCGTTGCCGTTTGCGTCGCTGGTGTCGGAAGAGCTCGAAGTTGTGGTCGTTGCGCTTGCAGCCGGTGCGCTGGCTGCCGCGCTCGTGACTTCTGTTTCAGGCGCGCGCACTTGTTCGCGCGTCGTTTCAATCGTCGGCGACGCCTCGGCGACATCGCCAGGAAGAATTGTGAAGTGGCTCTGGCCGAGGCGTGAGAGCATGTCGAGGAGCACCGCGCGGAGTTCATCTTGCGACGCAGCGTTGATCGCCTGCGGGCGGAGTTCTTCGCGCACCGCGATCCAGTCGACTCCGTTGAGCGTCTTGTCGAAGTGGCTGTCGCGGACAGTCGTCCAGACCGCATCGAAGGTTTCGACGGGTCGCACGGCGCGTGTTGGTGTCGCGGCCGTTGGTGCAGCGGTGGTCGTGGACGCGGAGGAAGACGCGGTCGAGTTCGGTTCCGCGCTGTGTGCCTCGATCGCGGTCGACGCGGGATCCTTGCTCGCCTTTGCTGGTGAGGCGCAGCCCGGAGTCATCGCGACCGCGAGGGCAATGAAGCAAGACGAAGCAACGAACGGTGCACGTGACGTGCGGGGCATCAGGGTGCGAAGCATGGAATCTCGGAGCGTTGGTTGGCGGAGAAGTCGTTTGGCGAGGGTTCAGCCCGGGTCTCGCGTTTCTTCAAAGGGCGAGTCTCGAACTTTCGAGCACGCTGCGCCGCCGCCTCGGCGAATCGTTGATGGGGAGTCGCGGGTGACCCGCGAACGGGGCCGCGATGGTATTCGCGGCGCCGCTCGACGCTCTTTGCTTCAGTCGCATTCCCTACGGATCTCAGAATTTTGAACTTTGGCTGCCTGCGGTGGACAGTGTTCGACTCAGACTGTCGCAAACTGCCGTGCACCATCGGTCGAGTGCTTCTTCATCCGTTCATCCGGATGAATGGTTGAAGGGAGTGGAGTAGGTTCGTATTCTCCCGACATGCAGCGATCGCTCCTGAAGGCACTTGAGAACGGAACCCTCGTCTTTGACGGAGGCATGGGCACCCAGATTCACGCCTGCGCCGACTGTCGGCCAAGTGATTACCTCGGGCGCGACAACTGCACGGACATTCTCGTCAAGAGCCGCCCCGACATCATCCAGCGGATTCACGAGAACTACTTCGCGGCAGGCGCGGACGTCGTCGAGACGGACAGTTTCGGCGCGAACATTCTCGTCGGTCGTGAGTTCGACGAGGAGCTTGCGTCGTGGACGTTTGACCTGAACAAGCGTGCGGCTGAAGTGGCGCGTGCAGCGGCAGCGAAGTTCGAAACTCCTGATCGGCCGCGTTTTGCGATCGGTTCGATGGGTCCCGGCACGAAGCTCGTCTCGCTTGGGCAAGTCTCGTGGGAAGAGATGCACGCGAGTTACTTCGAGCAGGCGCGCGGTCTGATCGCTGGCGGTATCGACGGCTTCATGATCGAAACGTCGCAAGATCTGCTGCAGCAGAAGATCGCGATCAACGCGTGCATCGACGCACTGAAGGAAGCGGGCCTCACGCCCGATGATCGCGCGATTTTCTCGAGCGTGACGATCGAGACGACGGGCACGATGCTCCTCGGCTCCGACATCGCCGCGGTGGTGAACGCGCTGAAGCCGTTCCCGATTCACTCGCTTGGATTGAACTGCGCCACCGGCCCCGTCGAAATGGCGGAGCACGTTGCGTACATCGCGAAGAACTGGGATCGCGCGATCAGCGTGCTTCCAAATGCGGGACTTCCGATTCTCGTCGAGGGCCGCACCGAGTATCCGCTTGGTGCGAAGCCGTTCCGCGAGGCGATGCAACGATTCCTCGAGGAATACAAGGTGAATTCGGTCGGTGGTTGCTGCGGAACCACGCCTGACCACATCCGCGAATTGCGCACGCTCGTCGATGAGATGGGTATCGCGCGCAAGCCGCAGCGACGCGCGATCGTGCCGCAAGCACCGGGCTGCTCGAGCCTCTACGGGTTCGTTGAGTTCGCGCAGGAGAACTCGTTCCTCATCGTCGCGGAACGCACGAACGCCAACGGTTCTCGCAAGTTCAAGCGACTTCTCGACGAGAGCGACTTCGACGGACTCGTGTCGATGGCGCGCGAAGAAATCAAAGATGGCGGCCAAGTGCTCGACGTGTGCGTCGACTTCGTTGGCCGCAACGGTCCGAAGGACATGGCTGAAGTCGCAGCGCGCTACGTGCGCCAAGTGAACGCGCCAATCATGTTCGACTCGACCGATCCTGCGGTCATCGAAGAAGGTCTCAAGCGTCACGGCGGCAAGGCCATCGTCAACTCGATCAATCTCGAAGATGGCGAAGAGCGACTCAACAAGATTTGTCCGTTGTTGAAGAAGTACGGCGCAGCGTGCGTCGCACTCACGATCGATGAAGATCAACAAGCGGGTATGGCAAAAACTTGCGCGCGCAAACTTGAGATTGCAGCGCGCATCCACGATCTCTACACGCGTAAGTGGGGGTTGCCCGAAGAGGACATCCTCTTCGATCCGCTCACGTTCACGATCGCGACGGGCAACGACGACGACCGTCGGCTCGGCCTCGAGACACTCGACGGCATTGCCGCGATTTCCAAGCATTTCCCGAAGTGCGGCATCATCCTTGGTCTCTCGAACATCTCTTTCGGTCTTAAGCCCTCAGCACGCGCGGTGTTGAACAGCGTCTTCCTCCAGCACGCACGCGAACGCGGCCTGACCGCTGCGATTGTGCACGCGTCGAAGATCATGCCGCGCAATCGCATCGCGGCCGAGCATTGGGAAGCTGCGGAATGGCTCATCTTTGATAAGCGCGGCGCCATGCGCCCTGAGGGAAAGCCAGAGAACTTCGATCCGCTGCTTCACTTCATTTCGCTCTTTCCAGATGGTGTCGAAGAGACGACTGCGAAGAAGTCGCTCGCCGATCTGCCAATCGAAGAGCGTCTCGCGCAGCACATCATCGACGGCGAAGATCGCGATCTCGACAAGAACCTCACAGAGGCGATGCAAAAGTATCCGCCGCTTGCGATCATCAATGATCACTTGCTCGGCGGTATGAAGACCGTCGGTGAGCTCTTCGGTTCAGGACAGATGCAACTTCCATTCGTGCTGCAATCCGCAGCCGTGATGAAGAAGGCTGTGTCGTTTCTCGAACCGCACATGCCGAAGGCCGAAGCAGGCGCAGGAAAGAAAGCGAAAATCGTGCTCGCGACGGTTGCGGGCGACGTGCATGACATCGGCAAAAACCTCGTCGACATCATCCTCTCAAACAACGGTTTCGAGATCCACAACATCGGCATCAAGCAGCCGCTGCAAGCGATTCTCGATGCATGGCGGAGAACGGGAGCAGACGCGATCGGCATGAGCGGCCTGCTCGTGAAGTCGGTCGCGATCATGGAGGAAAATCTCCACGAGATGAATCGACTCGGTGTGAACGTGCCCGTCATTCTCGGCGGTGCGGCGCTGACGCGTCACTACGCTGAGAGCCATTTGCGCTCGATCTACAAGGGCCCGCTGTATTACGGCCGCGATGCGTTCGAAGGACTCGCGGTGTGCGACGCGCTCGCGTCGAAATCGCTCGCGACAATCGATGCAGAAATCAATGCGCGCCTCGCGAAGCGTGAAGAAGTCGATTCGAAAGTGGCGCGCGCGCGCGCGGCGGAACCGCGCGTCGAAGTTGCGGCGCGTTCGTCCGTGTCGACAACGTTGCCTGTGCCGAAGGCGCCGTTTCTCGGTGACCGCATCGTCGAGGACATTCCGCTCGATCAGGTGTATCCGTACATCAATCTTGTGGCGCTTTTCCGCGGCCAGTGGGGCTTCAAGAAGGGCGACATGAGCGAAGTGGAGTACGAGCGTTTCATCGAGGAAAAGGCTCGTCCCGTCTTCGATCGACTTTGCCGTCAATGCAAGGAGGAGAAGATCCTTCGCCCACAAGTGGTCTACGGCTATTACCCCGTCGCGAGTGAAGGCGACGATCTCGTCGTCTTCGATGCGAAGGATCACCTGCTCGGCATCGAACGCGAAATCGAGCGCTTCCGCTTTCCGCGGCAACTCGGCCGCGAACGATTGTGCATCAGTGATTTCTTCCGTCCACGCGATTCGGGCGAGAAGGACGTGCTTGGCCTTCAGTGCGTGACGGTCGGAACCGAGGCAAGCCATCGCGCGAAGCAACTCTTCGAGCGGAACGAATACACCGAGTACCTCTACTTGCACGGATTCGGCGTCGAATGTGCTGAAGCGCTTGCCGAGATGTGGCACAAGCGCATGCGCGCGGAACTCGGCATCGGCAACGACGACAGCCCTGAAATCCGCAAACTCTTCACGCAGAATTACCGCGGCTCTCGCTACAGCTTCGGCTATCCCGCGTGTCCTGACATGAGCGATCAAGAGAAGTTGTTCCGCTTGATTCGCCCAGAGCGCATCGGTTGCGTGCTGACAGAGAACTGGCAGATTGTGCCCGAGCAATCGACGAGCGCGATCGTCGTGCATCACCCTGAAGCGAAGTACTTCGCGGTCGAAAGCGCCGCGCGCGTGCAGGGCTAGTTTTGAACGAAGGTCGCATGCAAACAACGAGTAGTTCCGGGTCGACTTCGCCGAGCGCGACGCGTACGGCGCTTGCCTATGGCGCGGTGTATCTCATTTGGGGTTCCACGTACCTCGCGATCAAATTGGTGTCGCAGCACGGCGCGTTCGTGCTTGCAGGCGCGCGATTTCTGACGGCTGGCACGTTGCTCCTTGCATTCACGTGGTGGCGTGGCGAATGTCGTCGCAGTGATTTCTCCGGGCGTTCGTGGCTCAACGCAGCAATCGTCGGAACATGCTTGATGCTCCTCGGAAATGGCGGCGTGGCGATCGCGACGAAAACGGTGGATTCCGGCCTCGTTGCGCTGATGACGGCGATCACGCCGCTTTGGCTCGTTGGTCTCGATTCGATGATGCATCGCACGCATCAACGACCGAGTGCGGTCGTTTGGCTCGGTATCGCGATGGGTATTGCCGGCGTCGTCGTACTGAAAGTTGGCGACTTCGGCACAGCCGATGCGGTGTCGACGATCGGCATTCTCGTGATGCTCGTCGCGACACTCGGTTGGGCGATGGGCAGCGTTTGGTCGAAGCGTCCGGGCAGTGCGCACTCGCCGCTCGTCGCGACCGCGATGCAGATGCTCGCGGGGGGCGTCGTACTCGTCGTCGCGAGTATTCCGAAGGAACTCATCACACACGATGAATGGACGCTGTTGCGCACGTCGCCGCCTGATTTCACCACGTGGCTTTGGTGGGGCTACCTCGTTGTCTTTGGCTCGCTCTGCGGCTTCACGGCGTACATCTGGCTTCTGCGCAATCAGCCCGCGGCACGCGTCGCGACCTACGCGTACGTCAATCCGCTCGTTGCGATTGCCCTTGGTTGGCTTCTGTTGAGTGAACCAATCGGCGTCCGCACGTTTGTCGCAGCGGGCCTGATGCTCGGTGGCGTCGCGGTGATTCAACTCGCAAAAGCTCGAAAAACGCTCTTTACTCGGGCGCCAATTGTGGCCGAGTGACACGCCGAAACGGTCCTCCTCGCGCGTCTCTCGACTGTTCATCTCGCGCTTGAATTTCGTCTTTGCGCATTGTGCGCTCGTGCGGCCCGCGGTAGCGTGCACGCATGTTGACTCGTCGAGACATGATTCGGACCACCGCGGCAACCGCCGTCGGTGGTGTGGCCGCGTCCGCGCTTCTCGGAAACGCCGCGCTCGGCGCGTCGCCGACCGCTTTTTCAGGGTTCGGTGCGCTTCCTGAACCGCGTGCGCGTCGGCCCTTCGGCGGAAAGCTGGGCAAACTCCAACTTCTCCAAGTCGGCGTCGGCGGCTCGATCGCGCCAGCCGATCGCAACGAGTTGAAGAACCACCCTGACGTCGTCTTCACGGGCCTCTGCGACGTCGACTCTGACGCGCTCGCGTCGGTTGCGAAAGAGCATCCCGAAGCGTTTACCTGTCGCGATTTCCGCGAAGCATTCGATAAGCATGGCGACAAGTTCGATGCGGTTGTCGTCTGTACGCCCGACCACAACCACGCGCTCATCGACTTGTGGGCTTTGCGCGCGAACAAGCACGTCTACGGCCAGAAGCCACTCGTGCAGCAACTCTCCGAAGTGGTCGCGATTGAGCAAGCGATTGCAGCGCGGCCGAAGCTCATCACGCAGACCGGCAATCAGCGTATGGGCCCCGAGTCGCGCCAGTATGCCGTCGACATCATGAAGAGCGGTCTGCTCGGGAAAGCGATCGAAGCGCACGTGTGGATCGGCGGCCCAGGCGCCGGAACCGACGGGTACTTCTGGTACGGCGGACTCAAGGATCCGATCACGCCGCCCGCGAACATCGATTGGCCGCTGTGGCTTGGTGCCGCGGTCGACGCGCCGTGCCGCCCGGGCCTGATCGGATTGCAGTGGCGTTCCTCGTGGGATTACGGCACCGGCCAACTGGGCGACTGGTGCACGCACCTTCTCGACATCCTGACCTTCGCATACGACCTGCCGTCGCCGAAGTCGGTGCTCGCGAACACGCTCGACCCGAGTGACTTCTACCACGCGCGCGGTGTCCGATCGACGCTCGTCTACGACGTGTCGAAAGTGCCGAATCGCAATCGCTTCGCGCATGATCGATTCACCGTGCACTACGCGGATCAGGCGCAAGCGCCGTCGCGTGCGGAGCTCGGGCTGCCGCCTGGAAAGTTCGGCGGAATCGGTACGTTGGTCGTCTGCGAGGGCGGCGTGATCTGCTGCGGTGCCGAAGGTCCAGTTGAAGTCTGGATCGAAGGCAAGCCAGTCGATTTCAAGAAGCTGCCTGGCCTAGGCAAAGTCACCGCGCGCAACCACTGGCACGCGTGGGTGGATGCGATCGTCGGCGGGCCGAACCGTAAGACTGATGGCTTCGTCCAATCGCCGTTTGCGGCGACGGCGAAGATGGCCGAAGCAGGGCTGCTTTGCTCGCGTGCGGCGCGCTTCCCGCAGCAAGAACTCGGTTGGGACAAGTCGCGACTCGTCTTCACGAAGCCTGATGGTTCGACCCACGAGGAGGCGACGAAGACCTGCGTCACGCGCGAGTATCGCAAGGGCTTCGAACTGCCGACGGTCTCGTGACGACTCGGCTACCTTTGCGCCATGCTCGGTGAACGACTCGACAACCGCATGCGGCACGTCGCCAAGTGGGCGCGTAAGCAGGGGATTGCCTGTTTTCGGCTCTACGAGAAGGACATTCCCGAGTTCCCGATGATCGTCGATTGGTACGGCGACGAAGGTTGGGGCGAGAAGGCTGCAGGCGAGCCAGGTGCAGTGACAACGGGCGATGCCGTTGCGTGGTTTTTCCACCGGACGAAGGACGACACACTCGAGAAGGAGCGCGACTATCGCGTCGATGCCGAGGCGGAGATCTTGGCAGGGCTCAACATTCCGCGCGAGCGCTTGCACGTCAAGTATCGCGGGCGTCAGCGCTCGGAGGAGGGCGGCCGCGATCAGTACGAGCGTTTCGATTCGCGCGGCGCTATCAAGGTCGTGCGCGAGCACGGCCTGCGCTTCGAAGTCAATCTCTCCGACTATCTCGACGTTGGGCTTTTTCTCGATCACCGGCCTACGCGACTTTCGGTGCAACAGCGCGCAGCGGGTAAGCGCGTCCTCAATCTCTTCAGTTACACGGGCGCGTTCAGCGTCCATGCGCGCGCGGGCGGCGCGGTGCGCACGAAGACGGTCGATATGTCGAAGACGTATCTCGACTGGTATGTGCGCAATCTCGCGCTGAATGACTTCGCGCCGAACGCAGATCACGAAGTGGTGCACGCGGACTGCTTGCAGTGGCTTGAGTCGGGACCCACGGCCGGCGAGGCCTACGACATCGTCGTCTGCGATCCGCCGACATTTTCAAACTCCAAGCGTATGAAGGCGGATTCGTTCGCGATCGATCGTGACTATCCCGACCTCTTGCGCTGGATCGCTCGGTTCGTCGCGCCAGGCGGCGAGGTCTTTTTCTCGACGAATTCGCGGAGTTTCGAATTCGAACTCGCCGCGGTGCCCGCCGGATTCGGTGCGCACGAAATCAGCCACCGATCGGTACCGGAAGATTTCCGCAATCGAAAGATCCACCGATGTTGGCGGCTCGCGGAAGGTTGGAAGCCGAAACAGCGTGAATCGAAGCCGACTGCGGAGCGATCAACGGGAAGCGATACCCTAGAGCCGTGACCACGCCGCACACCGTCCGCCGCCCATTCACCGTGCTTGTCGTTGATGATCAGCCGATCATCATCGAAGGTGTTCGCCGTCTGCTC
Source organism: Planctomycetaceae bacterium (assembly GCA_027483065.1). GTDB lineage: Bacteria > Planctomycetota > Phycisphaerae > Phycisphaerales > SM1A02 > QWPT01. The sequence goes on from JAIXVI010000120.1 coordinate 9,612, forward strand.
ACGGTTCTTCCGGATGCGAAGTTGGAGTCGTGCATGAAGGCGCAAGATGCGCTTGCGCGCGCGAAGTCGCTGCGGCCCGCAGTGATTCTCCAAGACATTCACATGCCGGACGGCGATGGGCTTGAATTGGTGGAGCGCTATCGCTGGGAGCCTGATCTCGCCGAAACCTCGGTGGTTGTGCTTTCGGCCGAAGAAAACGCGGCGACAAAGGCAGATGCGTTTGCGCGTGGAGCTGATGATTACCTCGTGAAATTGCCGCCTGCGCAGGAGTTTGTCGCACGCGTTCAACATCACGCCGACGTCGCGCGTGCGCAACGCGAGCGTTCGCAGGCGTTCCGTTCGCTTGAGCGAGCTGAGCGCGATCTTGCGCGTCGAAACGCGCTCCTTGACGAGGCAAACGCGCGCTTGGCGAAAGACAATCGCGAACTCGTTGTCGACGTCGACACGCAACGCGAGCGGCTCGAACGCATCGCACTGCTTTCATCAGAACTCGCACGCGTGCAAGACCTCGACATCTTGCTTGCGCGCATTCTTCGCGAGGCCGTTGCGCTCGCGGAGTCGCGTGCAGGAGCAGTGCTTCTCGCGGAGAAATCGGCGACGGGCGCAGAGACACTACGTGTTGCAGAGGCTATTGCGGACGGCGTTCGAATTCGAATGGGTGAATCGATCGCGCTTGATGCGTCGACGGTGGCCGGTGAAGCGATGATTTCAGGCGACGCGATCCGCCTTGGTGTTGAAGCATGCGCGCTTGCGGGAAAGGGCGCGCCACCGATCGGTATCGAGTCGATGCTTGGTCATGCGGTGCGCAGTGCGCTCGTGGTGCCGATTGTGCGGGCCCGCGATCGCGCGCTTGGCGCATTCGTGCTGATCGATGGGCACTCAGGCGATGCGGGTGACGGCACCGGTTTCGATGACGATGACGAGCAACTTGTTGGTCACTTCGCGTCACTGGCGGCGGTTGCGGTCGAGCGCGCGCAGCTTGTTCGTTCGATGATTCTGCGCATGATTGCGATGGCAGAGTTGCGCGACCCGACCGAAACGGCGGGCCATGTCGCGCGCGTCGCCGATCTTTCCATCATGCTCTTCGATGCATGGCTTCTTGCGAAGGGGATCGCGGAGGACGCGAGTTCCACCCGCGCGCGCGACACGCTTCGGCTCGGCGCACTGCTCCACGATGTTGGCAAGGTTGGAATCTCCGACGCCATTCTCAAGAAGCCTGGCAAACTCGATGACGCGGAGTTCGCGGAAATGAAGCGTCACACCGAAATCGGCGCGCAACTCTTCGCGGGGCTTCGAACCGACTTTGATGAGAGCGCGGCCGAAGTCGCGTTGGCACACCACGAGCGTTGGGACGGCCGCGGCTACCCCCGCGGCATCGCGGGCGAGGCCATCCCGCTTTTCGCCCGCATCGTCGCGGTCGCCGACGTCTTCGACGCGCTCAGCTCGAAGCGTGCCTACAAAGACGCGTGGCCGCGCGAGAAAATCACCGCGTTTTTCCGCGAAGAAGCGGGCAAGCACTTTGATCCGACACTCGCGACGTTACTCGTCGAGCATCAAAGTGAAGCGGAAGAGATCCGCGCGCGGCATGCAGGGTGAACGCGAAGGCGATTCGGTACACTCGCGGTATGCGCGCGCCACTCTCGTCTCTCTCACAACTCACTCACTCCGTCTCTCTTGCCGCGGCATACGTAACGCTGATGGCTGGCATGGTGATCTCGGCTGGCTGCCAATCGGGGCCAGACGATGAGATGGGCGATGATGCGGTGGATGTCGAGGTCGACGCCGTCGGCGAAGCCGATGCCGAAGACGTCGACCAAGATCCGAACATTGGCGAGCCAATGAACTGACCACCTGCACGGTGGCTTCCGATCAATCGCCCCTCGCGATCATCGGCGGCGACGACGCATGAGCGCGGTCACGGCAAACAACGCGATGGCACTCGGCGCGGGGACGAGATTCGACTCGACCCACACAGCGGCGGCTTCGTGTTCCACTTCGCTCATCCCGAGATTGAAGACGACATAGAACGTGTCGCTGTCGGCAAGACCAACCGAGGACAAGGTAAAGGCGGCGAGGTAGATGCCGTTGGAAGGATCCGCGTTGCCCGACGCGAGCAGCGTGTACTCAGGGTGTAGGTCGAGACCTTCCGAAACGAGGAACGAGAACGCTCCGCCGGTGGTTGAGAAGGCATCTTGGCCGCCGTAGGACGCCAGCAGATACGCGCTGGTACTGCTGAAACCGTTGCCGTTCCATGCACTGAGTCCTGCGAGCAGGTTCATCGTGAGCGTGGTGCCGACGAGATTCGAACCGATGCCAGGTTCATCGGTCGAGAATGGGAACGACGGGTCGATGCCAAACTCGGCTTCAAAGACGCGGAGTTCGGGGAAGAGGACTTCGCCCGTCGTGTGATCCCAGCCACCCGTGAAGAGCGCGCCGTTGGCCGACTGTACGTAGATGTCTGCGTGCGGCGCTTTCTCGTCTGCGACCGACGCAGTTGTCGCGGCGAGTGCAAAGAGCGTGGAAGCGATGGACGCAGTGATGAAGCGAGCGCTGTTGTGTGCGATGTACTGCATGGGAAGTTCGATTCGGAATTGGCGGCTTCGTATGAGCCGCTTCGTATGAGCCGCAAGTGTGTTGCGAGAGAGAGGAAGTGTGAGGTGAGAACGAGCGCTGAAAGTCGTGGGTCGCGGCACGTCTTCAGCGTCCGTTGCACGCACCCCACGCCGCGAGCAGCATGGAAAGATCAGCGGCGCCTGTATCGCCGTCGCCATCGAGATCCACTGCGGGCGTAGCCCACGACGCCAGCAAAAGCGCGAGATCCGCTGCACCCACACTTCCGTCGGCGTCGAGATCCGCCGTGCAATTGCTCGGCGTTTCGACGAGATTCGACTCGACCCACGCGATCGCGGCGTCATGCTCTGACACGCTTCGTCCATCGTTGAAGACGATGAAGAACGGCGCGCTCGGAAGCGTGACACCATCGGTTGCGTAGAGTTCGAACTCCGCCACGTAGATGCCGCTTACGGGGAGATCGCCGCCCTCCGGCTTCAAAGTGAAGTTCAAATGGCGGTGATAGCCGCCATTCGATTGAACCGCGAGGTTGAAGCCCGTGGCTGCGTCGGTGCCGATCAACGTGACGAGCGTGAGGAACTTCACCTCGAGGCGTTCGGCGGTCACCGGTTCAACGGAAGTTCCGGTGAAACGGCGCAGGCCGGATAGCGCGTTGAATCCGACGCGCGTTCCGGCCGCGAAGGTGCCGATGGCGGCATCGAAGCCCGGATTCGACGTGAAGCGCGCGACGCCTGTGTCGCCGAAGGTGGCGGGGAAGACGCGCGACGCGGTCGCGCCCTTGGATCCGAGCACTTCGGTCTGAATCGCGCCGTCCGTGATGACCATCCCGATATCAAAGTGCTGCGCAGCGGCGGGCGCCGCGAGAAGCAACGCGGCGATCATGGCCGCGGATGAAGTCGAGCGGTGGCATGTGCGCTCGTGACAGGTGCGCGCACACACGCGCTGAAGTGAGAGAGAGTGTTCGGACATCTGAACTCCTCTGCGTAGGGCAGAG
>JAIXVI010000065.1 GCA_027483065.1 Planctomycetaceae bacterium
CATCAGCTCCAACTCCATGCTCGCCGAGACCCTCGCGCACACATTCGAGAACGCGTGTGTAACGACCGCGCGCGTCGTACGCGCCTGCGAGTCGATTCGCAGCAACCGCACGTTCATGGCCGTTTCGCGCAATGGTTCGCATCGCGAGCGCCGTGCGTTTCATGCCATCGACATCTCCAGAACGATGCTCCGCTTGCGCCTGCATATCGAGTGCCTCGAAACTGAGTGTGCTGCGCGGTGGCGCGCTTGCATTCGTCGCGCTCGACGTTTCACAACGTTGCCGCAACACTTCGTGCCCCGCCTCCGTGCCCGCGGCAGGACCGAGCTCGTCATCGTCTCCCCACACGGCTTGTGCGACATCACCAAAGTCCCATTCAAGAATCTGCGCGAGCCGCGCGACGAGATCAAGCTTCGGATTTCCCGACACTGGAATCGCGCGCCGCGATTCGCGACCAAGTGCACCATTCATGCGCCCGACCGTCCACCCTCGATAGTTTCGCGCAAGTGCAATCATGCGCTCCATGCGATGGCGTCGAACTTGCTCGCGCTGCGATGAAGCCTCTGCTTCATGCGGATCGCTCTGTTCGCGCGCGTGGTCACCGTGTTCCCCGCTGATCGGTTCCTTCTGCATTGATCCTCCTTGCTGCACGATGACGTGCCGCAACGAGATCATGTCGATCGATTGGAGCGTGTGCGAAAAGCACACGTGTTTCCCGCGGATTTCAACAATCACAACGAATGACAGAGCTTCACGCAATGCGTCAGCACTGCGAGCCCTCTGATCACGCATACGGCGACCAGTCGATCTCGCATTTCTTTCGCGTCACCGAGTACCGCACGAGTTGTCCACCATCGATTCCTGTCGAAGACTTCAGCGCGAGGCGTCGACGAGTTCTTCTGGCTTCGCGACCGTCGCATCGGCGCCGATGACACGCACCTGCTTTGGTTGCGCCGGAAGTGCGAGCGTCGACATCTTTGCGCCGTCGAGAAGGACGGAGCCATCGGGCCCGTCCACACGCGCGACATCCTTCCAAAGAACCTCGATGCGCTGCGCACGCGCGCGTTCAAGATCATTCGCGGGGCGCTGCTCGCCCTTCGAGTCGCGCACAACCGCGCGCGGCGCAAAGTCGAAGGACGCCATCGACTTTCCTGCTTCGTCGAGAAGTTCAACGCGCCCCGTTCCTGTCACATCCAACCGAACACCCTCCGCGCTCGACGCAATGACGCTCGACCACGCGACGCGTTCACCGCTGGAAGCTGCAGCTGAAGCCGTCATCGCGCGCCATGCATGACGACCGAATTCTTGAATCGCTGGCGCGCGAAACGCAACTTCACACTCGGGACCGCCATGCACTTGAAACGCGAGCACACCATCCACGATTCCGTCGAACCACTCTGCGCACGGCACGCCATTTACGCGCGTGCGGATGCGCGGCCCATCGCACTCGATCTCGTACGTGTTCCACTCGCCGAGTTTGAACGCGGCTTGCGCGGGCTCGTTGTCGCGAAGCGGCGCGAGCCACAATCGACCGCGCTCGTCGTAGATGCCGCCCGACCAGCGCCGCGGCGTGGGATCGACTTCGACCTGCAGCCCCGCGATCGAACCGCCCTTCTCACCCGATCGGATTTGAATCCCAGAGTTCATCTTCTCGCCCTTCGGGTTGCTCGCGGAACCAAGTCGCACATCAACCACCAAGCGAAAGTTGCCAAGCGTGCGCGGAGAAACGAGGAATCCGTTTCGCTCGATCGGGCCACGTCCAACGAGCGTTGGACCAACTCCACCATCCGCTGGCGGCAGCAACTCGAACTTCGCCGCACCGCCAACGAGGCGCCAATCTTTGTAGGGAAGGCGGTCGAAGAGCGCCTCTGGCGCTGGGGCTTGGACGACCGCACCCTGGGGCTCGGTCTGAACCTCAGCCTGCCACACGGCATCCGCTTGGTTGAGTTGTGCCGCGTTCGAGGCGAGCGAGACGACCAACGCGAAAGCGATTTTTCCGAGCATTCCACACATCGCAACCGCATGACGGCGACCCGTCAAGTGCGCAACACCACAGAGATCCTCGGACGTTGCCCACACTCAAGCAGTTGATGGCGGCGCGGCGGCATGAATTCTGGCCGCCGGAAGCCGAAACGCCCGATTTCCAGAGGGATTCTCGATTGTCTGACGTCCCGAGTCTCCAACCCGCCACGCCCCCGCGCGGACGCCCGCGATTTCGCCCACTCATTCGTCCACCCATTCGTTCACCCATTCGCCCGCCCGATCGCCCGCTCGATCGCCCGCCCAATCGCCCTCCCGATCGCCCTGAAGGCCCTCCGATGCACACGACTTCGCTCTCTCACGGCATTCGAATCGGTACGCGCACCCGCATGTTCAACGGCATGCTCACACTCGCGAGCACGATTGCCGCTGCAGGTGCCGCCGCGACCGCTGCCAACGCGTCGTTCACGAGCTACACGTTCGTCGCGACGCCGATCACCGTGAGCGGGCAGAATCTCGTGCGCTACGAAGTCTTCGCGACCTTCAACGGGCCGACCGACACGGTGCTGAATGTGTTCAACTTCGCGCTCGTTTCGACGACTGATCCCGACGGACACGCGGGCTTCTGGCACAAGGACAACAACGACGATGCGCCGGGCGTACTCAGCCAAGCTGCGGGAACGTGGGCGCCGCAACTCATCGGTTCCGCGGTGAACAATCGCCCTTACGACTCATTTCTTTCGATCGGTTCAACGAGTGGCGCGACCAGCAGCTCATCGGCTGATCCCTCGTGGAGTTTCGGTGGTTCGGGGACGCACACCGGCGATTCGCGCGGATGGTCACGCGCGGATCTTGTGAACAACGGAACCATCGGTTGGTTCAACGGCTCGCCGCCAAATCTGCAGGGCCGCGTTGGCGTGAACAGTAATGATGCAACGACCGTGAAAGTTGCGCAGATCGTGCTTTCGCAAGGTCACGCGGCGCGCACGTATTCGTTGCGAACTGCCTGGAACAACGGTGCGGGCGGCGGCGTGCAGTTCTCCGACGGAACATTCACGCTCGTTTCCTGCACGCCCACGACGTGGTACCGCGACTTGGATGCCGATGGCGTCGGCCTTGCCGCCGATGGAACGCTCGTGCAATGCACGCAGCCCACGGGATACAGCGCGGCGGATGGTGACAACTGCCCGAACATTTCCAATCCTTCGCAAGCCGACTGCGACTCCGATGGCGTGGGCGATGCATGTCGTCTCGCCGCAGGTGCCTCGGATCTCAACGAGAACGGCATTCCCGACGATTGTGCGAGTGAGTTCGTCGTGGGCGGCTCGGGGTACGCATCGATTGCAGCCGCGATCGCGGTCGCGCCCGACGGTGCACAGATTGATGTTGCGGCTGGAATCTATGGCCCGATCGATCTTTCAGGTCGAACGCTTTCGCTCGCTTCACTTGATGGTCCGAACTCGACATTCATCGACGGCGGCAACAGCGATCGACCGATCACGATCACTTCCGCGGGCGCTGAAGCCTCTGTCATTGAAGGTTTCACCCTTCGCAACGGCCATGCAGCGTCAGGCGGCGGCGCGCTGATCATCGACGCGACCGCGTACTTCTCCAATTGCGTGTGGACTGCGAATTCCGCAACAATCGACGGCGGCGCCGTGCGCATCGAGGGCGGTTCGAGCACATTCCTTGACTGCACTTTCGCTGGAAACACCGCGACCAACGGCGGCGCCATCTCGATCGCTGCGGGCACACTTGCAGGAACAACCACCATTGAAGCGTGCACGATTTCGGACAACACCGCGAGTGAACTCGGCGGCGCGCTGCATGTCACAGGTTCTGTGGCACTGCTTGGTTCGACCGTGGAATTCAACGTCGCGAACAGCGCGAGTGCGGGCGTGGACGTTGCAGACGCAATCAGCGCAACGATCTCCGACACGCAACTTTGCGCCAATGAACCGACGAATGTCCTCGGCGCGATCACGGGAAGTGCGAATCGTTTTGGACGCGATTGCAATGCAAACGGCCTCTGCGATCTCGATGAACTCGACAGCGCGACTGACACCGACAACGACGGGACGCTCGACCGTTGCGAACGCGCGCGCGGCGACCTCAATCTCGATGGCATCGTCAACAACTACGATCTCGCAGCGGTGCTCTTCTATTGGGGCACGGCAAATGCTGGTGGCGATGTGAATGGAGACGGTTCTGTGACGAGCACCGACCTCTCGATTCTCCTCGCGAATTGGGGCCCACTCGACTGATTTCATCGGGCGAGTCGCACCCACACTTGCTTCGCCCGCGTCAACCTGCGACGCTCTGCTTATGAATGCACACGAGCCGACGCGTCGCGACGCACTTCGATCCCTCGCCTTCGCAGCGGCCGCGCCCACGCTCCTCGCGCAAGCGACAAGCGCGTACGCCGCCAAAGCCGCTACCGCGTCGACGACTGCCTCGCTGTCACTTCCACGACCCGTGCCGGCTTCTCTCTCGCGCAACAGCAAGTTGCAGGCAGGAATCGTCGGCTTCGGCGTTCGCGCGAGAGAGATCTACAACGGATTCCTCGACGATGACGCGCTCGAGATTGTTTCGGTCGCCGATGTCGTCGATGCGCGCACCGCGGAAGGCGTGCGTCGCGTCAACGAGCGGCGAAAGAGCGATGTGTGCAAAGCGGCGAAGGATTGGCGCGAGGTCGTGCACGATCCGCGCATCGATATCGTCATCGTGACCACGCCCGATCACTGGCACGCAGAGCCTGCGATTGTTGCATCACTTGCAGGAAAGCACGTGTATTGCGAGAAGCCGCTCTCGCTCACGATCGCAGAAGGCCGCGCGATTGCGAACGCCGCTCGCGCGACGGGCATTCGCTTCCAAACGGGTTCACAGCAACGCAGCGAATACGGACACATGTTTGTGCGCGCGGCCGAAGCCGTGCGGAACGGGCGCATCGGAAAGATTTCGAAGATCACCGTTGGCGTCGGCGAATCGCCCAAGCCTTGCGATCTTCCGACCGAACCGCTGCCAGAAGGTATCGATTGGGAAGGTTGGCTCGGCCAAGCGCCGCTGCGCGGATTTTCGAGCACGCTCTGCCCGATTGGCGTCCACAACAACTACCCCGCGTGGCGCAACTATCGCGAGTATTGCAACGGCGGACTCGCGGACATGGGCGCGCATCACTTCGATATTGCGCAGTGGGCACTCGCGATGGACGAGAGCGGACCGCGCGGAGTCATTCCGCCTGAAAATGGCGCAAAAACCGGCCTGCGCTTCATCTATGCGGACGGTGTTGCATTGGTCCACGGCGGCCCAACCGATTGCACCTTCTTCGGTTCTGAAGGCACGATCGAAGTTTCGCGCGGGCATCTGCGTGCATATCGCGGTACCGATCGAAGCGCGCCAGATGCGCCCGAAATCCTCGCGGATCCGAAGGGAAATGAACTTCGACTTCCGCGCAACGCTTCGCATATCGCCGACTTCTTGAGCGCGATTCGCGAAGGCCGCGATCCGATTTGCACTGCCGAAACGGGACACCGCACCGCAACGATTTGCCAGCTCTGCAACATCGGCTACGAAGTTGGAAAGCCGCTCTTGTGGAACCCCACCACCGAACGCTTCGAAGGCGCGAATGCGGAAGCCGCCAACGCGCTCACCTTGCGCGCGGTGCGGAAACACCACTAAATCGAGGCACCGCGAAAGTGGGTGACCCTCAGGTGAGACCCTCGCGCTTCGCCGTATCTTGAATGGCACGCGACGTGATCAGATAGAACGGAAGCAACGTGCCAAGCACGAGCGCAAGAAACACAAAGACAGGCCACGACGAGAGCGTCGCAGCCTGCCCGACTGCAACGCGCGCGGAACCTTCAAGAATCCACACGAAGAGCCATGCAACGAGCGAGATGACCCACGCGAGATACGCACGCGTCGGCGCGAGCACCACTTCGCGTCCTGCAGCGGAGAGTCGCACAAAGAGGTCCTTTCGCGGCACGTTCACAAGCCCTGGTGCGCCGTGGACAAGCGGCTTGATCGACCACGCGATCAAGCCGAAGAAAGCGATGATTCCAAGCGAAAGACCAGGCAAAAGAAACCAACTCGCGCCGCTCTCGCTCCATCGATCTGGAGCTCCCGACGCGTTGAAGTGCACTGGGAAACGCTCGGGTAACTGCGGAAACCACCAGAGCGCTCGCGACCAAAGTACTGCTTCCGCGAGTGCGAGCGAAGCAACGCACGCAGCGAATACTCGGCGCGACCAACGCGATGCATGCGCGTGGCCCGCAAGCCGCGCTGCATCGCTTTCGGACGCGCGAATGCGAGCTTCGATGCTAGCGGGATCGTCTGCGTGCATGGTCGTGCGTTCAGATCGTGACTTCTCGTTGCGCGGCTTGTGCGCGTACGGTCTGCGTGTTACGGTCGCGCCTTCAGGCGATACACATCGACTTGGTACTTCGTTTCGCCTGCGCGCGCGACCGCCGCATTTCCCGAGCCAAAGTAGGCATCGATGCGCTGCGGACCCGCAATCGCGCCACCCGCATCATGCACAAAGAGGATCCGTACCGGCCGCGCGTCGCCGGTTGCACTGCGCTCGGTCACGAGCAGCACACTGCCTGCGGGATAAACACTTTGATCCGCGGCACATGAAAATCCACTCACGAGATCGCCCTTCGGCAAACCAAGAACCGGCGGAAAATCGTTCGGATCGCAAATCTCGAAGAAGACGACGCGTTCATTCTCGAGTGCCGCGGCTTCTGCCTCCCGCGGATTGAGTTCGGCAGAGCGCGCAACATCGGCAAGCGTCGCGGTTACAGGGTCGATGAGTCCGCGCGATGCGAGGCCCTTTCCAACGCTTTGAAACGGACGACCGTTCGTCGCGATGCGCGACACGGGAATGTCTTTGCGCGTTCCGGCAATGCGCAGGATCGCCGTGCCATTCGTCTCGACAAGAGCCCACGCGAACGGGTCGTCGATCCATGCAATCGCACGCTCGCGCGCTTTCGGAGATGCAAGGATTTCGCGCCGCGATGCTGTCGCGAGGGCATCATCAAATCCGCGCAAATCGGCGTAGATTGGAAATCGGAAGCGCTCGTCTGGCTCCATCGTGACGCTGACGAGCGGCGTTGCGTAGCCCGTCATGAGGCCGTCGGTCGCGGTCGGAGTCGTCGGCTCAGTTCGAACAACTTCGAATCGCTCGCTGAGTAGTCGTGCGAATGCGGCTGGATCATTCGCTTCGCGATAGGCCGCAAGAAGTGCACTCACGTCTTGGCGTACGTCAGCATCGGTCGAATTGAGTGAGACATCGCAGGCCGCGAGAAACGCGACTCGGCGTTCAAGATCGCGCTTCGGAAACGCACTTGCGAAATCAAATCGGCGCACGTCGACCGGCTGCGCCGCGGTTGTCGCGCGTGGCCCGCCAGGCGGGGTCAGCGTTGGTTCAGGCGCACTCGAACGCGTCGCGGTGCTCCCGGCGCAGCCTGACAGCGAAGTAAGCGCAGCCGTCACCGCGATGTGTGCGCAGAGGCGAGATGCAAACAATCGAGCGGACTTTTTCATCGGTGAACTCTCACGGTCCGAAGGCTGAGGGTGACAGATGCGATGTGCGGGCATCACGAACGTTTCGGTGGACTCCATCAGCCTCAAACGGTCGCTCGCAACTCGCGTCATCGCGCGGATTACTGCCATTTCTCGCGGAAACCGAATGTATCAGTTTGCGCCAACGCGGTTTCATCCTATTGCGTGATTCATCGAGATCCCTCACACTCACCGCATGAAGCACGATGCGCCCGACTGCCGAATTCCCCGACGCGCGTTCATGGGTTTTTCCATGGGTTTGGTTCCCGCGTTACTCGCGGCTCCGACACTCTTGGGCTGCAACGACAACGCACGTGTGCGTGCCGAAGCGCAGGCCGAATCACTGCGCATCGAGCGCGACCGCGCGCGAGCGAATCGTGCGCCACGCATCGCAGTGATCGGCTGTGGCGGCCGTGGCGCAGACAATCTCGGCGATCTCATCGGCGCCGGCGCCAACGTGGTCGCACTCTGCGACGTCGATCAAGGTGCGCTTGATCGCGCGATCGCGCGTGATCCGGCAAAGCCACTCGATGTGCGAACTTTCCGCGATATGCGCGAGCTTTTCGCGCGTCGCGAAGAACTCGACCTCGACGGCGTCCTCGTTTCAACGCCCGATCACACGCACGCGTTCGCGACAGCACTCGCGTTGCGCGCTGGAATTCCCGTCTATTGCGAGAAGCCACTCACGCATACGCTCGAAGAATCGCGGCGTATTCTTGAACTCGCCCGTGCCGCGCGCGTGCCAACGCAGATGGGCACGCAAATTCACGCGACGGAGAACTACCGTCGCGTGGTCGAACTCATTCGAGGCGGCGCGATCGGTCGCGTGACGAGTTGCGATTGTTGGGTCAACAAGGGTTGGTGCTGCGGGCCGACGGGGCCAGTCACAAATCCTCCGTCATCGCTCGAGTACGACCTTTGGCTTGGCCCAGCGCAAGACGCTCCGTACATCGCGAACCTTCATCCAGCGAATTGGCGAAAGTACTGGGATTACGGAACCGGAACCCTTGGCGACATGGGTTGCCACATGATGGATCTCCCCGTGTGGGCGCTTGGGCTTGATCGCGCGCGGCTTGGAACCGTCGAGATTTTCGCCACGGTCGAACGCGTCGATCGCATCGCGTGCCCTGAGTGGACCGAGGCGTCGTGGGCGATCCCCACGACGCTCGACGGCAAGCCGATCGATCCACTTGTGCTTCGCTGGTTCGACAACGGACGCATGTCGCCGACGGCGCAAGAACTCGGCGCGAAGGATCGGCAGGACTACCACGGCCGCTTCAACATGGTCTTCCAAGGCACGAAGGGATTCCTCTTCGCGAACTATGGTGAGTTCATGATCGTGCCTGCGGCGCTTGCGGGTGAGCCGAAGCCGATGATTGAGCGGATTCCCCCATCACCAGGCCACCATCGAGAGTGGCTCGACGCCATTCGCGCGTGGCGCGCTGGGAAAGAGGGCGCCTACGACCTTCCGCTCTGCGCGTTCGAGCGCTCGTCTGTACTCAACGAGATCGTCCTCTCTGGAACGGTCGCCGGCCGCGCGGGCGGACAGGTGCGCTACGACTTCAACACGCAGCGATTCGTCGACCAATCCGGTGCGCCGACCGATCCCGAGCGGCTTTGGAGCCCGGAGCCACGCGCTGGTTGGGCGCTGACGGACGCAGATCTTGACGCGGTCCTTCAATCTTCCCGCACTGCGGTCGCGACCGTGCGATAGAGTGGAGCTTCGCAGGTTCTCGCTTCCTATGCGCGCACGCTCGGTGCACATCACCGCCACGATTCTCGCCGTGCTGTTCAGCGCACTCGGCTGTGTTGCGCCCCTCTTCGGCGCGGGATCGATGGCCGGAGCGTTGATGAGTGTGGCGGCAGACTCGAGCCGCTCCTGCTGCGGCGATGCATGCCAGTGCGGCGAGACCTGCCCCTGCGTCGCGTCGCCCGCTGAGTCACCGGAGCAGCCAATCTCGGAGGCCCCCGCGGGCGAGCGCCAAAGCACGCGGCTTTCATTTTCGGTTGTCTCGTGCGCGCTCCACGAACTGCTTTCAGACGCGATGCCGAGCCTACGCGTCGAACCGGAAAGCGACACGGAACTCACGTGCGCAACGTCGGGCCGAGCGCTCCTTGCACAAGTCTCGCGATTGAACACATAAGCACCACCAACGCGTGCGTTTCTTATTGTCAATCCACAAACACTTTTGCAAAGGACTCTCATGAAGCAAGTCCTCTCTTGGAACCGAGGCAACTCCTCGCTCCACTTCGCGGTTCAATCGCGCGACATCGCTACGACACTGCGCATCGCGCTCCTCTCCACAACCCTCGCTTTGTCGGGCTGCGCCACCACGCCTGACGCCGCAAACTCCGCGTCATCCGACTCGATTTCGCTCGGCGCGGTCGACACAGCCTCCACGCTCACGCCCGGCAAGTACGCACTTGTTGTCTTTGGCATGAGTTGCCCGAAGTGCATTTCGAACGTCGATCTTCAACTCGCGAAGATCACTGGCGTCGCGCACCCCAAGGTCGACATGAAGCACGGCATCGTGACGATCGAAGTGATCGGGCCCGAACAACCGTCCCGCGAGGCGCTCTTCCGAGCGATTGGCGATGCAGGCTTCACGCTGCGGGAAATTCGCACCTTGAAAACCTCCGAGGCGAAGCCATGACGGCTTATCGCCGCGCACGCGCAACGCTCATTTCCCTCGTCGCCGCCGCAGCATGTCATGTTGCAACTCCCGCGGTTGCGCAGGAAATGCTCAGTATGCCTTCGGCAACGTCGCCGTCGCCCGGCGTCTTCATCCCGCGGGTTCAAGCGCGCGCGTACTTCTACGAAGAGAGCCAGACGCTTCTTGAGCAGGACGTTCGGCTTGAATACGGCATCGCGCGCGACCTCTCGGTTTCGCTCGATTTGCCGCTCTACGAAGGCTTTTTCGACGATCCGCGTCCGTCGAACGGCGAGTTCGGACTCGGCGATCTCGAGGCGATCGTCGAACTGCGCGTTCTTCGCGAAGATCTTGGCGCGGTCGACACGCTGCGCGGCGCGATCTACGCCGGAGCCGAACTTCCGACGGGGACCGGTGGCTTTGGATCCGACGGCGTCGACCCGTGCGTCGGCGGCGTCCTCACTGGGATTTTCGGTCGAAACGGGTTCGACGTTGCGGCGCGTTGGACCTTCGTGACCGACGAAAGCCCGTTTCTCCCGACATTCGCGGGCACGACCACCGACGACTACGCGAACATCGACCTTGGCTACGCATTCCGGCTCTATCCAGAGGCGTACGGCGAAGAGCGCGTTCCGGCGTGGTACGCCACGCTTGAACTGAACTCGATCGTGACGACGGGTACCGAGTACGAAGTGCTGTTGTCGCCGGGCCTCTTGCTTGAGGCGCCGACGTATGCGGTCGAACTCGGCGTGCAAATCCCCGTTTCATCCGACGTCGACGACGCGCCAGATTTGCGCGTCGCCGCCGTGGTCGGGCTTCGGCTCATCTTCTAATCAAGACTGCATCGAATCCCACGGACACACGACCGCCAGCCTGCGCTATCTTGCGGCTCTGGAGGTCTCTTTATGGGTTTCATCGAAGAACTGAAGCAGTTTGCAGCCAAGGGCAACGCTGTTGATATGGCTGTCGGCATTCTCGTCGGCGGCGCATTCACAAAGATCGTGAACAGCATCGTCTCGGACTTGCTCATGCCGCCCCTCGGCCTCCTCATTGGCGGCGTCGACTTCAAGCAACTTCAGATTCCGCTCAAGACGGAAATGAAGGATGGCGTCGAGACCGTGACGGTCGCGATCAAGTACGGGCAGTTCTTCAACAACCTCATTGAGTTCTCGATCATCGTGCTCGCCGCATTCGTCGTCGTGAAGTTGATGAACAAGGTCATCGCGATGCGCATCAGTGATATGCGTGCTGCGATGGACGGCTTGACGAAAAAGTGACGTGACGGGAGCGAAGTCATGTGAGCGCGCTGAGAATCACTCGATTTCTCGCGGCTCGTCCATGTGAATTGCATGCAAGGAGGCATGAAATGCGTTGTCTGAATTCCGTTTTCCGCGTTCTCGCATTGGTTCCGCTGTGCCTGCTCGCCGCGTGCTCGAACTCGCTTTCAACGCGCATGGGCGAGTCCATCTCGATCGTGCGAGGCTTTCAATCGAGTGAACACGCGATTCCTGCGGCCGTCTTTGAGAATGCCCAAGGTGTTGCAATCATCCGCGAAGGAAACGCGGCGCTTGTCATTGGCGGCTCAGGGGGACAAGGCGTTTTCGTGAAGCGTTCAGGCGCAGGCTGGTCCGCACCCGTTGCCGTCAACACAGCGAGCGCATCGATCGGTCTCCAAGCGGGTGCGCAATCGCGCGACATTGTGATCGTGATGAACACTGCCGAGGAAGTCGCGAACTTCCTTGATGACGGCGTGTATGGCCTTGCGGAAGCTTCGGCGGTCGCAGGCCCCGCGAAGACCGACCCTAAGAACGCAGGCGGACCAGTGCCGTCGACCTACTACTACTTGCGCACGGAAGGCCTGTTTGGCGGCCTGCTCGTCGGCGGCGTGTATTTCTCGACGGCCGACAAGGTCAACCACGAGCAGTACGGGCCCGATGTGACGGTTGGTGACATCACTGGCGGCAAGGTGAAGCCGCCTGCGGGCAGCGAAGTCTTGTGGAAGACGTTGAATTGAGCGCTCGCGACGTGTTTGAGCGCTCGCAACTGGCGGGCTGCTGAAGCTTCGCTTCAGGGGCCCGCTCTTGCTCGCTTTCGTCAGCCTCGCCGCGAGTGAATCGCGGCGGGCTGAGATGCGTCATGAGCGCGCTCGCTTTCGCGTGATTCACTGGTTGTTCCCGAAGGCGGAGCGCAGCAAAGCCTGAGCAAACGATGTCGGCGTCGCTCGTCGTATCGTGTGGCACTACCCCCTGCGAAGCAGGAGGTAGTGGCTGGATCGTAGTGGCTGGATCTACGTGCACCCTCGGCGCGCGAATCCGGCATGGTTGCGTTTGACGCATGAACCGCGCGCCGCCATCACCAGAGGTGATTCCACACGAAACGTCGCGCGTGGTCCGACACCTTCCTCTCGCGCTTCGCTCCGCGCTCGCATCAGCAACGACCGCGACAAACCTGAGCGCTCGCAACCTGCTTCGCGTGGAGGAGCGTTCGCGACTCGCTTCGCTTTC
>JAIXVI010000100.1 GCA_027483065.1 Planctomycetaceae bacterium
CGAGAGATGACGGAGGAGTTCGGGCGACGAGAGCGTGGGGAGGATGCGATTGGTCACGGGGGGTACCAGAAACTCAGGCGGCGCCGCGATCTGCGGCGTCGGAAAGGCAAGCAGTCCATCGCTCGCCCAAGTCAGTTCGGCGATGATATCGGAGGCCGATGCAGCAACCCGCCCAAGAGGTCGGGAATCGTGGATTTCGGGACGTGAAGAAGTCGTTTCGTCGAAGGATTCGCGGGCGGGGCTTGCTAGCGCGTTCGCGTGGCGAGGAAGTCGAGAAGCGCGCGCAGTCGGTCGCCGCGCGCACCAAGCGGAGCCAAGCCCGACTCGGCTTCCGCGCGCAATCGCGCAATTTCACGGCGACTTCCCTCGATGCCGTGGACGCCGGGATAGGTCAGTTTGCCGGCGTCGGCATCTTTCCCCGTCGCTTTCCCTGCGTGTTCGGCTGTTTGCGTTGCATCGATCAAGTCGTCGACGATTTGGAACATCAAACCTGTCGCGCGCCCGAACCGCGTGAGCCCATCGAGGGCTTCAGCATGCGCGTTTACCGCGAGTGCACCCATGCGACACGACGCTTCGAGCAGCGCGCCCGTCTTGTTGTGATGGACCAGTTCAACCTGCCTCGCGGCCGGCAGGCCCTCGGGGAAGCCTTGAAGCGTGTCGTAGACCTGACCGGCAATCATGCGGACGGTGCCCGACATGAGTTCGCGCTGGATTTCCGCCACATTGTGACGCGCACGTGCCGCCGCAACAGGAGCGAGTGCCAGAAGGCAATCACCCGCAAGAATCGCCATCGCCTCACCGAATGCGATGTGGCAGGTGGGCTTTCCGCGGCGCATGGAGTCGTTATCAAGCGCGGGCAGATCGTCGTGGACGAGGCTAAAGGCGTGGACGAATTCGATCGCGATAGCGGCCGGCATCGCGGCGTGAACAGCATCGTCGCCCGAACCGCCCGCCGCGCGTGCCGATTCAAGGACGAGGATTGGTCGCAACCGTTTGCCACCCGCAAGCACGGCGTGAAGGCAGGCCGCGCGGAGATTGGTTGGAATCTCCGTCTCCTCCAAAAAGTGGGCGAGCGCGTGTTCAACGGCCTCGAGAAGCGTCGCGTCGAGAGGCGCGATAGGAGCGGCAGACGTGGTGCTCGACATACGCCGCAATGTAGCCGAACCAACTTCGCCATCGAACTCGTCGCCCGCGGTAGGATGTCTCCCTCGATGGGCGACTGGGACTTCTTCTCCATTCTTGAACGCGGCGGCTTCGTCATGTGGCCGCTCTTCGCTGTGAGTGTGATCGCGCTCGCGATCTCGCTCGAACGCCTCTGGTTTTGGCTCCGCTTGCATTCGAGCCGCGAGACGCAGCGATACCGCAAGATCTTGCGCGCCTTTCGCAACGGCGATCGGTCGAAGGCCGAGGAGTTGATCAACCAGCCCGGCAATATCTACGACCAACTCGCGCAGCGCATGCTCGACGACGGTCCCGACGATTCGACGGCGGTCGAGGTTATTGAGGATCTGCGCGGGCAGACCGAACGCTTCAGCGGTGTCCTCTCGTCGATCATCACCGCGAGTCCGATGCTCGGCATTCTCGGAACGGTCACGGGCATCATCCAGTCCTTCGAGTTGCTTGGCGGCACGCGCGCATTGGTCGATCCTCGCGACGTTTCGGCTGGTATCGCCGAAGCACTCATCACGACCGCGGGCGGTCTCATCATCGCGCTCGGTGCGTTGTTCCCGTACATGATTTTCCGCGCGCAATCCGAGCGCGCGCTCGGCCGTTTTGAAGCGATCGTGAGCGCTGCGAAGCAAGGACTTGGTCCAACGCGGAACTGGTCGGTGAAGAAATGAGTCGCGCGCGCGTGGTCTTGGCGACGCGCGCGTTGGCGGTTGTTTCAGCGTTGCCTGTGTTGTCAGCGTTGTCGGTGTCATCTCCGGCTCGCGCAGAGGACACACCGTTCATGCGCTCGCGCGCGATCGACGGAGTGACAAGTTTCGAAACGGCCACGCGGTTCTATCGGCGTCCTGATGGCACGGGGCCGACGGTGGCACTTGTCGGCGTCGTACACATCGGTGACGCGAACTACTACGAATCGCTGGTGAAACTCCTCGATTCATTCGACGTTGTGCTGTACGAGAGCGTGCTTCCACGCGGAGCGTTCGGCACCGGGGGAAACACCGATCTCGAGCGACAGCGCTCGACGCAAGATGCGATGCTCTTTCTGCGCTCACTCGCCGAGCGCTTCTTCCGCGCAGAGGGCCGGGCGCCAGCGAATCGCGAGGAATTGCGCGCGTTTGTCGTCGGTCGTGATACCCGGCTCGCGCGCCCCGTCGATCTCGCGTTGATCGACGGGTGGGGGCGAAGCGTCGTCTATCAATCCATGGCGCCCGAGTCGTACACGTTCCTCTCGCTTGGCGCCGACGGCAATGCTGGCGGCGTCGGTGCCGCGCTTGATCTTGAACTCGGGCCGTTGCCGCGAGAGCAGTCCGAATCGGCAGGTGATCCGTCGTCCTCCGCGGAGTCCAAAGCGAATCGACCCGACGAAAAGCGCGATCTCTACAAAGAGCTCGCGGACGCCCTCGGCGTCACTCTCCAAGTTCGCTCGATCAACTATGACCGACGCGGCTGGGAGCCCGCGGATCTGCCGATGGAGGAGCTGCTCGATCGTCTTTGGAAGCGCGGCGAGCGGAGCATGACACTCGAAATGCTCTCGAGCGATTCAGGCTTTCAGCAAGGCGCGGTGCGATTCCTACTGTCGATGGTCTCGAACTCGCCTGGTTTCAAGAAACTCGTGATTCGCGCACTCGGCGAGGGTGGTCGTCGTTCGAGCGACGCGTTGGGCGCGGTCGATACGCGCATCATCATCGACGAGCGCAACGACGCCGTCATCGACACGCTCCACACGCTTCTCGCACAGAGCTCGCAACCCGCATCGGTCGCGATCTTCTACGGTGCGGCACACATGCGCGATTTCGAAGACACGCTTCGGGCCGACTTCGGCCTCGAACCTGATGGTGTTCGCTGGGATTCCGCGATGTCGGTCGACGAGTGGAACGCGAAGCGCGTGCGCGAGCGACTTGATCAGTTCCGCGCAGTACGTCAAGCGATTCTCGAAAATGACCCCAACGGCTCAGGCCCTGAAGTCACACGCATCGATGGGCGGATTTCGGCACTCGATTCACGCCTCGTCGATGCAGAGTGACCGGCGGCGGCGAGTATCGCTCGTCGCGAACACGGCGAATACATCGAACCCAGCCAATAGATCAAACCGAGCGAAGTGCGCTCAGTTGTGACCGAAGTTGTACGGATCAGACGAGCGATTCGCTGCGTTGATGAATCGACGTTGGTCCATCAAGTCGCCGAGACCTTGAAGGGCCGTCGACATATCTGCACGCACGGTCTGAACGAAATTCTTGATGCGTCGCGTTGGCACGCTTTGCGCGACGATGACTTCCATCGCTGCGCCGCCGCCTTGCACCGTGACAGCGTTTGGACGGTTGTTCGATGAGAACAGCGCAGCGATCGTGGCACCGGGTTGACCGCCGCTCGCGTCAATCGAACCGTAGTTGCTGCCGTCGGTTGCGCGCCAAATCAACTCTGTACCGAGGATGTGTGGGCACACCCACGACGAACCAAGGCGCAATTCATCGGGCGCCTTGATCAACCCTGGTTCCGACGGGCTGCTTGCGCAGAAGACGATCATTTCGGTTGTTCGCTCGATCTGCGAGAGCGACCGGCACACGACGCCAGCAGTTGCGCCATAGCGCATCGTGGGCTGACTTCCTTGCATTTCCCACCAACCGCCGAGGTAGAACGCGTTGTAGCCCCAGGCTGGGTTGAGCGCGATGATGTCGTTCGGAATGCTCGTAACGTCTTCGTACTCTGCGATGTAGTCGTACATCAACGAGCGGTCGTAGCCGAGGAAGGGGAGCAAGCGATGCGGGTAATACGCAGCGTCGGCCGCCGCGACGGCTTGGCCTGCTTGGTCCTTCGTCCGCATTTTGAAGTACGACTGCACGCCGGGGTCGGCGTATCCGAGCATCGCGCGATCATCGTTCTGATTCGCGTACTGGATCCACGCGGTGCCAACTTGCTTCAGGTTCGAAAGCGCGCGCGCCTGTCGAGCGTTGCCACCTGCTTGCGAGAGCGCGACCGACGTCAGCGAGACAAGGATCGCAATGATGCCGATGACAACGAGCAATTCGACGATGGTGAAACCACGCGAATGAACATCACTCGACTTGCGGGTGCACTCGCTGAGGCGTTCGGCGCGGGTCGGAGTCGTGTACATCATGGCTTGTCCAATATACGGAACCGCGACCAACTTTGACGCATGACTCGGACAAGAACTTCAAGCGCGGGTCGGTTCCCTCAGTTTCGGACAGGTGGGTGCACACGGCCATCCGCCCACCGCCGATCGAGATGGCTCAGTTCGGTAATGGCGCCGCTGGCTGCCGCGTCCACGGCGTCTCGCCACGCAGGCGCCGCGCGATATCGCCCAAAATCCGCGGATCCTCAAACGCCGCCATGTGTGACCACTCGCCTGAGGGCGTCGGAACCCACCAAAGTTCGGTTCCCTCAGGGGCGGCGAATTCCTCACCCACGGTGACATCATCGAGGCGCGTGTAGCAAACAAGCTCATACTCGCGCTTCGCCTGGCGGAGGCGATCGAGAAAGTCTGACGTTGGGCACATGTCGTCGCCTTGCGGAACTCCAAACGGAATCGCGGCAAGTCGCGCGCCTTCGTGCGGTGTCGAAATCGTGTAGAGCCGACGGATCGGCAGGCGATGTCCGGCAGCGTCGGGAATCGCCGCGTAGCGCGCGACGAGTCCGCCCATTGAGAACGCCACAACATCGACCTCGGGCAACGCCTCGATGGTGGTTCCGAGCTGCTCGGCAACTTCGCGAAGCGCCTTCTGCCGCGCACCGTCGAAGGTGAACTCGTCGAAGAAATGAAGCTCTGCGAACTTCGCGTCAAGCGTCGGTTCGATCGCGCTTTCGATCGCGCCCGACGAAATCGAGAGATCGCCAATGCCTGCGAGAAAAACCACCGGTCGTTGCGCGGCAACAGGGTTCGTTTGCATCCGCTTGAGATCGGCTGCAGCCTCGTTCTTCGTGACAACGAACGACGGATTCGGAGTCCAGCGCGGCATCGCACAGCCGGTGCCCGAGAGGGCGAAGCCGCAACATGCGATGACGACACACGAGATGCCGACGACGCGCGCTGGCTTCATCATGCGATTCCGCCGGCCGAACCGCCGCTCGAACTTCCACTGGGAAGCCCGATCTTCTCGACGAGTCCTGCGCGAATTTTGTCGACGCCGGAACCGAGTTCGCCGATCGGTGCAGGAGGCACGATCTCGACGACTTTCTCGCCAAGCTTCGCTTCGCCACGCTTCACTTTCGCCTCAAACTCGCGGCATTCCTGCAGGAGTCGATCGAGGATCTCGGGCTCGGGCACGTTCGCCACGCGTTGGCCTTGGACGTAAATGATGCCGCGACGATCGCCCGCGAAAACCGCGACATCCGCGCCTTCCGCTTCGCCGGGGCCGTTCACGATGCAACCCATCACCGCGACCTTGATCGGGAGTTCGAGTTCCGGCATCAACTTCTTCTCGACCTCTTTCACGAGCGTGAAGAGATCGACTTGGATGCGGCCGCAAGTAGGGCACGCGATCAATTCAACGCCCTTACGCTCGCGCTTTCCGAGGCAATACAGAAGTTCGAGTCCGTCCTTCACTTCGTCGATGTGATCGCTTGCGTACGAGATGCGCAGCGTGTCGCCGATACCGTTGGCAACAAGCGTGGAAAGCGCAGCGATCGAGCGAATGGCACCGGTGTCGCGCGGGCCTGCGTGGGTGACGCCGAGGTGCAGCGGATAATCGAATCGCTGCGAAATCTCGGTGTAGACGTCGATCACCATCGCGGCGTCCATCGACTTCGCGCTGATCGCAACGTCGTGAAAGTCGCGTGCGTCGAAGATGTCGAGGTACTCTTCGAGCTTCGCGATCATCAATGCGAGCATGTGGCCAGACTTGTGGCCTGCGAAGAACTTGCCGAGTTCTTCGGCGCGTCTTTGCTTGTCTTTCCGTTCGATGATCGAGCCTTCGTTGACGCCGATGCGAATCGGAATCCCGCGCTCCTTGCAGGCATCGATCACCTTGTTGACTTGTTCGCGATCGCTGATGTTGCCAGGGTTCAAGCGAATCTTGTGAACACCCGCTTCGACCGCTTCGAGCGCGCGCTGGTAGTGGAAGTGCACATCGGCGACGATCGGAACCGAGACCTGCTTCAGGATCTCCTTCAACGCTTCGGTGTCCTTGCGCTCGGGCACCGCGACGCGCACAACGTCGGCTCCCGCCGCCGCGTAGCGCTCGATCTCTCGCACGCAGGCATCGATCTCGTGGGTGTAACCCGCGGTCATGGTTTGAACGGCGATGCGGGCGTCACCGCCGATACGCACGCGGCCAACTCGGTCATCGCCAACGGTGATCTGACGGGTCTTGCGTCGAGGAAGCATGGGGCGGCGAGTATACGACGGAGGCGCGAGGCGGGCGGTTTCCGGACGCGCGACTGCGATTCGGCTAGATTGCCCGCCCGGGGTGTGACTGGCTTGAGTCCAACGTGAGTCTGGATGCAGACTGGGTTGAAGCTGGGATGTGTGAATGAACGGCACCACGACGTGGTGCAAAGACTGGTCGCACTGCGACCGCCGCAAGATCCTTTGGAGAACTCATCGCATGGAAGCCGCCGCGTCTGCACCGTACGTCCGAAGTCGCCTTTCGGTGATGATGTTCCTTCAGTACGCGATTTGGGGCGCGTGGCTTCCGATTCTCTACCCATTCCTGATGGGGCACCGTGGTTTCTCGCTCGATCAAACAGGCTTGTGCCTGATGGCGGGCGCGGTCGGTGCGTTGATCGGCCCGTTCATCGCAGGTCAACTCGCGGATCGCTCCTTCGCGACCGAAAAACTCCTCGCAGTCAGCCACTTCATTGGTGCGATCTTGGTCTTCTTCCTCGCGTCCGCCGCGAAGTTTGAAGTCTTCCTTGGCATCAGTTTCATCTACGGTTTGGTGTACGCGCCAACGATGGCGCTCACGAACTCGATCGCATTCGCGAATCTTCCAGATCGCGATCGCGACTTCCCAACCGTTCGCTTGTGGGGCACGATCGGCTGGATCGCCGCAGGCATCACGATCGGTCAGATTCTTTTCCGCTACTACAACGATTCGGACGCAACGCTCAACGAAGGTCGCGGCGTGGGCTTCCTGATCGCTGCCGGCCTTGGCGTTGTCATGGCGCTCTACTGCCTGACGCTTCCAAACACGCCGCCAACAAAATCCGCCACGGCAAAGACGGCGCGGCTCGAGGGTGTGCAAGAGATTTTCCGCCGTCCGCTCATTGTGCTGTTCGCGATCGCCGTGCCGATCAGCATGATCCACCAGTTCTATTTCGTCTTCACGAGCGACTTCGTGACGAACGTGCAAAAGGCCGCGAACTCAGAAAGCGCCGATGCGTTCTCGAACTGGATCAACCAGATTTTCGGCGTTGGCGGCGGTGGCCTCATGACCGTCGGTCAGATGACGGAAATCGTGGTGCTCGCCGCGCTTCCGTTCTTCACGAAGGTCTTCTCGCGGAAGCAACTGCTCTTGACGGGTATC
Source organism: Planctomycetaceae bacterium (assembly GCA_027483065.1). Lineage (GTDB taxonomy): Bacteria > Planctomycetota > Phycisphaerae > Phycisphaerales > SM1A02 > QWPT01. Next base: position 7,653 of record JAIXVI010000100.1, read on the forward strand.
GCGGCGTACGCCGCACGCATGGCGCTCTTCGCGTTCGCGCCGGAACTGCCAACCGTCATCATCGGCATCGCGCTGCACGGCCTTTGCTTCGGCTGCTTCATCGCGGTTGCCTTCATGGTCGTCGATGAAAACACGACGCCAGATATCCGCGCCACCGCGCAGAATCTTTTCAACCTCGTCATCGTCGGCATCGGCATCATCGTCGGCAGTCTGTTCGCGACGAGCGTTGTGGCGAAGTACGCGTCGGAGGGCGGCAGCATGGATTACGCGAAGCTCTTTAGCGTCCCGATGTATATGGCGCTCGGCTGCTTCGTGTTGATGCTCCTCTTCTATCCGTCGAAGTCGAAGAAGCTCGACAGCGCGAAGTAATCGCGGGTGTCGGCCGATTGAGAGCAACATCGAGGCGCACGCATGTCTGCGAACATCACCGACATTGCCGCGCTCGACGAATTCCGTCGGGCGCTCATCAAGTTCCGTGAGGAAGTTGGTGTTGCTGTCGCGGAAGCGGACAGCGAGGTGAAGTCGACGTTTGTGTGGCTTGAACGCGATCGCATGTTGCATTGGCGCCGCATGGTTCCGCGTCTCGATGAGGAATTGACTGGCGCGAAAGGTGCGCTCTACCGCAAGGAAATGCAAACGATGGGCACGGGCAAACGCCCGTCGGTCATCGATGAAAAGAAGGCGGTGGAGCGCGCCAAGCGCCGCGCGGAGGACGCCCGCGATCGACTCGAGAAGACGCGTCGCTGGTTGGCGACGCTCGATCGCGATGTGAGCCTCTTCAAAGGTGCGATGTCGCCGATCGCGACCATGATCGACCGCGATCTGCCCGACGCCATTCTGCGACTTCGCAACATGGCGCTCGCGCTCGAGGCGTATCTCGCGACACCGACGGTCACGCTCGGCGAGCAACTTGAACGTGCCCGCACGAAAGTCGCGTCGATGCGACGCGGCGGCGAGATGCAGAGTGCAGAAGAAGAAGCACAAGCGGACCGCGAGCGCGCGGAACTCGAATCTGATGAACGTGCACTCGCGGCTGCGCGCGACGAGGCACTGCGCACAATCGGTCGCGACGGATCCGCTGGGCCAGGGGTGGGAGGCGGCGCAGCATGAGCCTTTCTGATTCCAAAGCGCGGATGAATTCTGCCCACCGTGATCTCATGAACGCGTGGTACAAGGTCGAGCAGCATTGGCGCGATGACACGTCACGCGCGTTCAAAGAGCGCTCGATCGATCCGATCGAGAAGCAACTTCGCGCCGCAATGAACGCGCTCGAAATGATGGAAGAAACGATCCGTCGCGTGCGAAATGAATGCGGTGACGATCGGCTGTAATCAGCATTGCACGCGTGGCTCTGCGCTAAAGTGCGCGCATGGCCAAAGCAATCGCAGACCCACAGGAACTCCGCCGCTTCGCCCAAGACTTGCACCGTTTCAACGCGGAATTGCAAGGCCAAATCAGCGCCATGGGCGCCAAAATGGGCGCCTTGCAGGGAACGTGGAAAGATCAAGAGCAGCAGAAGTTCGCCGAGGAATTCGACCAGACGATGAAAGTCTTGGTGAAGTTCATTCGCGTTTCTGAGCAGCACGTGCCGTTCCTTGTGCGGAAGGCCGAGCGGCTCGAGGAGTATCTGAAGCAGCGTTGACTCTCACTCGTGCAGTGCCATGCACGCAGAATCGGGGCCTCATGCACGAGTTGGAAACACGTCACTATGTCGCCGGCGAATTTGTCGCTGGGGACGCCACACCGCTTGTGGTGGTGAACCCAGCGACCGATGCGCCGCTCGCGACCATCGTCGGCGCAAGCGCAGCGCTCGCGACGCGCGCGGCGGAAGCGAACGCCGCTGCAACGCGAGAGATGCGCGTGCTTTCAACGCTCAAACGTGTTGAGCTCGTCCGGCGTTTGGCGGCGGGCATGCGTTCGAATGGCGCGCAGCTTGCGGCGCTTTTGACGAGTGAAAGTGGAAAGCCGATTGTCGAGAGCCGCGGTGAGGTTGAGTACGCCGCGAGTTTCTTTGAGAACGCTGCCGCCGCTGCGGAAGTCGCGGCAGGCGAGCTTCCTGCATCGCGCGTTGCTGATCGTCGGGTGCTTGTCTTGCGTGAGCCCATCGGCGCAACGGTTGCGATTACACCGTGGAACTTGCCGCTCGCGATGATTGCGCGCAAACTCGCGCCAGCGCTTGCCGCGGGTTGCTCGCAGGTTGTGAAGCCCGCCGAAGAGACACCACTCACCGCACTCGCCTTCGCGCGAATCTACGAACAGGTCGCGCGTGAAACTGGCGCGCCGATGGCCGCGTTCAGTGTGGTGATCGGTGATCCACCGACAGTCGCGGGCGCGCTGATCTCGCACCCCTCGACGCGCAAACTGAGTTTCACAGGCTCGACCGAAGTCGGTCGTATTCTCGCTGCGCAATGCGCGCCACGACTCATGAAAACGGCGCTCGAACTCGGTGGAAATGCGCCATTCATTGTCTTCGCCGACGCGGATCTCGATCGCGCGGTCGAGCAAGCGATGCTCTCGAAGTTCCGCTTCATGGGCCAGACGTGCATCTGCGCGAATCGCTTCTTGTTGGCTGCTTCAATCGCGGACGAGTTCCTCGCACGGCTCGAAGCGCGGGTGCAAGCACTCGCGACAGCGATTGGCGACCCAACGCTTGAGTCGACGCGCGTGGGGCCGCTCATCAACGACGCGGCGCTCGCGAAGGTGGAAGCGCACGTCGCCGATGCGATCGCGCGAGGTGCGCGGTTACGTGTCGGAGGCAAGCGCCGAGAGGTCGCGGGATTCTCACGGCGTTTCTTCGAACCAACGATTCTCTCGCACGCTGATCCGAGCATGCTCTGTGCGTGTGAAGAGACGTTCGGCCCTGTCGTTGCAGCGATGACTTTCAACTCAGAAGCCGAAGCGATCGTGCTCGCGAACGCCGTGCCATACGGCCTCGCGGGATACGTGATGACGCAGGATGCGGATCGTCTCCTGCGCGTCGCCGAGTCGCTCGATTTTGGCGTCATTGGCGCCAACGACGGCGCACCAAGCACCGCCGAAGCACCGTTCGGTGGACGCAAGGATTCGGGCCTCGGCAAAGAAGGCGGCACGCACGGACTCGATGCGTACACCGACCTCAAGTACGTCAGTCTGCGCGTGCGGCCCCAGTGATGTCACAGTGATGAAGAGCGCATCTGTTGAGCCGATGCGCAGAAACCCGGGTCGTTCCGCCAGCGAGCGGGGCTTACGGCTTGATGCACATCGCCGCTTGATAGCGTGCGCCGTCGGTCGTCAACATCGGAAGCCACGTGGCGCCAGCGTCCGGTGAAAACTCCGCGGCAGGTCCGTCCTCGTTTGCAAGCATGGCTCGTCCTTGCCAAGTCATCACTCGGACGCACGAGATGCTGTCGAGGCCTTCAGGCATCGCTTGAACCGCGACGGACAGCACTTCTCGATCGGAAGGTGGAAGCACACCCTCGATCGTCATGAGTCGCGCATTACTCGGAACGCCCGCAGCCTCCCCAGCGGGGCCATACGGTTGAAGGATCGCAGGTCGATCGACCACGAGCGGCGCCCCTCCATCGCGGAATCGAACCGTCACGCGGACGCGGAAGTCTGTCAAAGGCATGACTCGGTTCCGAGGCTCAACGCTTGCCCAACCCGTGACGCGGACGGACGAAGAACTCGCGAGGTTGAATGGATTGGCGACCACGCGAAGTTCGCTGATCGAGTTCACTCCCGGCTGGACGGTCTGTCGAACGATGACCGACGGCGGCGGATAGCTGAACGGCTGTTCGATGGCTACGGGAAAACCGCTGCCAATTTCACCCTTGCCACATCCCGCGAGCGTTGAAATTGGCGCGAGCCCCGGCACTTGGTCGCAGGTCAGCCCGCGACCCCAGAAGAAGGCACCGACTTTGAAGCACTGTAACCACGTGGCTTGTCCGCACGCGCCGTCGCTGAGTGTTCCGGCGCCGGTGCGTGGATCGTCAAACGACACGACGTTGGGGTTTCCAGGATCTGAGTCCCATGCAAGCGATGGGCAATCAAGCGTGATCGGATACACCGTATTGGGGGCGTTGATCGGATCGGGGCGCATGGGGCGCACCACCGTTCCCGGGCCATCTCGGAAAACGTCGCCGTAGTAGCTGCGGAGGACGGGTGCGCCATTGCAATCCGCGACATAGCCGGGCGCGGCCGTTGGGACGCATGAACCCCACGCCGCCAACATCAACGAGAGATCTGCGGCGTCGACCAAACCATCGGCGTTGAGATCGGCGATGCATGGTGCTGGATCCGCAGGACAGACACCCCAACCGGCGAGAAGCCGCGAGAGATCTGCAGCATCGACCGATCCGTTTCCGTCGAGGTCGCCCGTGCAGCTCGTTCCGCCCGCAACGGAGGCTGTCATCGCGTAGCCGAAACCAACGGAGCCTGACGTGGCGATGGGCTGCCATGCGATGTAGACACCCGCGACGCTGGTCGAACGAACGGTGCGCTTCGTCATCAACTCGAAGGCGTCCGACGAACCTATTGCCGTATTACTGTCCCAAAGCACTGCGCCTGTCGCAACGTCGATGATTCCGACGCGCGCTTTCCCGCCAGCAGGTACGCCATTCTCGAATGAGATCTTGAGACTCACCGTGTTGATGGTCACAGTGATGGGGCCCGACGGATGTCGCACATTGCGGACACAGCTGAATGACGCATCAATCGGCGTCACGCCATTGCCAAGAATGATCGACTTCGCATCGCCGTACCACGGGACATCGTCGGAACACTCGATCGGTGCGATCTGTTCGCAGGCCTGAAGCAAGCGATTGGCAGAACCGGCGAGTGTGCCGTTTCCACCAGGAGCAACACGCGCAGGGTCACTCTGATCACTGAGTTTGCCGCGCGACGCCGATGCGAGAAGCGCGAGGTAGGTTCGCGTCGAAATGGTGACGGGAAGCGCGAGTTCTTCAGCTGTTGGCGGATGGCGCTCGAGGTACAGCGCCGCAACACCAGCCACCATCGGCGAGGCCATTGACGTGCCTTCGGAGAGTTTCAAACCGTTGGGTGCACGAAGCCAGTCTGCGGCGAGGATTCCGGCGCCCGGCGCCCAAATGCCAACTTCGGGCCCGAAGTTCGAGAAGACCGCGGGATGGTCATCGACGTCGGTCGCACCGACGGTGAGCGTGAACGCTGACGCGGCTGGATACATCCATGACGCCGGCCACGATTCGTTGCCTGCAGCGACCACCACAGGGATGCCGTTGAAGGTGACGTTCGCGATAGCCTCTTCGAAGACTGCCGCCAAAGCGCCGCGGTGTTCGCCGCTGAGTGACATGTTGACGACGGCCGGAAGTTGAATGTTGCCCGGAATCAGCAGCCAATTCAGCGCCGCAACAGCAGACGAAAATGTGAATTTGCCTCGAGGACTTGAGACGGCGAGCGACACGATGCCAGCGCCAGGAGCAGGTCCTGTCGTTGCGCCTGCCGCGCAGCCAGCAACGTGTGTTCCGTGGCCTTGAATGTCACGACCGCCGTTTGCCTCGGGTCCAGTATAGAAGTTGACGATGCGTTGGACGCGACCCGCGAACTCCGCGTGGTCAGGATTGATGCCGCTATCGATGATGACGACGGTTACGCCCGAGCCATCGGCGCCGCAGGGGTTGAACGATGGCGCGAGTCCATCCGCCTGCGAGATACGCCGCAAGCCCCACGGATTTGGGCTGTTCGGATCAGCGGGCGCATCACCCGTGGTACCAGTGACCGCGCCGGTTAGATCTGGCTCAACGCGCGCGACGAGTTCGTGTTGGCGCAGACGATCAGCCTCACTGTTCGTCATCGACGCCGCGAAACCGATCACGGCATGCTCATAGCGGAATCGCACGCGCATTTGACCAATGGACTCATCCAGAACGCGGTCAATCAACCGCGCTGCGGAGGTCGGATTGGTGTTGCGAGGGGACGCTCGAAGTTGAACCAAGTACGAAGGAAGCCCAGTCACTTCATCGATGGCTTGACCGTCAACGGCCTCATCGATCGCCAATGGCTCGGCGGATGGCACGAGCGGAGAACGCTCGTTCTCGCCCTTCAGCCGTGGCGTCTCGCGTGATGGTTTGGTCATGCGCTCAGCGTTTTCTTGTGAACTCGGCGTCGCAGCGGCAACTGGGCTCGCGGAGAACGAACAGACGGCTGAGGTGAGGGTCACAAGCAGTGCGCGCGAGAGAACGCGCGCCACGAAACGTGTCGAACTCAAAGGAAGGTGTTGCTTGGAAAACCGATCGAAGCCCAGATTGAAATGCTGATCTGCAGACATGCGGCGGAATATGACGCCAGTCAGCGAGAAGGCTTGAGTTTCATCGAGATTCGAGGGAAGTTTATGCAGTTTGAATCACTTTGAATTACGAGGACGTCCGCCCCGCCCGTGTTGCGACACCATCGAAACCCGCCACGGACGGGATTGTCTCGAAGCGCTTCAAGCAGCACCCCACGCAAACAAGCGCGCTCAGTGCATTCGACTGCACTGAGCGCGTTGATTGAAGACAAGTTCGCGAACGTTGGATGCGTCTCGCTCGAGCACCTGCTCAGCGACGATCGAACTCGCCCGAGCAAACGTCAAGCGCGCAGACTCAATCGTCCGCGCCGACATCGCTCATCGCATCGGGCTCGCCTTCCAGATCGGCCATGTGGCCTGGAAGGAAGCTCGCGAGACGTTGGCGACGCACCGGATGCTGAAGCTTGCGAATCGCCTTTGACTCGACTTGGCGCACGCGCTCGCGCGTGACCTTGAAGATGCGACCGACTTCTTCGAGCGTGTAGGTGTAACCGTCACCGATGCCGTAGCGGAGTTTGAGAATCTCGCGTTCGCGATAGGTGAGCGTCTTGAGCACGTCGTTGATGCGTTGACGCAGCATGTCGCTCGTCGCCGAATCAGACGGGCTTGCCTGACGCTCGTCTTCGATGAAGTCACCGAAGTGCGAATCTTCGCTTTCGCCGACCGGACGATCGAGCGAAATCGGATGACGCGAGATCTTCATCACGCGGCGCGTTTCTTCGATCGGCATCTTCGCCTTGATGGCGATTTCTTCGATCGTCGGCTCGCGGCCGAGTTCCTGCAGCAACGCCTTCTGGATGTTGCGCAGTTTCGACATCGTTTCGATCATGTGGACCGGCACGCGAATCGTGCGCGCATGGTCGGCGATCGCGCGGGTGATGGCCTGACGGATCCACCACGTCGCGTACGTCGAGAACTTGTAACCGCGCTTGTACTCGTACTTGTCGACCGCGCGCATCAAGCCCGTGTTGCCTTCCTGAATGATGTCGAGGAAGGGGAGACCACGGTTGCGGTACTTCTTCGCGATCGAGACGACCAGACGGAGGTTGCCGCCCGAAAGGTCGCGCTTCGCTTGTTCGTACTCGCCGAAGACGCGTTGGATGTCGCGCATGCGACGCTCAAACTCGTCCATCGGCTCGAGCACGAGATTGCGCAAGCCGTCGAACTCTTCCTGCATGACGTACACGTCTTCAGGGTCGTACCGATCTGGATTCTTCTCGGCCTTCACAAGGTTGCGCTGCATCTCTCGCATCTTCGAAACGATGCCGAGCAACTTGCGATAGAGCGGAATGATGCGGCCCGTACGCAGGCAGCACTCTTCGAGGAGCGTGCCGGTACGGCGACGACGAAGCGTAATCTCGCGTTGAAGCGTTGCGCGCTGCGACGCACTCACGCCGCCCGCTTCGAGCTGCTCCCACGACTGAAGATTGCTCTTCAAGAGGCGCTCGATCGTCGGGAGGTTCGCAGGAATGCGTTGCTCGATCTTCTGCTTCGCATGCGGCTCGGCAGTCGAGATGCGCATCGTGCGGTCGAACGGCAGTTTCTGTGCGTGCACGTCCTTGAGGATCTTCACCGCTTCGCCCGCGGCATAATCGCTCTCGAGCACCTTGCGACGGAAGATCATGCGGGTCGTTTCGATCTTCTTCGCCAAGCGAATTTCTTCTTCGCGTGTGAGCAGTGGGATCGTGCCCATCTGCGTGAGGTACATGCGGATCGGGTCGTCGATCCTCTTCGAACCTTGCTCAGCGAGCGCCTTCTCGACGGCCGCTTGCATTTCGGTGTCGTCGAGGATGTCCTCCTCAACGTCGAAGTCGTCCGGATCCGGACCGTCTTCTTCACCGCGGGCTTCGCCTTCGGCAGCCTTCTTCTTACGCTTGTTCTTCTTGATCTCAAGCTCAGCAGCGGCAAGCGCGGCAGCCGAGGGCTGCGCAGGTCCAGCGTGCGCGACGCCGTCGGCGCGTGCGCCCTTCTTCGGGTCGTCGCGTTGGAACTTCAGGTTCGTCTGAAGGGGAGCGTCGAAGCAGACATAGTTGTTGCGTCGAATCTCGACTTCATCAACCATCTCGATCGCGTGCTCGCCCATGAAGACGAGCAACTCGTCGATCTTCTCAGGATCAACGAACTCGTCGGGAAGGCAGGTATTCAACTCCTCGTAACTAATCCAGCGACGGCGAATGCCGTGCTCGACGAGCTCCCGAAGGACGGGCGAGGCGATTTCAAGGGTGTCTAGTGTCATGCTCACGGTGTGCTACTCCGTCCTGAATCCTTCGCCGGGGTCGACCGGCGCTGGAAAAATGTGCTTGCTGCCGTCGCGTCATGGCCCCGCTCGCGCAATTGCGCGAGCCGTGCGGCGGCAGTTTCTGGATCGAGTGTGCGGTGTGCTCCGTCGCCTCGAAGTGAATCGAGGTCTTCAGATGGTGAATTCCCATCGACGGTGTGCTCGCGGCGCTCGGCTGGGTGCGAACTCCCAGCGTGGATACCTTCGCTCTGACTGTTCTCACTTCGCTTGAGGCTGTTCGGCCTCAAGTTGCTGTGACCTGAATTGCTCTGGCTCGAGTTGTTCTGGCTGATCCCGTTCCTGAAGCGTTCTCGACGCTCGAGGTTTTCGAGGTCGCACCAACTCACGACGAGCTCGTCCGCGGCTGTTCGGGCCCCGCCAACAACCGCGGTTGTGGTCGCTGCGCGAAGGACTTCCGTTCCGAACAGGTAAAGATCCGATGCTAGGCGCTTGGAGTCTCCATCGGCAAGTTCGCCGATCAAGCCATCAAAGTTCAGTACACGCGCATCTTCTGCGGCGTTGCGAATCGCGGCAAAGATTGCCGCGTGTCCAGCGTCCGCGAACTCTTCAGGCGAAATCGCTTCACTGAGTGGGAGGTGGCCGGCGTCTGAAACTGGAACCGCAATGGAGGCGAGCGCTGGATCGCAGCAAAGGACGCCAAGCAATCGGCGCTCCGCATGGAGCCGCGCACGCAGGCGAGCAGCGCTTCCTGGGAAGGCGGATCGGGATGCTGAAGCACCCTCAGAGATCTCGATGATCGTCGAGTTGCTGCCAAAACCGCTCGGCCCCTCATCGCTCGTCCGCGCGTCGATGCCGCCGGCCGCCGAAGCTGTCGGACGCGGCTTCAGCGAGCGCGCGAGTCGATCGAGATCAGCAACACCGAGGCCAAAGAGGTCGGCCATCATTTGCATGACGAGTTGCCGACGAAGTCCGCCCATCGCGTTCAAGCCGAGGTCGACGAACTTTGCGGTCGTCTGCTCGATCATTTGTTGACGGCCCGAGAGCCCGCGCCCTTCGAGTTGGCGTCGGATGCGTGAAGCCATGAACGTGAGTGCGTCCGACGATCGATCGAGCGCCTGGCGGAATCGCTCGCTGCCGCCTTCTTGGCGAAGGAGATCGTCTGGGTCGAGGTTGTCAGGCAGCACGCAGATCTTGATGTCGATCGACTCGCTGAAGAAGACTTCAAGCGCGCGGTCGGCAGCCTTCTGTCCCGCTTCATCGCCGTCGAAGAGGAGTACGACCGAGTCGCACAACCGACGGAGCATACGAGCGTGCTCGCGGGTGAGTGCTGTTCCGAGCGTCGCGACAGTGTTGGTGAAACCCGCGCGATGACACGCGATCACATCGGTGTAACCCTCGGTGATGATCGCCGTCTTTGCTTCGACGATCTTCCGCTTCGCACGATGGATTCCGTAGAGCGCCTTCGACTTGTGGAAGACGGGCGACTCTGGACTGTTGAGGTACTTCGGCTCTTGCTCAGGATCGAGTTTGCGCCCACCGAAGGCGATTGGACGTCCGAGGTCGTCGCAAATTGGGAAGACGAGACGATCGCGGAGGAGATCGACAAACCCGCCGCCCGATCGTGCAGGACGAATGACGCCCGCTTGTACGAAGGCATCGAACGATGGGTAGTCCGATCCCGCGTTCTTGATCGCGCGACGAACGCCGTCCGCCAGCGCGTCGAACTTGGCAGGCGCCGCTCCGAGGCCAAAGGCTTCGATGGTGACGTCGTCGTAGCCGCGGCGCGTTGCTTCGGCGCGAGCCCGAGAGCCCGCTTCGGCATCAGCGAAGACGCGTCGGAAGAATTTCTCGGCAAGTGCATTCGCTCGCAGGATGTCGTCGCGCGTTGGTTCGCCGTCGTTGCGAGGCCGACCCTGCGGAACAAACGGTGTCAGTTCGATGCTGGCGCGCGCCGCGAGGAAACGCAGCGCCTCGGGGAACTCCATGCGGTGGTAGTTGATGACGAAGTCGATCGCGTTGCCAGCCGCGCCGCACGCAAAGCACTTGTAGAAGCCTGCGCCACCCATGCCCGACTTATGCGTGACAACCGCCATCGATGGCGAGCGGTCATCGTGGAACGGGCAAAGCCCGACGTGCTCGCGTCCCTTCGGTCGCAACGCCACAGCCTCGCCAATGACCGACAGGATGTCGGTCGCGGCGAGGACACGGTCGCGATCAGAAATGGAGCTGGAAGATTGCACGAGGGAGTTTGGAGGTGGACGCGGGGGAGAGTGACGACTTCAGCGAGCCTTCAGATGATCGAGCGGCGATGTGTGTGGCCGCTTCTGATGTGGAATGAGTTTCCGTTGCGGATGAACGAACTGACTTCAGACTTTGAGACGAACCGATAAATGACTTGCAATGCGGCAATGGCACTCCGCCGTGACGGAACGCCGAACCGCTGAACAACAAACGCGGGCGACACCACTGCGGCGCAGGACGTCGTCAAACACATTTCTGAATCGGAGCGAGGGACACAAGCTTCGATGCAGAGCAAACAACGCGGGTCGCGGGCGCCGCGACCGTTCGAACCACCCGAGAGACGCAAATCTGCGAAAACTCGGACTACGTGGTGATGGGATGGTTGGCAGATCGGAGATTGTCCTGCCCGACAATGCGGCGCGAAGGACCAGGTGTCTGCCGAGGCGGACAATACCCCGAAGTCACGGAGAGGCCAACCAAACATTTGCATTTCATGCGGGAAAACCTGTTGATTTTGCGGCTGGGGATGATCTCGCCGCCGAAGTGCTCCGCATCGGTGATTCAACACCGTGGCAGGCAAGTGCTCATCGAAGTCGTCGCTTGCAGTTCGCAGTGATTGGCTTGCGCAAAAGCAACATCCCGAACGCACGAGGCGTTCGGGATGGATTTTTTTTCACAAACCTGCGGCAACCGAGGGGTTTCAACCGGCGTGGGTCGTCGTCCGCAGATGCCACTTGACTGATCTCGAACTGTCGTCGAGAGTGTCAAGTGTCACCTCACGCGTCCCCCCGCGAGGTGCTTTACACCGCTTCGCCGTTCTTGATGCGACGCGTGTACGCATACTTGCGCTTGATCGGCTTGACGACGAGGCCCTGGCGGATCGCGCGGGTCGACGCCTTGACGCGCTTCGGTGAGCCGTCTTCGACGATGGTCACATCCTGCAGATTCGGCTTGAAAGTACGGCGCTTGCGCGACGTGGTCTTGATACCGACGCCGCCAAGGTACTTCGCCTTACCGCGATACTTGCAAACCCAACCAGAGGAGGTGGACGCACCGGAGAAATGGCAAACGCGTGGCATAGGAGTTTCTCAATTCAGACGCCCGACCTCGGGCGAGTCCCGCACTATAGCGAAACCGCGCCGTTCTGCAAGCGATCAGCGCGAAGCGGTGGTGTTCGGTCGAGAAGTCCCGCGGCGACAAGGACGCGCGACATCCCGTCGACGTCTTCGTTCCCAAAGCAGGCGACTTCATGGCTGTCCGCGTCGAGCACTCCCCAGCACTCGCCCGCCCGATAAATCGGCAAAACGAGTTCGGATCGGTCGCGCGGATCGCAAGCGATGTAACTCGGCCCGAGCAGCCCAACGTCCTCGACGAGCCGCGCGGACTCTTCCAAGAAGCCCTGTCCGCAAACCCCGTGAAGTCCGATCGGCGAGCACGCTGGTTTGTCTCGGCGGGCGACGAGGAGCATCGCTCCCTCGCGCCGCGCGCGGTCTAGCGGAGTCTCAGGGTCGATCAGATAGAAACCAATCCAACTCACGCCTCGCGGCGCAAGCGCCTCCCAGAGGAGATCGGTGAGCGGCTGCAGACAATCGGCCGGGGCTTCCGCGCGAAGAAACTGTGCCGCAGTCGACGCGAGGCGCTCGTACAACGCGGCATCGCCGCAATTCCGTCGCAACCCCGACGGTACAGCGCCAAGCGAATGCACGTTCGCTCGCGCGTCTGACGCGTCTTGCGGCTCCACCCGACCAGTCATCGTTACGCCGATTCCTTGCTCACACGTCGGAGCAACTGGGCAAGCGGTGTCTTCCGCTCGATCGCCGCGGCATCCATCGTGTAGACCGCGTCGTGGTTATCGAGGTCCGGCAAGTGGTACATGTGGGGCACCATGATCTCGTCGATCACGGCGCGCAGCGCGCGGGCACCCGTATCACGAGTGAGTGCGCGATCTGCGATGAGTTCGAGACCGTCGGTCGTGAACTCAAGCCGTGCGCCTTCGATCGAGAAGAGGTACTGATACTGGCGGACGATCGCGTTCTTCGGTTCAGTCAGAATCGAAATCATCGCGGCGCGATCGAGCGGCATGAGCGGCGTGATGATCGGAAGGCGGCCAACGAGTTCGGGGATCATGCCGAACTCAAGCACGTCCTCGGGAAGGACCTGCGCCAGCACGGACCGGAGATTCTCTTCCTTCGGCTTGTTCTCGTGGATATCTGAGCCGAACCCGATGCGGCGCTTTCCGATGCGCTTGCGAATGATGTCGTCGAGACCAACGAACGAACCACCGCAGATGAAGAGGATGTTCGTCGTGTCGAGCTGGATGTACTGTTGCTCAGGGTGCTTGCGGCCACCTTGCGGCGGAACGTTCGCAACGGTGCCTTCAAGCATCTTCAGGAGTGACTGCTGCACGCCTTCGCCCGAAACGTCGCGCGTAATCGACACGTTCTGCGAGGTCTTGCCGATCTTGTCGATTTCGTCGATGTAAATGATGCCGCGCTGCGCGTTCTCGAGGTCGTAATCCGCGGCCTGCAGCAGTTTGAGAAGGAGGTTCTCAACGTCTTCGCCGACGTAGCCCGCTTCAGTGAGCGTGGTCGCATCACCGATCGCGAACGGAACATTCAGAATGCGCGCGAGCGTTTTCGCAAGCAACGTCTTGCCGGTACCGGTTGGACCGATCAGCATCACGTTCGACTTGTCGAGCTCGATCGAGTTGTCGTCGCCCTCCACGACCGTGAGGCGCTTGTAGTGATTGTGCACCGCGACGGCGAGCGCGCGCTTGGCAGCGTCTTGGCCGATCACGTATTGGTCGAGGAACTCCTTCACCTGACGCGGCGAAGGAATCGTCGCAAAGAGCGGACGTGCCGCAGCAACGCGGCGCTTCTCTTGCTTGAAGATGTTCTGGCAGAGATCGGTGCAGTTGGAGCAGATGTAGACGTCGCCGGGGCCCTCGACCATCGCGCCGACTTCGCGCGAGGTCTTGCCGCAAAAGGAGCACGTGGTGCTCTTCTTGCCGCGGAAGCCGCCGTCGTTTCCGCCGCCACCGCCTTGACCACCACCCTGACTCCCGAAGTCACCACCGTCGCTGCGGCTGCCGCCTGAACCTCCCGCACCATGGCCGTGGCCTGACGGTCCGCCCGGACCGCGCCGCGTTGGCGGAGTGCTGGCGACAGGCTGTTGATGCGATGGACGTGATGGTTGTGGGTTGGGACTGTGCATGATTGGTTCGTTCGAAGCGCGTTTGGCGCAGAGAGGACTGTATCGGACGAGAGAAGGTCGATTCGTCGAAAGCACTTTCATTGCGCAGCGGATTCCGACGGATCCTCCGGATCTTTCCCCGAAGCTTCTCGTAGGAATCGCTCGTCACCGAGGATCCTCGGCCGTCGAACAACCGCGTCGCGGCGAGAAGCAGGGTCGTGTTGGGACGGGTCCGAGAGCGAAACTGGATGGTTCGGCGTGTAAGAACTCTGAAGCGTCTCGGAAGGCTTGGGTTGAACGGGTGGGATCGATCTCACTGCGTCTGGTCTCGTCACAGGAGCCATCAAAGACTTCGGAACGGACGGAACTGTGGGAGGAATCGTTGGTGTTGCGGGAGAGATGGGAGCGGGTGGCTTTTCGGAGCCTGTAGCGCGTTGTGTCGCGGCAAAGTGGCGCTGGCGAAGCACGTCGAGGTCGGGATTCCTCGGTGGAGGATCCTTCATTCCCTTCGATCGGACCGCGCCAATCATCGCTTCGCGCGCACGCTGGAACTCGGCGTCGGAGATCTCGCCAGCGCGATGCATTCGTCGCAGATCATCCAGGGTGAAGGCTTCTCCGGACTCTCCCGAAGCCTTCATCCAAACTCGAACATGCACCACGACGAACCAGCCAACAACGACAACCACAATCAGTCCGAGAATGATCGGGCCAATGCTCCAGATGATGGAGCTCGCGTCGCTCGCGACAAGAGTTGGCACAGCCGAGTGCATGGGTCCGAGGCTCTCCTTCGGCGTGATGCGCATGTGGTGTGCAGGGTTGGTTGCGATTTCTCGCGCGGCGCGAGGTTCTGAGAACAACCTTCAGGGAAAGGCCTTTAGGAAATGATTCCCAGAAAGACCCCCAGAGAAAGGCCCCCACGGAAACTCACAGCGAACGCCTTGAGAGAAAAGCCTTGAGAGAAAAGCCTTGAGAGAAAAGCCTTGAGAGAAAAGCCTTGAGAGAAAAGCCCGGTGGACGCGGGTGCAGTCCACCGGGCTTCAACGTCGTTTGGGCTTTAGGCCTTCGCCTTTGCCTCGACGACCTTGTTCCAATCTTCGGCCGAGATGTCCGAAACCTTCGCGAGCGAAATCACGCGGTCGCCGACCTTCGCATCGCGGATCATCGAAATGACGTCGCCCATGCGGCCGCTCTGCTCGATCTGCTGGCGCATCTGATCAGGGCGCGCATTCTGTTGCGCAGCCATCATTGCGATGCGGCCGTTGAGCTCTTGCTCGGTGACTTGCACGCCGAAGTGCTCCGCGAGGCGCGCCATGATGAAGAAGAGCTTGAGACGGTCCTTCGCGACCTTCTCGCTCTTGCCGCGGAGTTCGGCAAGCCGTGTTTCAACCGACGCCGGATCGAGGCCGCGCGAGAGGAGTTCCATGCGCTGCTGCTCAATCGTGCGGGCCGCTTGCGACTCGCTCAACTTCGAAGGAAGCGCGAAGTCGATCTTCGCAACGAGCTGCTCCGAAACTTGTTCGCGCATTGCAGCGCGTTGCTCGCTGTCGCGGCGTTGCTCGAGCGCGTCCTTGACTTGCTCGCGGAAAATCTCTTCGCTTTCAACGCCGTACATCTCCGAGAGTTCCTTGGCGCTGCGCGGCGTGATGCGCTCAGCTTCGGTGATCGTGTACTCGATCGCGATCTTCTTTCCGCGGAGTTCTTCGCGCTCGTGGCTGTCAGAGCCAGTCGTCGTCACCTTCACGGTGTCGCCAACCTTCTTACCGATGAGCGACGCGTCGAGACCTTCGAAGAGAAGTCCGAGCAGGGCGCCCTTACCTTCGTCTTCCTTCGCCGGCACAACGCAGAGTGCCTTGTCGGCTTCGAAGTAGGTGCCATCTCGGCCATCGACTGTGACCACAGCCTTGCCGAGCATGCGGTCGAGGTTCTCGAGCGGGCCTTCGATACGAACAGGCGTACCCCAACGGTAGCTCTGGCGGAGAATCTCGCCGTCGACGTGATCAGTCGTCACCTCGATCGTCGGCTTCTTCACGTCGAAGCCAGCGAAATCAGGGATCGCAAACTCAGGCGCGACTTCGATTTCAACGCTGAACGCGAAGTCCTTGCCGCGCGCAACTTCAGGGACCATCTCGCCGTCGACTGGACGGGGTTCGGTGATCGGACGAAGCTTATGCTCTTCGATCGCGCGGCCGTAGGCCTCGCTCATGAGTTGCTGACGCGTCTCTTGCGCGACAGCGCCGCCGAAGCGCTTCTCGATGAGCGCGCGCGGGGCCTTGCCCTTGCGGAAGCCTGGCATCGCCGCTTCCATCGCGAAAGATCCGAACGCAGCCTCGAGGCGGCCGTCTACCGCGGCAGCGGGCACGCGCAGTTTGATCTGCTTGGTGCAGGGAGCGGTTTCGGTGACGGTGATCTCGACGTCGAGCTGTGAATCGGTCGCGGTGCTCATGATGAATCCTGAAGTTTCCGTACGGTGGAAAAGAGGGGCGAGTATACCGCGCGGCGGCTTCCTCGCAATGCGTCCAAGAACACAGTGGCCCAAAGGTCTCGCGGCGATCGCGACGGTCGCCCCTCAACAGCACCCGTCAGTGGCACTGATGAGAAAGGGCCCCGCCGTGTGGCAGGGCCCTAGGGGTTGGTTTCGGTTGAAGACGCGCCTCGATGATTGAATCGGCGGCAGTCTTCGAGCAATGTGCTCGTTCAGCGGGTCGAGAACAACAATTCCGCGTAGGTCGGCAGCGGATAGAGATCGGCTGGCATGACCTTCTCGAGCGCGTCGCAGCACTTTCGGGCGTCGAGCATCGCGGGCACGAGTTTGTCGCGGTAATGAGCCGCGTGCTTGCCGTGGTCGCCGTGGAAATCATCAGCCTTCTCAACCGCGTTGATCGCGCGGCGGAGGTTCTCGACCAACCCGACGACTTCGCGCAACTCAGCCTCGGTGCCCGGGCACTCGACGCCGCAGTTTTGCGTGGCGCCGATCGTGTCTGCGAGTTCCGCTTGGAAGCGCATCGCGCAGGGGAGGACAGCCGTGCGAACCATGTTCTGGAGCGTGCGCGATTCGATGCGGAGCAGCTTGATGTACTGCTCGAGCATGATTTCGTACCGCGCTTCGAGTTCGCGCTTCGAGAGAATGTTGAAGCGCGTAAAGACTTCTGCAGCCTTCTTCGAACCGAAGATCGCGATCGCATCGACCGTCGACTTGTGATTCGCAAGGCCACGCTTTGCAGCCTCATCATGCCACGCCTTCGAGTAGCCGTCGCCGTCGAAGCACACACGACGATGTTCCTTGACGACGTCCTTGAGCAGGCTCTTGACCGCGGTTTCGAGCTTGGCTTGCGTGGCATTCTTGCCCGCGCGCTTCTCGAGTTGCGTTGCCATGAAATCGAGGCTGTCAGCGATGATTGCGTTGAGCACGGTGTTCGGCCACGCAACCGAGGCGCTTGAACCAACGGCACGGAACTCGAACTTGTTGCCGGTGAACGCGAACGGCGACGTGCGATTGCGATCGCTCGTGTGGCGCGGAATCTGCGGCAGCGTCGTCGCGCCGAGCTGCATCTCGTCGCCCTTCTTCGTCTTCTTCGGATTGCCCGACTCGAGTTGATCGAGGATGTCGGTCAGCATGTCGCCGAGGAAGATCGACATAATCGCCGGCGGCGCCTCGTTCGCGCCGAGACGGTGATCATTCGCGGCGCTCGCGATCGAGCCGCGCAGCATTTCTGCGTGCACATCCACCCCGCGAATGACCGCGCAGAGGAAGACGAGGAACTGCATATTTGTGTGGGTTTCGTCGCGCGGATCGAGGAGGTTGACACCCGTGTCGGTCGAGAGTGCCCAGTTGTTGTGCTTGCCGGAGCCGTTGACGCCTGCGAAGGGCTTTTCATGCATCAAACACACGAAACCGTGGCGTTCTGCGGTCTCGCGCAGCACGCTCATCGTGATCATTTGGTGATCGACCGCGACGTTCGCGTTCTCATAGGTCGGCGCGAGTTCGAATTGACCCGGCGCGACTTCGTTGTGACGCGTCTTGACTGGGACGCCGAGTTCGAAGAGTCGTTGCTCGACCTCGGCCATATACGCGAGGACGCGCTGTGGAATCGAGCCGAAGTAGTGGTCTTCGAGTTGCTGACCCTTCGGTGCTGGAGCGCCCACAAGCGTGCGTCCGCAGATCAAGAGATCGGGGCGCTGCTGCGCGAGTTCGGCATCAACGAGGAAGTACTCCTGTTCGACGCCGAGCGTGGTGATGACCTGATTGACGCCGTGGTCTGCGCCGAAGATCTTCAGAATGCGCAGTGCTTGCTTCGAAACCGCTTGAATCGAGCGGAGAAGCGGAGTCTTCTTGTCGAGGGCTTCACCCGTGTACGAGACGAACGCAGTGGGAACGCACAGCGTTGCCTGCTCGCCCGAGCGATAGATGAATGCAGGGCTCGTCGCATCCCACGCGGTGTAGCCGCGCGCTTCGTAGGTATCGCGAATGCCGCCGTGCGGGAAGCTCGACGCGTCGGGTTCACCCTGAATCAATTGCGAACCGCTGAACTTCTCAATCGCGCCGCCGTCCGAGGTCATCGAAAGGAATGCGTCGTGCTTCTCGGCGGTCGTGCCGGTGAGCGGTTGGAACCAGTGGCAATAGTGCGTCGCGCCGTGCTCAAGCGCCCAGTCCTTCATGGCTCCGGCGACGGTGTTTGCGATCGCTGGATCAAGCGGAGAACCGTTCTTGATCGTGCGCTGCAGATTCATGAAAACGTCGGGTGGGAGACGCTTCAACATCACGTCGCCTGCAAAGACGAGCGAGCCGAAGGTGTCAGAGGCGCGTTCAGACATGCGGGAGTTCCTCAAGGTGGAGTTCCTACTCGTATCTCGTTGGGTGGAAGACGTGCCGGAATGCATGAGATTTGGCCTGCGGAGAGAGACCTGCGACGGACGCGAGAAGACGCGGCCCGAGGCGATCTCAGGCCAAACCGCAAGTATCGGACGGATACCGCGCTTTCGCAAGGGCTCACGCCGCCGCTATTTCGGCGCTTTGGGACCGCCACTTGCGTGTTTTCCCGATGACCGACCGCTTCGATTGGCGCGCGGTTTTCGTCTCGAAAGCATGAGGGAAAGCGGCCAGCTCGCGTCGTGCGCGGAGCCCGACGCCGCCGGGGTCGCGGCGGTGGAACGACGACGCTGCAGCGGGTCGCCAATCCAGCCTTTGCGCCAGAAGAAGCAGATAAACCCGCCCGCAGAAAGCGCCATCAGTCCGAGCGCGAAGGGGTATCCGTACCGCCAGCGGAGTTCGGGCATGGCCCAAGGGCTGTCGTGCTCAAAATTCATGCCGTAAATGCCCGCGATGAGTGTCAACGGCATGAAAATGACGCTGATGATCGTGAGCACGCGCACGATTTCGTTCAACCGATTACTTGCGGCGTTGAGATAAAGGTCGAGCAAGTGTTGTGCGCTGTCCTTCTGGAACTCGACGAGGTCAAGCAGCGCGCCGATCTCGTCTTGAAGCTCACGCAGCGCCGCGAGTCGCGCCCGAAATCGTCGCTCCTCGTCTTGGCGAACAGAGAGCGATGATTGCAAGTTTGCAAGGGCTTCGCGCAGCGGCGCGAGTCCTTGCCGTAGGAACAGCAATTCTCTTCGTTGCTTGTGAATGCGATCGAGCATCGACGCATCGGGATGACGAACAAGTGCGCGTTCGAATTTTTCGAGACTGCCTGAGAAGCGCTCGAGCACTGGTCGGTAGCCCTCGCACACCGCGCGACCGAGCAGCAAGAACACCACGTTGACATCCGTTCGCACGAGGCGCGGCGACTGCTGCAGCAAGCGCTCGCGTACGGGATTGAAGACGTCGCCGCCGGCCTTTTCTTGCAGCGTGACAAGGCATCGCGGCGCGACGACGAAGTCTACAAATTCGACGGTTCCTTCGGGCAAATGCGCGCGCATCGTGACGATGGTGACGTCATCAAAGTCGTCTGCGCCGGGCCGGCGAATGCCTTCAATCAGCGTATCGCATGCAAGCGGTGGAATCTCAAGCGGAACCTCAAGTGCGTTGACTGCGTCGATGCTTGCGACGCCTTCGACATCAATCCAGAGAAAGCGGTATTTGTCGAGAAGTGCGACTGCCTCCGCGACTGAGGCGACTTGGACAAGTTCGATGGACGACTCTGTCCAACCGAAGACCTCAACGCGCGGGGCGTCACTTCGCGGTGCTCCCTCGGGCGCGTTCGATGCGGGATTCCCATCTGTCATCACAGCACTGTAACGCAGGCTCTCGTTCGTTCCTGCCGAGCGGATGGACGGAGCATCCTCGTCGAGATGACTTTCACGGGTTTAAGTCGTCGTGGTCGAACCAGCGACGTGCGTGAGAGTCCGCATCGCTTGCGCGAGCATCGCAAGAACGACCACCGCGCGTGCGGTCCACCCGACGGTGCGAATCCAATTCGTTTGAACGAGGAACGAGCCAATGGCGGGGTCGAATCCCTGCACGAGTTTCGCGTGGGACGGAACTTGCAACGCGGCGGTACTCAGCCAAATCACCGCGACAAGTGCGAGGCCAGTCCACGCAAGAGCGGCTGAAACACCGGTAGGACGAACGACGACGAGCAAGGCCGCGGTGAGCGCTTCGACCAGCATGGGTGGACCCACGACGAGCGTCGTGAGCGTCTGATGTGCTCGCGAATACGCAGGAAACTCAGTGTTCCCCACGCGCGCAAACAGCGGGTAATGCACAACCTGCACGAACCAAATGAGCCCGGTCATGAAGATCGTCGCGAAGGCGTTGGCAAGAAGGAGCGTGAGGGCGGTGCCGTGCATGGGCCGCGGTTCGTCGAACCCTCTCGCGCGGTTTCGGCGGCTGATGGACTCGCGACGCTTCCCGCGCCTCGTGCGCTTTCTACGACCCGGTCGGCTCGAGATTCACATCGAGACTCGCATCAAGTTCGACATCAACATCAAGCCACGTGGCATGTGCGGTCGTTGTCTCGAGGAGCAAAACCGTGTGTGTCTTGGCACGGTGGAGCGCGCCAGGATTCAAGACCCGAACGCCTTGGATCATCTCGTCGCGGATTTCATGCGTATGGCCGTGCAGCAGAATGTCGATACGCGCGTCGAAGAGGCGTTCGACTTCACGTTCGAGATGGCCGTGCGTCATACCGATGCGCAGAACGCCGCGTCCCGTTTCGGTTGCTGAGGCGGCATCCGCTCCGACCGCCACGTTTTTGAACTCGATGATCGTGCTCGGGTGGGCGACTTCGATGCCGAGGATCTCGGCATAGCGCGCAAGATTTCGGGAATCGTCGCAGTTTCCGAAGACGACAAGCGCGGGAATCCCAGCGAGGAGGTCGAGCACCGATTCGCTGCCGACATCGCCCAAATGCACGATGCGCTCGGCACCGCGGGCGACGAGGAGATCGATGGCGCGTCGCGCGCGGTCGGTGCGACCGTGGGTGTCGGAGATGAAGCCGATGCGGGCCAAGGAGCCCATCTTCGGGGTTCGCCTCCGAGAAGCAACGAGGAACTCCGCCGAATCTCCGGAGTTCTTGCGAACGTCGAGTGGCGATGGCGGGGGTGCCGTCGCCGTTGTTGTTGCCGTTGGAATCACCGTGGTCACCACGCATCACCGTCGCGCGCTGCGCGCGAGCCGATCACGCGATTTCGCTACCCTGCGCGATCCACGCTCGGAACTCCCGTCCGAGGCGCCGTGGTCGCGCTCCAAAACCGTGTGCGCGGCGCGGCGGCGGACTGCAGTTTGTCCCGTTCAAACATCCGCCGACTGATTTCATTTGAGTGCCTCTATGACCGCTCGTTCCGATTCTGGCCCCGTCACTCGTTTCGCCCCGTCTCCGTCAGGCCATTTGCACGTCGGCGGCGCGCGTACCGCGCTCTACTCGTGGGCGTTTGCCAAGGGGCGCGGCGGCACGTTCATCATCCGCATCGAAGACACCGACCAAAAGCGCTCATCGGACGCGGCGAGCGTCGGGTTCCTCAAGGATCTTGACTGGCTCGGTATTCGTTGGGACGAGGGTCCGGAGTATGTCGCGCCAGATGGAACGCGCGTCGGCGGTGGAGCGAATGGCTCTTACTTCCAAAGCGAACGACTTGCGATTTACGACCGCTACTTCGCGCAATTGCTCGCCGAAGGAAAGGCCTACGAAGCGTGGGATAGCACCGAGGAACTCGACGCACTGCGCAAAGAAGCGACCGCGCGCAAAGAGGCGTTTCGCTATCGATTCCGTGGCACGCCATCCGCGGAAGACATCGCGCGTTATCGCGCCGAGGGACGGCAACCCGTTGTGCGATTCCGCACGCCGCAAGTGCCGATCACGATTCAAGACGAAGTGCTCGGCGATGCAACGCTTCCCGCTGGTGAAGTCGATGATTTCGTTATTCGCAAGAAGGACGGCTTTCCGACGTATCACTTCGCGGTCGTCGTCGACGACGAATTGATGCGTGTGACGCACGTACTTCGTGCGCAAGAGCACTTCACGAACACCGCGAAACACATGGTTTTGCAGGACGCGCTTGGATTCCGCCGCCCGACGTACGGCCATCTTTCCATCATCAAGAATCCCGATGATTCGAAGATGTCGAAGCGCGACAAGGACAAGGTGTTGCGCAAGGCGGTGAAGGAGAAGGCGCTGACAGCGCCGCCCGAAGGAACTGTGACGATCGAAGAGTGGACCAAGTGGCTCGGCGACGACAACGTGCAACTCGATCTTGAGGGCGCGATTCGGCTTGCGGAAGCGCTCAAGGTGCAGCTACCCGAAATCAACGTCGACGACTTCCGTCGCTCGGGCTATCTCCCTGAGACGATTTGCAACTTCCTCGCGCTGAACGGATGGAGCCCAGGCCACGACATTGAGAAGTTTGATAACGAGTTCCTGAAGGAGCGTTTCTCGCTCGATCGCGTCATCAAGACGCCCGCGAAGTTCGATCGCGTGAAGTTGCTCGCGTTCAACACCGATGCGATCAACGCGATGTCGCGCGAAGATTTTCTCCGCCGCGGTCGTGAACACGCGGCGGTGTTCCGCCCCGAGTACCTCGAGAAACTCGGAAGCGCGCGCTTCGATCTCTTGCTCCACGCAAGCCATGAACGGTCGAAGACGCTCGATGATCCGTTCAAGACGAACGGCTTCCTCCTCGTCTCGGACGATGCGCTTGCATTCTCGGATGACAAGAACGTGCGCAAAGCGCTCAGCGTCGGTGCGCTAGCCGCGGATGGCGCCAAATCTGGGCTCGAACACCTGCGCGCGATGCGCGGCGTGCTTGCCGCGTTGCCAGAGTGGACGCAGCCTGCGCTCGAGGCGGCCGCGAACGCATACGCAGCGGAACACGCTGCGGGCAAGATCGGGTCGGTCGCGCAACCGTTGCGCATTGCCGTCTCGGGTTCGACCGTAAGCCCGCCGATTTGGGAGACGCTTGTCCTTGTCGGCCGCGACGCGTCCCTCGCGCGGCTCGAGCGCTGCATCGCGTGGGCGAGCGGGCTCGGATAATGATTCGGCGGAACTGAACGCGCGAGATTCCGCGTTTCCGCTTCACTTGCACCCCGCGCGGGAGCCGATATACTCCCCGGCCCGGACCATTGGCGCAGTTGGCTAGCGCGTCTCCATGACACGGAGAAGGTCACTGGTTCAAGTCCAGTATGGTCCACTCGAAGATCGATCAGGCTCCGCAACCGCGGAGCCTGTTTGTTTGGTGGCGGCGCGAGGTACGCTCAATCCCTCGATATCGCGTCGGAGCAGACCTATGAACCGCGGAACCCGACGCGTACGTTTCGAACGCCGGGGACGCACGGGTTGGAGAAACACAGCTTGACGACCGTGATTCTGCTCGACACAACGGGTGCAACGATCGCGATTGGCGCGGCGATTGTTGCGATTTCTGGCATCGCGCTTTGGTTCGCGCTTCGACGCGGCGCGCGAGGTGCGCGGCGGCCTGAAGGCGACGCAGGGCGAGAGAGCGCGCACGACTTCAACCTGCAAAACGAATCTCCATCCGCAGAGCCCGCAAGCACCGAAGTCCACTTCGCGACTTTCGATGAGCGGCCGCTCGCCGACGTTGAACGAGCCTTCGATGATCTTCTGCTCCGCGGAGTCTTCACGGTCGAACACGCGACGCCGGAATCACTCGTCACGGCGCAGGTTCCTGCGCACGCGGGGCCCGTCTTTCGCGCGCTCGCGCGGCGGTTTCGGAGTATTCGATTGCCCGAGGTCGATGTGACGATCACG
>JAIXVI010000082.1 GCA_027483065.1 Planctomycetaceae bacterium
GATAATCACGGGGATAATCACGGGGATAATCACGGGGACAACTACGAGGACCACCTCGCGGACCACAACGAAAACTCCGATTCCGACGCATCGGTTCCGCGCCATCCAACCTGGGCGCAGTACGGATTTCGCGAGGACGTCCAGGCATTTTCCTCCTCCAAGCGAAGGAGTGCGAAACGCGAAGAGGCCCGTCTCGCGGACCTCGACTCCGAGTGGGTTCCGAGTCTTCGCGTCAAGCGGAGCCGCGTCTCGGCCGAGTCGGATGCATCGCAACCGCTGCCCGAGATCCCCGCGAATCGGCGTCCTAGCTACCCGATGCCTCTCGGTGATCGCGTCATGAACCTTGTCCTCCCGCTCCTCGAGGATCGCATCCCACTCAACGTCGCAATCATGGAGTTCAACCACGCTCGTATTCCGGGGCCTACAGGTCGATTCCTCCATCGTCTTGCCCGCGATCTCGAGAACGGCGTGGGAGTGGTTCAGCTCTTTACGTCGCATCGGAACGTCTTCGGCGATCTCTTGGTCGCGTTCGTTCAGTCAGGTGAACAGACCGTCGGTACGCGATCGGCGCTACTCCGTTACGCCCAGTTGCGAAACGAACTGCGATCGAAAGAGGTGAATCGACATCATGATCGGATTGGACCAGGGACGCGGCGATTCGCGCTCACCTTCGGGGCGTTGCTCGACGTGAGTGGCGACGTCGCTTTGAGCATCGAGGGAGCGTCGATCGAGATGCCGCGCCGACTCCGAAAGAAGTTGATGTGGACGCGGAGTCGGGTCGAAAATGGCGACTCCCTCAGCGAATCGCTCCCGCGACGGGGTTTCCTCTCGGCGGGATTCGAACCTCGCTTTATCGCTTGCGTTGGGGCAGCAGTGCAACTCTCCGCACTTCCTCGGGTCCTGCGCGCGATCGCGTTCAGTTGAGAGCCCAACGAACACCGCGCGCTTCGCGCACGCAGGAGTCGCAGGTTTCTTCAACACGCCTCTTCATCGACGAGAAGTTGGCGATACGTCACGGCGCGATGCGCCGCGACTCCACCTTCTCGTTTCGACCCTTCCCCCTTCATCCTCATGCCTCAATCCAACTCCCGCGCCATTCGGTACCGACGCGCGTGAACCGTGCACGTCGATGCCCGTCGGCCGCAAGCCAGAGCCAATCCATCTCGTCGACGGTCGTCGAAATCACTGAGAAGTTCTCACGACCAGGCAACGACTCCTCAAGCGTGGGTACGCGCCCAAGCAAATGCTCAGGCAAGTTTGGCGAAGGCTGCGCGCACTCTGCTCCCGGCGAACTTGGCGCGAGATAGCAGCGCCGACTTGAAAGACTCGACTTTGCCCACGCGTCGTCCGCAACTTGATCGTCGAAATGCGCGGTTGCGCTCGCCTTCAAACGTAACTGGAGTTTGAGTTCGGGTGCGTAGAAATGCCACGAAACCCGTGGGTCACGCGTGATTTCCCTGATCTTCGGGCTTCGTCGATCGGTGTGACAACGAATCTCGGCGCGCTCAGTCGACACTGCACGCATCACAACCGTGCGTGCAACAGGCGCACCGTCGAGATCAAGCGAAACAAACGTCGGCGTATGAAACGCGTGCTGCCGCTTCACAACCGCGTGCGCGAGTTCCGCCCACGCGTCGTACACGACGCGATCGAGTTGCAGTGCATCGGCCACGCGACGCTCAGTAGACCGACTTCGGGAAGTAGAACTGCTTCGCGTTCTCCGGTGTGACGAGGTCGACGTCGATCATGAGGTGGCGCGGCATGTACTGCAATTTCGCAGCCTTGTTGCCATCGCGAAGCACCGCGGCGGCCATCTCCATGCCCGTCGCGATCATCGACGGCGGATAGGTGATGTCCGCGGGATACATCGGATCCTTGTCCATGACGCGCTTGATGATGTCCTTCATGCCGGCGCCTCCAAGAATCCAAACGCCTTCGATGCCCTTCTCAGCGAGCGCCTGCTCCGCGCCGAGCGCCATGTCATCGTCCGAAGCCCAAATCGCCGTCACATTCGGCGCCTTCGTCAACAACGTCTCGGTCACTTCGAGCGCCTTCTGACGATTCCAGTTCGCCGCTTGTTGGCCGACGATCTTGATCCCTGGTTCTGCCTTGAAGATTTCCATCGCAGCGTTCACGCGATCGGTGTTCACCGTGCAGGGAATGCCTTCGAGAATGATGATGTTGCCCATGCCGCCGAGTTTCTGAACCATGAACTCTGCGCTCTTGCGGCCGAAAGCCTTGTTGTCGCCTTCAATGAAGATGTCCGCAACGGGCTCCAAGAATCCGCGATCGACGTTCACGAGCAGCACACCGCGTTCATGAACTTCCTTCGCAACGGGCGTGAGCGGCGCGCTCTCTGTCGCAAGAACAACCAGTCCGTCGATCTTTGGCGCCATCGTCTCGATGTCGGTGATCTGCTCTTCCGGTGTGCTTGCGGTTTCGATGGTCCACTCGATGTTCGGGTGCAGCTTCGCGCACTCCTTCGCCCACCAGACAACGCCCGCGGTCCATCCGTGATCAGCCGCCGGAATCGAAACGCCAATGCGAACCTTCGCGGGCTGCGCTTCGCTCGCGGTTGTCGGCGCGAGTGGCGCCACTGGCGCGCTGGCAGCGAGGCCGAGGAGCGAGAGAGATGCGACGAGTCCGAGCGAGAGAGCAGAAGTGAGTTTCGTGGTGAGTTTCGTGGTGAGATTCGTGGTGAGATTCATGGCTTTCACGAGTTCCTCGAGAGATTTCGAAATGAAGCTTGATGCACACTGGAATCCGCACTGAGCGGATCGCGCCCGCAACACCAACGTAGCGCGACGTCGCGGAGGCGGAAAGATACCGTTTGCGCACGCGACGCGTTTCTAGCCACGCAATGCGTTACTCACGCGCCCCGCGTTGGACGAGCACGGCGAGCACGATTACGCCGCCCTTCACTGCGCCTTGCCAATACGGACTGACCTGCGAGATCGTCAGAATGTTGGTAATCATCGCGAGAATCAAGATGCCGATGACGGTACCCCAGACGCGGCCAAATCCGCCGCGCAGGCTTGTTCCGCCAATCACAACCGCCGCGATCGCATCGAGCTCCGCCCCGAGTCCGAGGCCCGATGTCGAAACGGAATTCATGCGGGAACTGAGCAGGAGACCGGCAAATCCCGCGAGCAATCCCATGATCGCGTACACGCGAAAGCGCACCCAATCGACGTTGATGCCCGCGTAGCGCGCGGCTGTTTCGTTCGCGCCAACGGCGACCACGTGTCGACCAAATCGACTCTTCGAGAGGAACCACTGCGCCACGATCGCGATCACGATGAACGCGATGATCCCGTAGGTCAGCGTCAGTGGCTTTCCGGCAGCGTTGACCAAGCCTTTGAAGACAGCATTTCCAGCTTCGTCTACACCCGATTGCCACGCGAGTGGGACACCGCTGCGACCAAACTTCGCAAAGAGCGTGGAACTCGACGAGCGAATCTCGCCCGCTTCCGCGATGGCGAGCGCCACCGAGCGAAACGCGGCGAGTCCGCCGAGCGTCGCGATGAATGGCGCGATGCGTCCGAACACGATCAGTGCGCCATTCACCATGCCCGCGACGAGCGCGGTGGCCAGCGTTGCAGCGACACCAAGCGTGACGGAACTCCCTTCACTCCACTCTTTGCCGGCCGCCCAATTCATGGTCGTCACACCAATTGCGGCAGCGAGAACCACGATGCTGCCAACCGAAAGATCGATGCCCGCGCTCACGATGACGAATGTCATACCAACGGCAAGAATGCCGACGGCTGCGTTCGAATTGAGCATCGTTCGGAAGTTTTCGAAACTCAGAAAGTCGAAACCTTCGCGCCAAGTGCTGATCGCAAGCAGAAGCCCGAATGCAACCAAGACGCCCCACTCTTGCAGGAATTTCTGCACGCTCATGCGTGGGCGGCGCGACTTCGCGTCGTTGCTTCCTGAACTTTCGACTCGTGAATTCCCGCTCGCTGCACTCACGACGCACGCTCCTTCTCTTCGCTCAAGCCTGATGCGAGCCGCACGATGCGCTCTTCGCAATCTTCGCGCGTCAATCGCTCGCGCGGCAATTCACCAGCAACCTCTCCCGCGTGCAAAACCACCACGCGATGCGAAAGGCCGATGACCTCGGGCAACTCTGAACTAATGACGATGCACGCGAGGCCCTTGCGCGCGAGATCCGCGAGAATGCGATAGATCTCGCCCTTTGCGCCGATATCAACTCCGCGCGTTGGTTCGTCGACGATGAGTACACGGGGCCCTGTTTCAAGCCAACGCGCCAACGCAAACTTCTGCTGATTTCCGCCGGAAAGCGAGGAAATCGGAAGTTCAGGACGCGCACAACGAATCGCGAAATCGCGAATCCACCGTGCAGTCGTCGCACGCTCCGCAGCCACATCAAGTCGTGCACCACCGACGCGCGCGTAGCGATCGAGCGAAGGCATCGTCGTATTTGCAATCGACGAGAGCGCAACGTGCAGTCCGCGTCCTTTGCGATCTTCGCTGACGTACGTCACGCCAGCGGCGAGCGCTTCGCGCGGCGAACGAAACCGAACGTCGCGGCCTTCGACGCGGACCGTCCCTGTGGCCTCACGTAAACCGACGATCGCTTCCGCAGTCTCTGTACGTCCACTGCCGACAAGGCCCGCGATACCGACGATTTCACCTGGCCTGACGGCGAGCGAAATCCCGCGCGAGCGCCCTACGGCGCCGAACTCAACCAACTCAATCGCGGGCGTTGCCTTGGCGTCGCACACGCCTTTTTCTGGGTAGATCGAGCCGAGATCACGTCCGACCATCGCCGCCGCGAGCGCACCTTCGTCGTGTTCGCCGCGCGCGAATTGCTGCACCAATCGACCATCGCGCAGCACGCTCGTACGATCGGCAACAGCGACGACTTCATCGAGGTGATGTGAGATGAAGATGATCGCGCGACCTTCATCGCGGAGCCGTTGAAAGAGCGCGAGAAGCCGCGACGCCTCGCGTTCGCCAAGGACGGCGGTCGGCTCATCGAAAATCAACACGCGCGCATCGCTTGCGAGGCACTTTGCGATCTCAACGAACTGCGCATCGGCGATCGAAAGCCCAGCGGCGGATCGCGTCGGATCGACGTCGGCACCGAGCATCGCGAGCAGTTCGGCCGCGCGCGCACGCTGCTCACGACGGCGAATCGGAAACCCAAACACGCCCGCGGGTTCACGTCCAAGCATGATGTTCTCAGCAACATCGAGCGCTGGAACGAGATTCAACTCTTGATGCACCATCGCGATGCCCGCGCGAATCGCATCGGACGGCTTCGTGAAATGCGCCTCGTGCGCGTCATGTGCCGCGCGGCCCAGCGTTCCGAGACCTGCACCAAGCTCAACGCGGCCCTTGGTGGGTCGCGCCGACCCGGAGAGCACCTTCATCAACGTGCTCTTGCCAGCGCCGTTCTCGCCAACAACCGCATGGATCTCGCCTGCTCGGAACTCGACGGTGACGTCGTCCAGCGCACGAACGCCCGGATACTCCATCGTCACCCCACGTGCGGCGAGGAGCACCTCCCCAGGAGCAACGAATCGGCGGTTTGGATCGATTGCAGCGCTTTGCACGGTCCGAGAGACTACCGGAAGCGCGGGATTCACTGCACGGATGTCCGAGATTCGGACGATCTCGCGAACACAAATGAAGTCAAGCGAACCTTGACCCGTTTCCGTGCTACCTTTCACGGCCCTACGGACTCATCCGAGGGTCTCACAGAACCGTCGATTCGGTCCGTGTGAGGGGTTCCGCGTGAAGGGGTTCCGCGTGAGGGGGGCTCCGCCGTTCGCTGCGCGGGGCATGTTGGAATTCGTTCCAACGCTTCATGGAAAGCTCAATCCGAAGTTCTGATGGACCGCTCGATCGACCGACATCATCCCCACCTTCGCCTGACGGCAGCCATTGTCGTCGCGGGCTTTGTGGCGATCTTGGCGGCGCTCGGTGGAGCGGACAACCCTGAGTCCCGCGCGCGTCGGGGCGAACTCAGCACCTGCGCAGCCAACGGCCTCCCCCGCACGCTTCTCGCCATGGGAATCGTCGCGGCCGATCTTGAGGTCGTCGATCATGTTCATCTCGGCAAAATGCTCGGGCACGGTTTGGTCACTCGAACCGCCGCCACGACATGCGCCGCGACCTCTCCGCGCGCGCTCGATCGCGCGCTTCGACGATTGACGCTGGCAGCCGCGAGCCCTGAGCGGGTGGCATTCCTGCGCACGACCGTCTTGCCGCCGCCCCAAGCCTAACGCGCTCGCGTTTCATCCGTCCGTCTCTCTCACATCGCCGTGTGCGCTGCGAGAGCGCGTGTCGGTCGCGAGACAGGCTCCGTTCGCGGCGTATCCGCGGCAACGTGCACATTTCAATTCGATCTCTCGCGTTCAACACGCGCCACTCTCCAAACCTTGGCGAAATCTAGGCGCGTCGCGACGCTGTCGGCACCACCGACCTCACGCTAGGAACAAGACATGAGTCAATTGCTCAAAGGTATCCCCGTCCTCGACTGGTTCGTCCGCGTCACGATGGGTACGAAGAATCAGCGCGACGTGAAGCGCTACAACAAGATCGTGGACGAGGCGAACGCGCTCGAGCCCCAAATGCGGCGCCTCACCGATGCGCAGCTCCGCGCAAAGACCGAGGAGTTCCGGACGCGCATCGCAGGCGGCGAAAAGTCATACACGATGATTCCCGAGATCTTCGCGGTGGCCCGCGAGGCGATGGATCGCTCTGTTGGCATCCGCAACATCTTCAATCCCGCGCGCGGCATCGACCTGAACCAAGACGGCGTCGTCAACGCGCAAGATCTGTTCGATCCGTCGCTGCTTCCCGCCGACGTGCGCGCGAAGTACGACGAAACGCTCGCCGCCATGCGCGCGCTCGAACCGCGTTACCCCGAGGGTGAATTCCGCGGCCACACGCAGATGATCGAAGGCTGGCAGTACCTCGACATCGATCCATCGATTTACGACGCGGTGCGCACGATCTATCCAGAGTCGCGCCCACCCTTCCGCGCGCGTCCGTTCAACGTCCAGTTGATCGGCGGCATCGTGCTCGCTGAAGGCAAGATCGCCGAAATGAAGACTGGCGAAGGTAAGACGATCGTCGGCCCGCTCGCCTGCTATCTCGCCGCCTGCGAAAAGAAGCAAGTGCACGTCGTCACGGTGAACGATTACCTCGTGCAACGCGACCGCGATTGGACGTTCCCCTTCTTCCGCGCACTCGGCCTCACGGTCGGCGCGATTCACCCGCACCACATGCAGGGTCACGAAGAGAAGAAGGCCGCGTACGCCTGCGACGTTGTGTACGGCACGACAAGTGAGTTCGGCTTCGACTATCTCCGCGACAACATGAAGACGCGGCCGGAAGAGCAATTGCAGAAGGAGCGCGGATTCGCGATCGTCGACGAAGTCGACTCGATTCTCATCGATGAAGCGCGTACGCCACTCATCATCTCGGGCCCCGCGCACGCAACGGCGCCGCGCTACGACCTCGCCGATCAGATCGCGCGCCATCTCGTCGCGCGTCAAGCAGATTGGGATCGCGAGAACGAAGATTGCCGCAAGCTCGAAGAACGTATCGCGGCGCTCGAAGGTGATGTCCGCAACGCGCGTGAAAAGTCGGCTGTGCCCACGCTGAAGCGTGACATGGACGGCGCACGCAAGGATCTCGCAACCGCGCAAGCACGCCGCGATCGGTTCAAGCAGTTCTACGAGCCCGAACTCGACAAGAAGACCGCGGCTCTCACACACGACGGCGTTGAAGAAGCGCAGCGCTTCGCAAAGCGCATCGATCCGACGGTTGGCAGTTTCTACGTGGGCGACAACATCGACATGCCGCACTTGGTGGAACAATCCGTGCGCGCGCACGTCGTCTATCAGCGCGATCGTGATTACGTTGTCGCAGCCGATGAAAACGGCGTCGAAGGCGTTGTGATCGTCGATCAGAACACCGGCCGCAAGATGGTCGGTCGCCAGTGGTCAGACGGTCTTCACCAAGCGGTTGAAGCCAAGGAAAAGGTCAAGGTCAAAGAAGAGACCCAGACCATGGCGACGATCACGATTCAGAACTACTTCAAGCTGTACAAGCGGCTCTCCGGCATGACCGGTACGGCCGACACCGAAGCGGAAGAGTTCCACGAAATCTACAAGCTCGACGTCGTGTCAATTCCGACGAATCTTCCGATCGCGCGCTTCGATCGCCAAGACAAAGTGTTCCTCTCGCAGAAGGATAAGTGGAACGCGATCGTCGAGGAAGTCAAAGCATTCCACGACGTCGGTCGACCGGTACTCGTCGGTACGACAAGCGTCGAGAAGAGCGAGATGGTCGCGCGCATGTTGGCCGCCAAGTATCAGATCCGTCACGAAGTGCTGAACGCGAAGCAACATGATCGCGAAGCAGAAATCGTGCTCGGCGCCGGCAACATCGGCGGCGTGATGATCGCGACGAACATGGCCGGTCGCGGTACCGACATCAAGCTTCGCGGCTTTACGCGCGAAGAACTCGTCGAGCACTGGAAGCGCCGCAACATCTGCCCGAAGGAAGCGCACGCAGCGATGCCAGATGCCGAAATCATCGGGCTTTGCTATCGCCACCTCGGTGAGCGCATCTTCGGCTCTGATGCGATTCAAGGCCGCGACGCTGGTGCAGTGCGCAGCATGCTGCTCAAGCACTGGGCAATCGAGAAGGCGAAGTATCCCGAGAAGAAGGTCGCAACGATGTCCGACGACGCGCTCGTCGAGGCGCTCGATGCCGCCGGACTTCCGCCGATCCACCGACTGGAGATGTGGAAGGACGTCGAAGAAATGGGCGGCCTCCACATCGTGGGCACCGAACGCCACGAAAGCCGCCGTATCGACAATCAGTTGCGTGGCCGCGCTGGTCGACAGGGCGACAACGGTTCGAGCCGCTTCTTCCTCTCGATGGACGACGACCTGATGAAGATGTTCGCCGGCAAGGCGATGCTCAAGGTGCTGTCGACCCTTGGCATGAAGGAAGGCGACGATCTCGAGGACGCGATGCTCACGCGCTCGATCGAGAAGGCGCAACGCAAAGTCGAAGAGCGCAACTTCCAAATGCGCAAGAACATCCTCGAGTACGACGAGCCGATGGAGCACCAGCGCCGCGCGTTCTACGGCCTCCGTCAACCGATCGTCGAAGGACGCGGTGTGCGCGAACTCACGCTGCGTTACGTCAACGACGCGATGGAGAAAGCTGCCGACGACTACCTCGGCAAGATGCACGTCCCCAACACGATCAGCGAATGGGTGCGCGAGAACTGTGGTGTCTCGATCGAAGCCGATCGCTTCCTCAAGAGGGATCGCGAAGAGATCGAGAAACTCATTCGCATCGACGCGGCGGAAGAGGCGCAAGAATCGATCCGCGCGACGGCGGGCGAGTGCCTTCCGCTCGAACTCGAGCCTGAAGAGTGGGATGCCGAGGGCTTCGCGAATTGGGCCCGCGCCCATTACGGCGCCGAACTCACGCCTGAAGGAATCCGCTCGGGCGGCCGTGATTTTGCGATGAAGACGGTTGCCAAGGCCGCGCTCGCGAAGTTTGCGGAGATCGATCTCTCACCGATCGGCCAGTTCCTCGTGCCACAGTTCGGCTCGACGCAACTGGCGAACTGGGCGAACCGCAAGTTCAACATGACCGTCGATGTCTCGCTGTTCGAAGGAGCAACGACCCCTGCGGAAGCGGCGGATCGATTGGGCGTCAAGGCCATGGAGGCGTACGGCGACCGCGAGGTTGGTTACCCCATTGACTTCGCGATCGAACAGACGAACGCGATGCTGCAGCAGAATCCAGAAGGCGCACTGGCGCAGTTCTGCACGTTTGTGAAAGCGCGGTACGACATCGATTGGAATCCCCAGTCGTTGCCATCGACGGATCCTCAAGAACTGAAGCGACTTTTGGTCGAACGCGCGCGTGCAATGACCGACGCAGACGTCGCGCGACGTACGCAAGAGTGCCTCGCACGCGGCCGCGATCGCGACTCGATCGCGAAGTGGTTCGGTGAAGAGGCGCTCGTTCGCCTCAACGAAGCCGAAGTCGCGCGCGCAGGTGATGAGCCTGAAGCGTTCGTGCGCGAGAAGGTCCGTGAGTTGCCGCGGCTTGAACTCACGCAGTTCGAGCGCTACGTCCTTCTCAACATTCTTGACAACGCGTGGAAGGAAAATCTCCACGGCATGGACCAGATTCGCGATTCGATTGGCTTCCGTGCGTTTAGCCAGAAGGACCCGCGCATCGAGTTCAAGCGCGAGAGCGCGCGTGTCTTCAACGAAATGCAGGAGACGATTCGCGACCGCGTCACCGATATTGCCTTCCGCGGGCGATTCGCTCCGCAAGTTCCACGGATGGCTCCGCGACCGCAGCCCGCTGCGGTTCCGGCAGGTTCCGACGCGGTGGCACCAGCGCTTCCACCGAGCGAGCCTCTTGCGGCTGAACCCGCGCGCGCACCCGCGCAACCTGTTGCGGCAGAACAGTTGACCGCCGCAGCGCCTGTTGACCCGTCGACCATTCCGGTCGTCGGTCGCAACGAGCCCTGCCCGTGCGGAAGCGGTCTCAAGTACCGACTCTGCCACGGCAAGAAGCCAGAGGCGCAGGCGTAACGCGCTCGATCGCACGCAGACAGCAGTTTCTCGCACGCAGCCTCGGCAATTCCGGGGCTGCGTTTCTTTTCAGCCACGCACGTTTGATCGCTGCATCCGTGCGGCTTGACGGCTGCGGCTGAATCGCTAGTATTCCTCCCTCTTCCGCCTCGTTAGCTCAGTTGGCAGAGCAGCTGACTCTTAATCAGCGGGTCGTAGGTTCAACCCCTACACGAGGCATTGCTCACGAAAGGCGCGCGGATCCAACCACGGATCAACGCGCCTTTCGCGTTTTTGGCACCTCAACTTCACACGCAGCGCCCTCCGAACGCGCGCTCGGATAGCCTTCGTGGAGTTCGCCTCTGACCGAGTCTCGGCCCGATGAACACCCGTTTCGAACACCCGTTTCGAACACCCGTTTCGAACCCGCTGCGGAATGGACGAGTTTGGATCAATCTCCGCCACCACTTTCTCCGCATGATTCCGCGTTGACGCGCGCGCTCCACGCCGCGCGCGATCGCGAAGAATCAGAACGCGTCCGCTTTCTCGGCGCGCTCGTGGCGCATGACTTGAACAACGCACTCTTCGCGCTTTCCGGCCGACTTCAACTCTTGAAGCGACGCGCGACCGATCCTGCCACGATCAAGTCGGCCGAAGAACTCCTCGCGTCGACGAAGTTGTTTGATCAGATGCTCTCGCTGCTGCACCAGGCGTGCCCGCGAGACGCGGAAGGTAACGGCCCGAGTGCCGTCCGCTCAGCGATCGCCGAAGCACTTCGCCTGCAAGAAGCGACCTATCCCGGCCAACTCGCCGTCGCACACGCAGCGCTCGACGCGCTCCCTGCAGATCTCTCGTTCGAAGGTTCGAGTTCGATGATCGCGTCGGCACTTGCGCAGTGCTTGACGATCCATCGAAATCGCGCGGCGGCGCGTGTTGAAATCCACGTCGAGGTCGCACGCGAAGGCGATGCAGAGCGTGTGACCATCACGTTGGAAGAGCGCGTATGCGGCAACTCGTGTGGCAACGCGTGTGGCGAACCGAGCGGCCGCGCGCACGAGTGGCCGCACGACGCGAAGTCGCCGAGTCTTCTGGAAGGTCATCTTGCACTCGAGATGCTTCCAGTCGGCGCAGCACTGCGCGCGATTCGCGACATTGGCGGCCGAGTCACTGCGGAGCCGACCGCGCATGGATTCCGCACCTCGATGTCGTTTGTCGCGCGACGCGGGATGCCAATGCCACAGTCGCCGAGCCTCGCGCACGGCCATGTTGAAGCGTGTGAAACAGGCTCGATTCCCGCGCCCTCCGCGCGATCGGTGCTCATCGCAGATGACGACCCTGCAGTACGCGCGGTGCTCGTCGCGGCGCTTGAAGCGGTCGGCGACGACGTCGACACCACGAACGACCCATCATCGATCGCAACGCGCACGGATCTTGGAAGTTTCGACGTCGTGATCTTGGATGCGGGTGGCGGCGGGCTCGATGCGCTTCGTGCCATTCGCGCGCGCGGCGACAACACGCCGGTCCTCGTTGCGAGCGGCGATGAAGTCGATGTTGGAAACGATCCTCAAACCGCAGCGCTTGTGAAGCCATTCCCGCTCAACGTGCTCGACCGTGAACTCGCGCGCCTCGCAGCACTTCGCGCACGGCACCGCGCGTAAACGCGCGTACTCGCGCGCCGCTCCGTGCTCATGCGAGCAAGGCAAGCATCTGTATCGCGACCGGAGCAAGCGGCTCGGGAAGCGCATCGTGTTCGACAAAGCGAAACTCGTCGTACTCCCAACCGAGTTCGGGCTGCGCACTCTCCGCGAGTTCGATGCGATGCACGATCTCCCATGTCCACGCGACGGGGTCATAAAGAAGCGCGACGGCAATGGGCGGCGAGACCGCGGTCATGCCCGCTTCCTCGGAGAGTTCGCGCAAGACTTGCACCGCAGGCTCGACACCAGGCTCAAGTCCACCGCCCGGCACGAATTCCCAGAGGCCCGGATAGAACGCGACGCGCCGTGATCGCCGTCCCATGAGCAGCGCTTCGCCGCGCCTCGTAAGACCTTTCACACCGAGCGGCCGCACGCCGCAGTCGAGCCCCTGCCAATCACCGTCGGCCCGCTGCACCGCGTAGAAGCGGTACGAGCACTCCTGCACGTGGATTTGGACTCCACCATGTCCGTTGCGGCTCGTCCCCAACACTTGGAGCAGCGACCCATCGAAATACTTGGGATTTGCCGCGCAAAGTGCGGCCCAACGTCGATCGACCTCCGCGAGATCCACGTTCGGCGGCACGAATCGCCCTTCGGTTTGCACAACCACAGGCGGACGTCGAAGACGAATGATGCGGGCGTGTGCCATGGCAATCTTGAGTCGGTCGGACGGCTGAATTCAGAGCAAAGTTCAAGGAAAGGTCGCACAGCGTGGGCACGAAAGCCCCGCAGCATCATCGACGCGAAGCGCGCAACACGACGAAGGTTGCAATTGCATTACACTTTGCCCTCATGTCCCAGACGAGCACGTCCCCCGCGAGCACAACGTACCGCACAGCCCCCGCCGAAACGACCGGAATGCCCGGCGGCATTCCGTTCATCATCGGAAACGAAGCCGCAGAGCGTTTCTCGTTCTACGGGATGAAGACCATTCTCGCGGTCTTCATGACGCAGTACCTGCTCAGCGCCTCGGGCGAAGCGGCATACCTCACCGACGCGCAAGCCCGTGAGTATGTGCACCTCTTCGTCGCAAGCGCGTACTTCTTCCCAGTCCTCGGCGCGATCGTTGCCGACGCGTTCCTCGGGAAGTACCGGACGATCATGCTGCTCTCGATCGTCTACTGCATCGGTCACGGCGCGCTCGCGCTGATCGATATGCCGAGCTCGTTCTTGCAAGCCACGCTCGACCCGAAGGGTTGGTTGATCGCCGGTCTCTTCTTGATCGCGCTCGGTTCGGGCGGCATCAAGCCCTGCGTTTCCGCGCACGTCGGTGACCAGTTCGGCAAGTCCAACAGTCACCTGCTTGCACGCGTCTTCGGTTGGTTCTACTTCTCGATCAACTTCGGTTCGTTCTTCTCGACGCTTCTCACGCCTTGGCTCCTCAAGCACTACGGGCCGGGCTGGGCGTTTGGTGTGCCGGGCATCCTGATGGCGATCGCAACGTTCGTCTTCTGGCTTGGACGCCATCGATACATCCATATCCCGCCGAAGGGCGTCGGATTCGTGCGTGAAGCATTCTCGAAGGAAGGCCTCGGCGCGATGGCGGGACTGCTTTCGATCTACGCGTTTGTCGCGGTGTTCTGGTCGCTTTACGACCAATCCGGCGGCGCGTGGGTGCTGCAAGCGGCGCAGATGGACTGCAATTTCATGGGCATCCAGTGGCTTGAATCGCAAGTGCAAGCGATCAATCCGCTGCTCATCCTTTGCTACATCCCGCTCTTTGCGTACGTCATTTACCCCGTCGCTGGAAAGTTCGTCAAGTTGACCGCGCTTCGCAAGATCGGCGCGGGCTTGTTCCTCTGCGTGGTGGCGTTCGGTATCAGCGCGTTCGCGCAACAGAAGATCGACGTCGCGCAGAGCGACTTTGCCGCCAAGGTCACGCCGATGGTCGCGTCGACGTCGATTGATTATCCAAAGACGATCGAATCGCTCCGCGAGATCGAGCGCAACGCCGTCGCACGTGACATGGAGAACCTGCTCAAGGACGCTCCTACCAACGACACCGCGTGGCAAGACAAAATGGCGAAGACGATGTCCGTCGGCGGCATCGCGATCGCAACCGACGGTGCTCGCCACGATGCGAATTGGCCGTCGATCGCGTGGCAGTTGCTTGCCTACCTCGTGTTGACGATGGCGGAAGTGCTCGTCTCGGTCACCTGCCTTGAATTCAGCTACACGCAGGCGCCAAAGAAGATGAAGTCGTTCATCATGAGCCTGTACCTCCTCAGCGTTTCGGCAGGCAACTTCCTCACCGCGTTCGTGAACAAGTTCACGCAAGACGCCGACGGAAACTCCACGCTTGTCGGCGCGAGCTATTACTGGTTCTTCACCTATCTCATGCTCGGCGCTGCGGTCGTGTACATCGTCGTCTCGCTCTTCTATCGCGAGAAGGAATACATCCAGACTGCGGAAGACGCGCAGGCGTAAGTTGGGGTTGAACGGAACTGCCTGTGATTGGGAGGAAGCGCGAGTCGTGCGCGCTTGAGGCTTCCGTCGAGCGTGGAACCGCACTCACCCGCGAACAAACGTGCCCTGCTGCAGATCCTTGACGACGCCAGGAAACCGCAGGACGCGGTTGTGCATCGCGACGTAGACGCCCGGAGGCGAAATCTGCACCGCGGTCAATGCTTCGGTGACGTTCTGCGTTGCGTCGGTGCGGCGCATTTCGTAGGGACGCATCGCGCCCGTCAGAACGATTGCTTTTTTCGCACCGCCTTTCGAATCGAGGCGTTCGCAAATGCGGTCGCCCGTCTTCGCCAAGCGATCGGTGCCGTGCACGATCACAACACCGTCGTGATTTCGCGACATCAACTCCGCGGTATCCGCGATGAGGTCGTGATCCGCTTCGCTCATCTCGAGCGAGTCCTTGTTCATCAGCGGGACGCGGTCGATGACGACTCCGCGCAATTCAAGCGACGCAAGCAGCATGTCGAGCACGCTCACCTTGTTCGAGAGCACCCCGCCGAGTTCGTCGTAGGTCTTCTCAATGGTGCCCCCTGTTGAGATGAGGGCAATGCGGAACGGCGCGTTGTTCGAAGGATTGGACATAGCGAATGGCGCACAGAATAGGCGAAGCGCGAGGTGTGACGCGGCTCCTCCTGCGAGGAGTCACGCGAGGAGTCACGCGAGGAGTCACGCGAGGAGTCATGCGGGCCTCACGCAGCCGCCCCGCGCGGTATCGTGCGCAACGGCATGGACGCCGCTCACCTCAACTTCGCCACGCTTCGGGACGGATCGCTCGTCGAGCCCACTCTGCTCGCGCAGGC
>JAIXVI010000062.1 GCA_027483065.1 Planctomycetaceae bacterium
AAGCCTCCGGCGCCACCAGTTGAGCGTCCGCTTCCGCCAACCACCGAACCTGCGATCCGCGTGAAGAGCGGGGGACTTCCGAAGTCCGATCCGAAGATTCGAATCGATGGACCTGGCGCGCATCTCTGGATCATCGAGCCAGGAAACGCTCAGCCAGGCACAGTCGGACAATCGCCCGTCGAGTTCCGCTGGACCGACGCTGGTTGGAAGGCGACCGAAGCGGCCGGAACATCGCGTGCGCGGCCGCTTGCGTTGCCCGCGCGAGCGACGCTCGAAATCATGGCACTGCGCGACGAACCGCAGCGATTGAAACTCTCAGGCGCGACGTCGATCGCGGGCGGCAAAGAGAGCGAGTGGCCTGGCACCGTGCGACTCGTGCCGCAGCCAACCGATCCGAACGAGCCAGTCGATGTTGTGCACGAAGTTCCGATGGAGACGTATCTGCCGGGAGTACTCGCGCAGGAACTCTTCAACAAGTGGACCGTCAACGTCCATCGCGCGCAGGCCGTCGCCGCGCGCAGTTGGGCGCTTTGTGAAATCGCGCAGTGGCGCAATCGCCGCCACTTCGACGTTGTCGCGGGCGAACTCGGTCAAGCGTGGATCGGTGCGACGAAACATCAACGCAGCATCGACGCCGTTGCGGGAACGCGCGGCGAGGTGCTCTTGTGGACTGGTCGCGTGGTGCCCGCGTACTACTCGAGTTGCTGCGGCGGTGAACGCGCGAGCGCGCGCGACGCGATTTCCTCGTCGATTGTGCATGACATTCCGCCGTTGATGGTGACGAAGAAGGACGGGCGCGATTGTTGTTCGTCGTCGCCGACCTATCGCTGGCAATCGAAGTTTGATCTTGCGACGTTCGCGCGCACGTTGCCTGCATGGGCACGCGAAGAGGGCTACGCGTCGCTCTTCAAGGTCGATGGACTTCGCCGCATTGAGATTGCAGAACGCAACGCTGCGGGTCGACCCGTGCGATTCCAAATCACCGACGCAAAGGGCATGCTCTACGAAGTGCAGGCCGAGCG
Organism: Planctomycetaceae bacterium; assembly: GCA_027483065.1. Taxonomy (GTDB): domain Bacteria; phylum Planctomycetota; class Phycisphaerae; order Phycisphaerales; family SM1A02; genus QWPT01. The sequence continues at coordinate 1,023 of JAIXVI010000062.1, forward strand.
CCTGCGTTTCGCGCTGAACGCCGATCCTGCGCGGCCGGGCAACTTGCGTCCTTCAAAGGACCGTTTGAAGAGCGCGTTCATCGAGCCGCTCGTGGTCGGCAAGGAACTCGTCGTCTCGGGCCGCGGCCACGGACACGGCGTTGGGATGTGCCAGTACGGCGCCGAAGCAATGGCGAAAAAGGGCGCGAAGCCCTCGGCGATTCTCTCGCGCTACTACCCGGGCGCGGATCTCGTGAAGGCGTACGCCTGACCTGATGATCCTGACGCGATCCGCCTGAAGCGGTGCGCAGTTCCGTGCCATCATCCGCGTCGGCTACATTCCACCAATGCACGCAGTTCATCCAGGAAGCCGCTTGCGCGAGGCGATGTCGCGCGGCACCGTTCTCGTTCCCGGGAGTTTCAACGCACTGGTGGCGCGCGCGGTGGCGCGTGCAGGCTTCGAAGCAACGTACATCTCGGGTGGCGCGACGGCGAACGTCGCGGGCTATCCCGACATCGGACTCATCACGCTGAGCGAGATGTGCCGCACGATCCGCGAGATTTCCGATGCGTCGGGGCTCCCAGTGATCGCCGATGCCGACACGGGTTTCGGCGAAGTGGAGTGCGCGATCCGCACGGTCGTCGACTACGAGCGCGCAGGCGCTGCCGCGCTTCACCTCGAAGATCAAGTCTTCCCGAAGCGTTGCGGGCACCTCGACGGGAAGGATCTCGTTTCAGCGCAAGACATGGCCGACAAAGTGGCTGCGATGGCCGCGCGACGGCTTTCACGCGACTTCGTCATCATCGCGCGCACCGACGCGCGACACGTGACGGGGTTTGATGACATGATCGCGCGCGCGAATCTCTATCGCGAAGCGGGTGCTGACGTGATTTTCCCGGAAGGGCTGCACGACGCCGATGAATTCGCGCGTTTCATGAAGGCGTCGCCGGGCGCGACACTCGCGAACATGACCGAGTTTGGAAAGACGAAGTACCTCACCGAAGCGGAGTTCCGTGCACTCGGCGTGGCGATCGTCATCTATCCGCTTTCGTTGATGCGGATTGCGATGAAGTCTGTGGAGGACGCGCTCGTTGCATTCCGTCGCGATGGTGGATTCCACGGCACGCTGGAAGAAATGCAATCACGCAAGGAACTCTACGAGTTGCTTGCGTACAAGCCTGGCGACGAGTGGCGTTTCCCTGCCAATCGCGCGTGATTGAATGCGTGATGACGCGACGCGTGCCGCTTCCTTCGCCACTCACTTCGAAGCAGGTTTCGTCGGCGCGTTCGACGAGTTTGTCCCGTTTGACTTGCTTGGCTTGCTTGACTTGTTTGGCTTGGGTGGCGGTGGCGCTTCCTTCGGCGATAAGAGATCGAAGTCGAAGTCGTCGCCCGCTTTCGTGCGCGTCCACTTGAGGACGAGCTCGCGCGGCGCGAGGCCGCGGGTGTGAATGACCGGCGGCGTGGGGTGCTCCGCTTCGAGCTTTTGCTCTTTCTTCGTTTGTCGCGAGGGTTTCGCAGGTATCAACTCAAAGACAGGCTTTGATTTCGCAAGCGGATCTTGCGGGATATCGAGCGACGAATCATCCGCGCGCATCTCTTGTGTGCGTCCGTGCACCGAGACTTCCATCACGAAATCACGCTGACGCAACTTCGCAAGAAGGTCTTCGAGATCGGTCGCGGTTTCGCCAGCGCGCGCCAGCGCACGCAAGCCTTCCGCGAGGAACGTGAGTCGCATCGCCGCGGTACCGAACGCGGTTGGTTGTGTGGTTTTCGCCCAGTCTTTCCACGCTTTTTCGAAGCTCGCGATGTCGTTCGTTCCGAATGCCTGCACAAACGCGCGCTCGCTTGGCATCCCCGCATGAATGAGTTTGAGGTAGCCCTCAAATCGCGGTTGATAGCGGCCGTCTTCGGCGGTTCCGAGGAACTGAATCATCGACCACGATTGCATGTACTGAATCGACGCGTTGCCGGCCGCGACGTTTGAGTTCCATTCATCGCTCGTCATCCGCAAGAGTCGAAGGAATTCGATGGTGGTTCCGCGATCAATCGCGCGCTTGATCGCTTCGACTGGTCCTGGACTTGCTTGCCCGAGAATCACGCGGCCATCGACCACGACCGATTCGCCAAAAAACTCGGCGAGCCCTTCGTTCACCCACATCGGAAGCGTGTTGGTGAAACGACTGAACGCATACTGGTGAAATCCTTCGTGCTGAATCACGTGAAATACGCGTGTGCGCGGCAAACTCTCGACGAAGAACGCAAGCGCGGCACCACGCGGCGACATGAAGAACATGCCGCCAGAACCAGTCGCGTTGATGCCGTAGGTGTTGCGCAAGACATCGAGGTAGTCGCGCTCGCGCGAGAACATCAAGACGAACGGGACTTCCGGCGCTTGCTGCGGAAGATGCGCGAATCGCTTCGCATACTCTTGGTAGAAGAGATCGAGGTGCTTCGCGTACGTCTCGGTCTCATCCTTCGGAAGATCGCTGAGGATGCGATAGTGCCGCGATCGTTGCTCGCGACCTGCGCGCTGGTAGAAATCAGGCGCGGATCCCTCGCGATTCGACTGCGCGAACGCGGTGGTGGTCAACAACGGAATTGCGGAAGTTGCCGCGAGCGGTGCGGTGTGCGCGACGAACGCGGCGCTCAGAGCGTGAACGATGGGGCGCCAGAATGGGTGCTTCCTCGGCATTCGGGCAGTCTAGTTCTCGGGGCAATGTGCTCGGTTGAGGCGCGTTGCGATGCGGATGAGGGTCGATAAGCACAAGCTTGGTCGGAATTTGCGGAAATGAAACGCAGAAAATCATAGAAATTCCGCGGTTCTAGGCTCCTTTTTCCTTCGCCTGCGGAACAATGACGGCGTCGGAGAAATCCGACCCCGCAAGTCGTTAGGGACGATTTGCGTTCGCAAGTTCTTGGGTTGAGGGACCTGAGAACGGGCGGAGGTAAAAAGGGACGGCAATTCGGAATCTAGACCGGGTTGCCAGTGAACGGCGGAAAGGGAACCTGCCGCTCACAAGCTCACGTTCGGGGACGCCTGGACGTGAGATTTCTCGGAGGGCCTTGGATGATGCGCCTCGCGCACCATCGAAGGAACGGGATAGGACTCAAGCGCCGGGAAGCGCATGAGACCGAACAAGGGAACGCGCCGCGTGTCGAAAGGGACACGCGGCGCGTTGTTTTTTGAGCGCAGTTTTGAGCGCTCGCGACTGGCGGGCGGCTGAAGCTCCGCTTCAGGTGCCCGCTTTCGCTCGCTTTCGTGTGGATGATGCCGAAGGTCGCCGCCGCAGCGGCGACTGCGAGCATGACGAGCGCTCACTCCGTCACGCGGTCGAAGATGTACGGGCCTTTCTTCGCGCCCCAGACTTGCGCGCCCGCGGCG
>JAIXVI010000218.1 GCA_027483065.1 Planctomycetaceae bacterium
CGACACGACCCCGTGAGTTTCGCGTTCTGGATCAAGCCGAGTGAACGCAACGCGCGCGCTGCACTCTTGCATACCGCGGGCTTTTACACGAACGATGCCGACGGATCTGGTCTTGAACTCTTGATCGCCGATGGTCGTCTTCGCTGGAGCGTGATTCATCTTTGGCCAGGAAGCGCCGCCAGTATTGAGATGGACGAAGAACTTCCTGTTGGCGCGTGGACGCATGTCGTTGCGACGTACGACGGACTCTCACGCGCCGAAGGCTTGCAGCTCTTCGTGAACGGACGACGCGCGCGCGCGAAGATCGTCCGCAATGCGCTCGAAGGAAACATCGCAGGCGCCACGATCGAAGTTGGTTCGCGTTCGCGCGATGCAGGTTTCCGCGGCGGAATGATCGATGAACTCGCAGTGTGGCGCGCCGCGCTTTCACCAGCAGAAGCTGCACTCGCTGCGGGCGTTTCGCCCGACGTATCTGCGTCTCTCGCGCATGACACTGCACGCGCGACCGCGGAAGAAGCTGCATCGCTGCGCACCGCACAGCGCGCACTTGCCGCGCATCTCGACACGCTTCCTGCGTTCATGACGATGCGCGATTCGCCGTTTGCGCCGCCGACATTTGTTTTGAAGCGCGGCGCATACGACCAACCAGATCGTTCGCAAGAAGTCACCGCAGGTGCGATTCAAGCGGTTTTGCCGCGGGATTTTTCGCGAGACGCAACGCGGCTTGAACTCGCACAGTGGCTTGTTGATCCCGCAAACCCGCTTGCGGCGCGTGTCGAAGTCAATCGACTGTGGACACAAGTGTTTGGTCGCGGCCTCGTTGAAACGGCGGAGAATTTCGGTGTCAACGGCACCGCGCCAACGCATCCAGAAGTGCTTGATCTTCTTGCGCATGATTTCGCGCGCGGCACGCCGCGAAGTGCAGCGTGGGATACGCGCGCACTCTTGCGTCGACTTGTCTTGAGCGCCACGTTTCGACAGAGCTCTGCAACGAGCGATGCAAAGCGCGTACGCGATCCACGCAACGAACTGCTCGCGCGCGGACCAAGTGTGCGATTGAGTGCTGAGCAGTTGCGCGATAGCACGCTCTTTGCGTCGGGTCTTCTCGTTGAAAAACTTGGTGGACCAAGCGTGAAGCCATGGCAACAGCCAGGACTCGTTGCCGAAGCCGGCGGCCCCGGCGGATACACGCCGGATACAGGCGATGCCGCGCATCGACGCAGTCTCTACACCTATCGAAAGCGCACCGTTCCGCCGCCAACGATGCTCGCGTTCGATGCGGGTTCACGCGAAGCGTGCATGCCGCGTCGTTCCGCGACGAACACGCCGCTGCAAGCACTCGCGATCATGAACGACTTCGTCTTCACGGAGTGCGCGCAAGCGCTTGCGAATCGCGTGATGCGTGAAGTTGGCGATGCCGCAGAGTTGCGCGATGCGCGCATCATGCGCGCATTTCGATTGGCGTGCGCGCGCATTCCGACCAACGTCGAACTCGACGCACTGCGCACACTCGTTGCCGAGCGCGTCGCGAGCGGCGAACAAGATGAACGAGCGGCGCTCGCACTCGCAACCACGACGATTTTCGCAAGCGATGCACTGGTGATGTCGCGATGAACCACGAACACAACACATCATCACAAGCGTCATCCGCTCCGCGCGACACGCCGCCGACCTACGACGAACTGCTCCGACCGTCGCGTCGACACTTTCTCGGCGCGTCGGCACTCGGACTCGGCGCCGCAGCGCTCAGTGAAATCGTCGGCGGAACGCTTGGTGCGAAGATTGGCGGACGCGCAGCACACGCCGCGCGCGGCGAAGTCGCAGGCGCGGGCGTTTCGCAGAATCCGCAAGTCGCAGCGCCATCCCTCATTCCCCACCATGCACCGCGCGCGAAGCGTGTGATTTATCTCTTTCAATCGGGCGGGCCGTCGCATATCGAAACGCTCGATCCGAAGCCACGCTTACGTGACATGCACGGTCAACCGCTTCCCGAGAGTGTGCGCGCAGGACAGCGACTCACGGGAATGAGCGGATATCAAGCGGTTTTGCCGATCGCTGGCAGCTTCACCGGTGCGAAGCGCTACGGCCGCGCAGGAATCGAGCTGGGTGACGTGCTGCCCTTCACCGCCAAGATCGCCGACGACATCTGCGTTGTGCGCGGTATGCACACCGAGGCGATCAACCACGATCCCGCGATCACGTTCTTCTGCTCGGGCCATCAAATCGCGGGTCGTCCATCGATGGGCGCGTGGATGAGCTACGGACTGGGCTCGATGAATCGAGATCTGCCGAGTTTCATCGTGCTCGTTTCGAAAGATGCGTCGCGCGATCAGCCGCTCTACGCGCGCTTGTGGGGCTCAGGATTTTTGCCAAGCGAACACCAAGGTGTGCAGTTTCGCTCGGGAAAAGAGCCGGTTCTTGCGCTCTCGAATCCGGAAGGTGTTTCGCCGCACGCGCGCCGCGCGATGCTCGACACGCTTGCCGCGATGTCCCGTGACGCGCTGAAGCGCGAAGGCGATTTCGAGATCGACGCGCGCATCGCGCAAGCTGAGATGGCGTATCGCATGCAAGCAAGCGTGCCTGAAGCGAGCGATCTCTCGGGCGAGTCCGACGAAACCTTCGAGTTGTACGGGCCGGGCTCGCGCGACTCTGGCACATTCGCGGCGAATTGTTTGCTCGCGCGACGACTCGTCGAACGTGGCGTGCGATTCGTCCAACTCTTCCATCAAGGTTGGGATCAGCACGGCGGTTTGCCTGGTGGTTTGTCGCATCAATGTCGGCAGACCGATCAAGCGTCGGCGGCGCTTGTGCTCGATCTCAAGCGACGAGGCTTGCTCGAAGACACCTTGGTCGTCTGGGGCGGCGAGTTTGGTCGCACGACCTACTGCCAAGGGCAGATGACCGCCGACAACTACGGCCGCGATCACCACCCGCGCGCGTTTTCGATTTGGATGGCGGGCGGCGGCGTGAAGGCGGGCCACGTGCATGGCGCGACGGACGACTTTGGCTACAACGTGGTCGACGGCGGTGTCCACGTGCACGACCTCCACGCGACGATTCTCCATCTCTTGGGCGTCGATCACGAGCGCCTGACCTTCCGCTACCAAGGCCGGCACTACCGACTCACCGACATCGCGGGCAAAGTCGTGCCCGGCGTGTTGGCGTGATTCTGCCGTCCACCGTCTCGGGATACGCTGCGCGCGGTGACGCTTTTCAGCCCGCAGTCCATCACCGCTGATCTCCCACTCGTCGTCGTTGCCGTCGAGCGCGCGGTCGACCGCTCACCGGACGGCCTCACCTACGCGCTTCCGCCGAAACTCGCCGACCTGCCCGAGGGCGCGCGCGTCGAAGTTCCGCTCGGTCGCGGCGAAACGCCAACCGCAGGCTGGATCGTCGAACGCCTTCCCGCGGGCGAAACGAACGGCATCCCGCGCGAGAAGATCAAACACGTCCTCGCGCAAGACGAGTCGGGCGTCGTACTCCCCGGCGAACTCATCCAGTTCGCCCGTTGGATGAGCGCCTACTACGCCTGTCCGATCGGGATGACGCTCGCGTCGATCCTTCCAGCGGCGGTTCGAAAGGCCATCGGTCGCGTGGAGCGGACGCTCCTCGACTTCGCGCCTTTGCTTGACGACCCCGCCGCGCGCGCCGCGCTTCCGAAGATCACGAAACGCCAGGAACACGCGCTTTCGGTCCTCGCCACGCTCACTCGTCCGGTCGAAATCGGCGACCTCGCCCGCGAGGCAGGCTACTCCTCGAACGAGCCCCTCAAGCGGCTCGTTGCGTCGGGGCATCTCGTCGCCGTCAAGAAGACCGCGGTCGAAGCTGGGTTCATCGCGCGCTCGGGCCACCTGGCTCCCGCGCCGCAACCGACACCCGAGCAAAAGTCGGCAATCGACGCGATCACGCGCGATCTTGGCACGTTCAAACAGCATCTTGTCTTTGGCGTGACCGGCTCTGGAAAGACGGAAATCTATATCCGCGCGATCGAAAACTGCCTCGCGACAGGGAAGAAAGCGATCCTGCTCGTCCCCGAAATCTCACTCACACCGCAGACGGTTGGACGTATCGCGGCGCGTCTCAAGGACGCAAAGGTCGCTGTCCTCCACTCAGGTCTCACCGAAGCGCAGCGCAATCAGCAGTGGACGCTCCTTGCGGAAGGTGGGGCAGAAGGCGGCGCGGACCGTGGCGCAGATGTGGTGGTCGGCGCCCGCAGCGCGATCTTCGCCCCAATTCCCGATGGCACACTCGGCCTCATCGTCGTCGACGAGGAACACGAGCCTGGCTACAAGCAGGATTCCGCGCCGCGCTACCACGGCCGCGATGCCGCAATTCGCCGGGCGCAACTCGCGAAATGCCCGATCGTTCTTGGCTCCGCGACCCCAAGCCTCGAGAGCTGGATGAACGCAGTTGAGCGCAAGATTTCGACGCTGCATCGCCTTACGAAGCGGGCGCCTGGCCTCAACGTCCCGAAGGTCGCGGTCGTCGACTTCGGCGCCGAACGCCGACTCGTGAACGAGAAACGCCCGAGCCTGATCGGCGCGACCTTGCGCGACGCGATGCGTGTCACGCTCGCCGACGGCGGGCAAGTTCTCCTCCTCCTCAATCGCCGCGGCTACGCGAATTACATCGCCTGCACCGACCCCCGCTGCGACTGGATGCTCACCTGCACCGAATGCGACGCCGGCATGGTCTGTCACGTCGATGGCGCAGGCGAAATCCGCCGTCGATACGTGCGCTGCCACCACTGTCTCGCCGAGCAGATGCTCCCGCAAAAATGCCCCGATTGCGGCAAGCCTGTGACGGTGTTTGGCCTCGGCACCCAGCGCGTTGAAGAGGAACTCACGCGCACGTTCCCGAGCTTGATCGAAGGCGAAACGCTCCTCCGCGTCGACGGCGACACGATGCAGACCGCCGCGCATTTCCACGACGCGCTCGAACGGTTCGGTCGCGGCGACGTGCGTGTCTTGATGGGCACGCAGATGATCGCAAAGGGGCTTGATTTCCCGAACGTGCGGCTCGTCGGCGTGATTTCCGCCGATCCCGCGCTCGCGCTTCCCGATTTCCGCGCCGCCGAACGCACCTTCCAACTCGTTTCGCAAGTCTCAGGTCGCGCGGGTCGCGGCGAGAAGCCCGGCCGCGCGATCATCCAGAGTTTCGAGCCAGACACGCCCGCGATCCGGCTCGCCGCGAGCCACGAGTTCGAGCGCTTCGCCCTACAGGAACTCGAAGATCGCAAGCAGTCCGGCCGCCCGCCCTACCGCCGCCTCGCGCGGCTGATCGTGCGGCACCCCGGCGAGACCGAGTGTGCCAATCGCTCCTCCCAACTCGCGGACGCGCTGCGCTCGTTCTCGGGCGCGGTCGAGGTTCGCGGCCCGTCGATCTGCCCGATCGCGCGGATCGCCGGCAAGTACCGGCGCCAGATCGAACTGACCGCCGACAGCGCCGCGGAAATCTCGCGCGTCTTGGCGGAAGCCCGTTCGCGCGGGCTTCTCAAACTCGGCGAAGAACTCGCCGTCGACGTCGACCCGATCAGCGCGGTTTAAAGCACGCCGCGCGGCCTGAAAAAACGCGCCCTTTCTCGTAGAATCGCCCCACTTCGCGCTGTCCACGGCGCGCTGCCGCACGTCGACTGGTTCTTGCGAGGCTTCGCCAGGCCAGAGGTGATGAAACTGAGTTGCTGAAACTGGAGTTCAAGCGATGGCCCACACGGGTGCCAGCACGGATGGTTCCTTCCCCCCCGCACCTCAGTCGGTCAACGGCTGGCAGTCGGACTACGTCGAGTCACTTTTCGCGCAGTTCCAGACCAACCCCGACTCGGTTCCAGCCGAGTGGAAGAACTTCTTCCGCGGATTTGAACTCGGCCTTTCGAAAGAAGCGAGCGCGCCAACTGCAAGTTCGACCAGCGTTGCAGTGGTCGACCGCAACGTTTCGCTTTCGACGGCTCAACACGGATCGGCTCCCGAGGGAGCGGCCGCAGCCGCGACCGCTCAACGCAAGGTGGATGAACTCATCCATCGCTACCGCACGTTCGGTCACCTCGCGACGCAACTCGATCCGCTCGGCACCACGCGCCCGTTCCCCGAGATGCTGACGCTTGAAGCAGTCGGCCTCGGCGACGATGCACTCTCGCGCGCATTCGATCCAGGCACGCTGCCACTCGACAATCCATCGACGCTCGGCGAAATCGTGTCTTGCCTCGAGCAAACCTACTGCGGCTCGATGGGCGTTGAATTCATGCACATCGCATGCCCCGAGCGCCGCGCATGGCTCGCGAAGCGCCTCGAAGGTACGCGCAATCGCCCGCAGTTTTCGGCCGATCAGAAGAAGCGCATTCTCTCGAAACTTCTTGAGGCAGACAGCTTCGAGAACTTCCTCGCGAATCGCTACGTCGGCAAGAAGCGCTTCGGCCTCGAAGGCGGCGAGTCGCTCATCCCGATGCTCGATGCCGTGCTCGAGACGGGTCCCGCGCTCGGCGTGCAGGAATTCACGTTCGGCATGGCGCACCGCGGCCGCTTGAATGTGCTTGCGAACATCGTCGGCAAGAACTTGCAGCAGATCTTCACCGAGTTTGACGAGGCGTGGACGGCAGCGTTCGCGTCGGGCGGCGGCGACGTGAAGTACCACATGGGTTACTCGAACGAGCACTCGACTTCGACCGGGCAAAAGCTCCGCGTCGTGCTCGCCGCAAACCCATCGCACCTTGAGTTTGTGAACTCTGTCGTGATGGGCCGTTGCCGCGGAAAACAGCGCCTTTTGGGCGATGAAGTGCGCAAGGCCGTCGTGCCCGTCATCATCCACGGCGACTCCGCGTTCCCAGGTCAAGGCATCGTCGCTGAGTGCTTCAACATGATGCTCCTCGACGGCTACACCGTCGGTGGAACGATCCACTTCATCGTGAACAACCAAGTTGGTTTCACGACGAATCCACGCGACACCTTCGGCGGCCAATACGGCACCGACCTCGCGAAGGGTTACGAGTGCCCAATCATCCACGTCAATGGCGACGACGCCGAAGCGTGCGCGTGGGCTGCGAAACTCGCGATCGATTGGCGTCAAACCTTCGGCCACGACATCGTGGTCGACATGTGGTGCTATCGAAAGAGCGGCCACAACGAAACCGACGAACCGATGTTCACGCAGCCGCTGCTCTATGCGCGCGTGAAGAAGGCGCGTCCGGCATTCAAGACCTATCGCACGAAACTCACGGCCGAAGGTGTCATCACCGACGCCGAAGTCGAATCGATGCTCGCCGCACGCGTCGCCGTGATGGACGAAGCGCAAAGCGCCGCGAAGAAGCAACCGATCGATCCGGTCATCGATCCATATCGCAATGTTTGGGCGGGCGTGAGCGGTCAGTACTCACACGAACCCGTGCAAACGGGCGTCGCATTGGAGAAGCTCGATACGCTCGCGAAGGCTCTCGCGCAGACACCGGATCACGCGACCGTGCACAAGACCGTCGCGCGATTGCTCGAAGGTCGCGCGAGCGCGATTGCCTCGGGACAAATCGACTGGGCGCTCGCGGAACTTCTCGCCTACGGATCGCTCCTCGAAGAAGGTCACCCAGTGCGTCTCTCGGGTCAAGATGTCGAGCGCGGCACATTCAGCCATCGCCACGCGGTGGTGAATTGCCAAGACACGAACGAGGGCTTCTGCTCGCTCAACACGCTCGCTGAGAAGCAAGCGCGATTCTGCGTGCACAACTCGCCGCTCACCGAGAACGCCGTGCTCGGATTTGAGTACGGCTACTCGCTCGGCGACCCGCGCATGCTCGTGATTTGGGAAGCGCAGTTCGGCGACTTCGTCAACGGCGCGCAAGTCATCATCGATCAGTTCATCGCTTCGGGCGAAGCGAAGTGGAAGCGCTCGACGGGTCTCGTCATGCTGCTTCCGCACGGTTACGAAGGCCAAGGCCCCGAGCACTCGAGCGCACGTCTTGAGCGCTTCTTGCAGCTCTGCGCCGACGACAACATGCAGGTCGTCTACCCAACGACCTCGGCGCAAATCTTCCACCTCATTCGCAAGCAGGTGAAGCAAGGCTTCCGCAAGCCACTCATCGTGATGACGCCGAAGTCGATGCTGCGACTCCCCGCCGCGGTCAGCCGCGTCGAAGGCTTCGTGCACGGTCACTTCCGTCAAGTGTTGCCTGATGTCGGCATCGCGAAGGGCGGCGAAGATTCGATCAACAAGGTGCTTCTCTGCTCGGGCAAGATCTATCACGAACTCGCCGCGCAACGCGAGAAGAGCGGCCAAACCACGACCGCCATCGTGCGACTCGAGCAACTCTTCCCGTTCCCCGACGGCGCGCTCACGAAGGTGCTCGCGATGTACCCAAACGCGAAGAAGTTCGCGTGGGTGCAAGAAGAGCCGCGCAACATGGGCGCGTATCGCTTCGCACAAACACAACTGAAGGAACTGCTCGCGATCGATGTCGATTACATCGGCCGCACCGACAGCGCGAGCCCCGCGGTTGGCAGCCAGAAGCAACACGCGATCGAGCAAGACAAGATTCTCACCGAAGCGATCGGCGCCGCGAAGGCTGGCGATGGTCCTGCGGGAGGCCCTGGCAGCAAGAAGGAAGCGACGCAGAAGTAAGCGACGCGGAAGTACGGAAGGCAGAAGTTTGAACAGCGCAGCGATGGCGCGTCTCACCGGACGTGAGTCCTCGTTGCTCGGCAGATTGACCGCGAAGACACACGAACTTGGAAAGCAACCGACATGGCAGTCGATATCACCATCCCATCTCCCGGCGAATCCATCACTGAAGTCTCACTGAGCGGCTGGCTCAAGGACGACGGCGCATACGTCGAGAAAGACGAATTGCTCGCGGAGATTGAGTCGGACAAGGCGACGCTTGAACTGCGCGCGCCCGCGGCTGGTGCGCTGAAGATCGTCACCAAGAAGGGTGACGGCATCAAGGTCGGCACGGTGGTTGCGGCGATCGATACGACGGGTGCAAGGCCGAATGTTGGAGCGGCCGCCGGTGTTGGAGCGGTCGCGCCTGCGGGCGCTGGTGTTGGAGCGGTCGCGCCTGCGGGCGCTCCCTCTGGTGCTAGTGCGGGCGCTTCCTCTGGTGGAAGTAAGGTTTCGGGTGTTGCGAAGAAAGTCGCTGCCGAAAAGGGCGTCGACATCGCTGCGATCGCGGGCACTGGCCCGTCGGGTCGCGTGATGAAGGATGACGTTCTCGCGGCCACCACCGCATCGACGCCAGCTGCCGCAGCTGCGGCGCCTGCGCCGAGTTCAACCGAGCCGAAGGTTCGCGTCGCAGCCGCGCCCGTCGCTGGCTCGCGCAGCGTTCGTCGCGAGAAGATGACGAAGCTTCGTCAGAAGATCGCCGAGCGTCTCGTGCATGCACAGCACACTGCGGCGATGCTCACGACCTTCAACGAGTGCGACATGACCGAAGTCATGCGCCTTCGCACCGAACATAAGGACGCGTTTGAGAAGCGCTTCGGAGTCGGCCTCGGCTTCATGAGCTTCTTCGTAAAGGCAGCCGTGAGCGGGCTTCAGAAGTACCCGCGCGTGAACGCGTACATCGTCGGTCAAGGCGCAGACACCGAGATCGAGTTCCACGATTACTCCGACATCGCGGTCGCTGTTGGTACCGAGAAGGGCCTCGTTGTTCCGGTGCTTCGTAACGCGGAAGCGCTGTCGTTTGCCGGTGTTGAATCGGCGATCAAGGACTTCGCCCTCCGCGCGAAGGACGGCAAGCTGACCGTCGACGAAATGACCGGCGGCACGTTCACGATCTCGAACGGCGGCGTCTACGGCTCGCTCATGTCGACGCCGATTCTGAACCCGCCGCAATCGGCGATTCTCGGCATGCACGCGATCAAGAAGCGCGCGGTCGAAGATCCGAAGAACCCAGGCCAAGTCGCGCTGCGCCCAATGATGTACCTCGCGCTCAGCTACGACCACCGCATCATCGATGGCGCCGAGGCGGTCGGCTTCCTTGTCCACATCAAGGACATGATCGAGAAGCCCGAGCGCCTGCTGTTTGCGTGAGAACGAGCCTGAGTCCGCGCAACGCAACCGCGACTGCGCCCCGAGTCACACTCACATCAAAGAGCCCCCGCGCGACGATCGCGCGGGGTTTTTCTTCGCAAAAAGTTCGCGCGTCAGCGTATGAGCGCACGTTGATTCCATGCACGGATTTCGTTCACGCTGCACGGTGTCACGCCGCGCGCATTGCTGCAGCACGCCGAGACTTAGTTCGCGACAGCAATGCCGTTCTTGGTCGCGTTCTTCTTCTCGCCGTACACGAGTTCGCCCGTCTGCGGCACGCCGAGATACTCAAGCGCTTCGTTCATGATTTCCGCAGCGCACGGGCCAGCGAGCGCGCCACCGCCGGTGACGCCCTTTGACTTGTCGGGATCTTCGATGGTGACGAGGATCGCGAGTTCGGGGCGATCGAACGGCGCGCCAAGCAAGAAGCTCGACATGTAACGATCTTGGAAGTAGCCGCCCTTTGGATTCACGAGTTGCGCGGTGCCCGACTTTCCAAACGCCGTGTAGCGAAGGATGTTCTTGAGGCGCTTGCCTGTGCCTTCGAGAATGACGTCTTCCATCACGGCGCGCGTTTCCGCGACGATCTTCGGTGAAAGCACCGGCTGCGAACCGCTCAGCGAATCATCGGCAAGCGGCGCGAGCGACAGTGGCACCATCGAGCCATCGCGGCAGAACGCGGTGAATGCGTGCACCAGTTGCAGCGGCGTCACTGCGATGCCCTGACCGAAACTCACCGACGCGAGCGCGCGCGTCTTGTTCGTCCACTCGTCTTTCGGCGGAAGAATGCCGCGCGTTTCGGCCTTGAAGCCAATGCCCGTCGCGCGATCAAATCCGAACGAACGCAGACAATTCATCATTTCGTCGTTCGTCATACGCATCGCGACGGTTGCCATGCCGGCGTTCACCGACTTGATGAGGCATTCGCGCCACGTCTTCGTGCCGTAGCTCGAGGAGTGTGCTTCGCGAATCGTGCGGCGCGCACGACCATCGACGATCGTGAGCGGCCCATCGGGAAGATGAATCGTTTCACTCGCGCGGGCTTTGCCGATTTCAAGCGACCAAGCCCATACGAACGGCTTGAAAATCGAGCCTGGCTCAAACGGATCCGTCACCCAACGCAAGCGCGCGAGTCGCGGATCTTGTGCGGCAAACTTGTCGGAGACCGCTTGCGCATAGGGCGAGCCTGTACGCAGCATGTCGTACGCCGCGAGGACTTCACCGGATTCGACATCGACCACGATGCAGCGCGCGCCACCAGCATTCGATTTCGCGACCGTCTCACGAAGTCGACGCTCGACGATCTCTTGGATGACGACATCAATCGAGAGTCGCACATCAAGGCCAGCCGCACCGGGGAAGTGACTGCTCGCAGGCACGGCCATCACAGAACCCGTGCTGTCGACGATGGTCGCTGTTTCGCCAGGCGTCGATGCGAGTCGCTTGTCGGCGCTCGACTCGATGCCGCTCAATCCGCGCACGCGTTCGCCACCGAGTGGCTCTTTCGTGACGGGGTCACGCGGCGCATCAAAGCCGACGAAACCAATGAGTGCCGCAGCGGTGTCGCCGAACGGCAGAATGCGCTCAGGCCGCGTTTCGACGTGTGCGCCGCGCAGAATGCCAGTCGGACCGCTTTCTTTGCGCGCGGCCGCGAGCGCATCGATTTGCTCCGCGTTGAGATCCTTCGAGAGGACGACATAGCGCTTGAGCCGATCCCAATCCGCTTCGGTCATCGTGCGACGCAACGTGCGCAAGTCTTCCGGCACCTTCTCAAAGATGGCGCGCGTGAGCTCCGCGCGCGGCATCCCAAGCGGCGC
>JAIXVI010000087.1 GCA_027483065.1 Planctomycetaceae bacterium
ACCACGTCAACATGTCGCAGTCGTCGAACGATTCGTTTCCGACGGCGATGAACATCGCGGCAGCGGTGCATGCGAAGCGTGATCTGCTTCCGGCGCTCACGATGCTGCGTGACGCGATCTCCGCGAAGGCCACCGAATGGAAGGACGTCATCAAGATTGGTCGCACGCACATGCAAGATGCGACGCCGCTCACGCTCGGACAAGAGTGGTCGGGGTATGCGGCAGCGATCGATGACGACATCAAGCGCATCGAAGACGCACTTGTCGGCGTGTATCGACTCGCGCTTGGCGGTACAGCTGTGGGCACGGGGATCAACTCCGCCCCTGGGTTCGCCGAAGCCGCTACAGCAAACATCGCGAAATTGACGGGGCTTCCCTTTGTGACCGCGCCGAACAAGTTCTGCGTGCAAGGTGGCCATGACGCGCTGGTGCACTTGTCGGGCGCGATGCGCACACTCGCGGTCACGCTCTACAAAGTCGGCAACGACGTGCGACTGATGTCGTGCGGTCCGCGCGCCGGCTTCGCAGAACTCGTGATTCCCGCGAACGAGCCGGGCTCGTCGATCATGCCCGGCAAAGTCAACCCGACGCAGGCCGAAGCGCTCACGATGCTCTCCGTGCAAGTCATGGCGAACGACGTGGCGGTCGGCTTCGGCGGCGCGGGCGGCTATCTCGAGATGAACGTCTATAAGCCGCTCATCATTCACAACGTGATGCAGTCGATTCGCCTGCTCACCGATGGCACCACGAACTTCCGTCGATTCCTCGTCGAGGGCACCAAGCCGAATCTCAAGAAGATCGGCGAGTACGTCGAGCGTTCGCTCATGCTCGTCACCGCGTTGTCGCCAGTGATCGGCTACGACAAGGCTTCGAAGATCGCGCACTACGCGCTCGACAATGATCTCACGCTCAAGGAAGCCGCGCTCAAACTCGGCTTTGTAACGAGCGAAGAGTTCGATCGCATTGTTGATCCGCGCAAGATGGTCGCGCCGTACGTTGCGGTCAGTTGATCGGCGCGTCGCACGACGCAGACACATCCATTCCACATCCATCCCACATCGATTTCACCAAGTCTCCAAGCACTCAGTGACGACTATGACGAACACGAATTCCAATCCATCCACGAAGCGCGGCGTCGACCTCCTCCACGATCCAGCTCTCAACAAGTCGACGGCGTACACCGAAGCGGAGCGTCAAGCGCTTGGGCTCGTCGGTCTCGTTCCAGATACGACTGAGTCGGAAGACTTGCAGCTGCGTCGCGTGATGCTGCAGCTCTCGCATAAGACGACCGATCTCGATCGATACGTCTACCTCATGAATCTGCTCGATCATGATGAAACGCTCTTCTATCGCACCGTGATGTCAGATCCGGCGCGTTTCCTCCCAATCGTCTACGACCCAACGATCGGTGAGGCGTGCCTCAAGTTCGGCCACATTTTCCGCGGCCCGCGCGGCATGTATCTCTCGATCAAGCGTCGCGGACACGTGAAGGAAGTCCTGCGCAACTGGCCTGTGAAGGATGTTCGCTTTATCTGCGTGACCGACGGTGGTCGCATCCTCGGCCTCGGCGATCTCGGCGCGAACGGCATGGGTATTCCGATCGGCAAGTTGCAGCTGTACACGGCTGCGGCTGCGGTTCCACCGCAAGGTCTCATGCCGATGTACCTCGACGCGGGCACCAACAACGAGCAGTATCTCCAAGATCCGCTTTACCTCGGTCTGCGCGAGCGTCGTCCGTCGACCGAAGAGCTCTACTCCTTCGTCGATGAATTCGTCGAAGCAGTGCAGGAAGTCTTCCCGAAGTGCTGCATCCACTTCGAGGATTGGACGGGCGTTGACGCAGTCCACCTCCTCGAGCGCTACCGCGACAAGGCGTGCGTCTACAACGACGACGTGCAGGGCACTGCGGGTATCACGCTTGCCGGCATGATCAACGCAACGAAGTTGAAGGGCACGCAGTTGAAGGATGAGAAGTATCTCTTCCTTGGTGCGGGCTCGGCAGGCATTGGTCTTGCGAATCTCCTCTGCTCGGCACTCGTGCAGCAGGGGATGACGCTCAAGGACGCGCAATCGCGCGTCCACATGTTCGACGTCAACGGCCTGCTGGAGTCGACGCGTACCGATCTCTACGACTTCCAGCGTCCCTATGCGCATGCGCATGCACCGACGCGTGATTTCGTCGCCGCGATCGAAAGCATCAAGCCGACGACGATCATCGGCGTCAGCACCATCGGTGGCGCGTTCAATCAGAAGGTCATCGAGGCGATGTCGCGTGTGAACGAGCGCCCAGTGATCCTCGCGCTCTCGAATCCGACCGATCACGCGGAGTGCACCGCGGAGCAGGCGTATCGCTGGTCGAATGGCAAGGCGATCTACGCCGCAGGTGTGCCGTTCTCGCCAGTGCAGTTCGGCGGACAGACGTTCCTCCCCGGCCAGGCGAACAACTTCTACATCTTCCCAGCAGTGGGCATGGCGATTTACGCGACCGAAGCGAAGCGCGTCACCGATTCGATGTTTATCGAAGCGGCGAGTGCAGTCGCCGATCAGGTTTCGCCCGAACTCCTCAAGCAAGGTCTGCTGTACCCGCTGCAGTCGAACATTCTCGAGTGCGAAATCAAGACCGCCGCGCGTGTGGCGAAGTTGGTCTTCGATCTCGGACTGGCGGGCATCGCTCGACCTGCCGACATGGAGGCGTTGATTCGTTCGCACGTCTACAAGCCGACCTACGCAAAGCTCGTGTAAACCATGTCGATACCCGCGATCGTGTTTGCACGTCGTCCGCACATCACTCCTCCACGTGGCGTCCTTCGGGCGTCACGTGGAGGAGTTGGCTCTGTGGTCGCGCCTTTCGTCGCGCCTTCTGTCGCGCTGACTGGCTGCGTTGCGAGCCTCATGTGTGATGCTGCTGTCTACGCGCAGGACGCAACGGGTTCGTCACCGGCCGTCGCGGTCGATGCTCCATCGCGTTACACAGCGGCGGAGATCGATGCCGTGCGCAAGAACTTCGAATCGAACTACTTGCTCGGTGATTGGGGTGGAGCGCGCACGGCGTTGTGGGAGATGGGGATCGATCCTCAATTCCTCTTGATCACCGATCCGTACGGCAATCCGACGGGCGGCAAGAAGCAAGGATTCGCGACGTACAGCATGTTCTGCGCGGATCTCGGCATCGACACCGAGCGCGCATTCGCGCTGCCCGGTGGCGAGTTCGATGTTGGGTTCTCCGTCAACTTCGGAACCCAACTCACGCAGGACTACGTCGGCAATGTGTTCCCGATTCAGTCGTCCGACGTCGCGCCGGAAGGCGCACGGCTCACCAATCTCTCGTACACGCAAGCGTTCTTCGGCGAGAAGCTGAGTATTCGCGGCGGGCGCTTCTCGCTCGATGCGTTGTACGGCGAGGAATTCGCGGGTTCCGAGTACTTCCGCGCATTCACCTCGGTCGCGTTCAACGCGATTCCGTTTGCGATCTTCTACAACGCGCCCGGGCCGTTCGGCTATCCGGCCACGACCTGGGGCGCGCGCGTCAAGGTCGAGCCCGCCGATGAGTTCTACGTGATGGGCGCGATCTACGACGGCAATCCAACCGCAGCGCTCGCTGATGAGCACGGCCTCGATTTCTCGTTCGAAGGTCCGCCGTTTGGTGTGGGTGAAGTCGGCTTTCGCTTCAACCAGAAAGAAGGCGATGCGGGTTTGCCTGGCAATCTCAAGTTCGGCGGATACGTGCTCGGCGGTGAGGTCGAGGAGTTTGGCTCGACCGACGAGGGTTCCGGCCGCTACGGCTTCTACGTCGTTGGCGATCAGATGCTCGTTCGATTTGGCGGCGCATCGGATGAACGTCATCTTGGCATCTTCGGCAGCATCGTTGTCGCGCCCGACCAAGAAGTGAGTGCGATGCCGTACTTCTTCAGCACGGGCTTGGTGGCGTACGGTCCGTTTGAAAGTCGTCCGAAGGATTTCCTCTCACTCGGCGTGGCGTACGGCGCATTCAGCAGTGATTTACGCAGCGCGCAGCGCGAAGAGCAACTCACCGACCCGACCGTTGACGTGCAACTCTTCGAGATGACGCTCGAAGCGTCGTACGGCATCCAAGTGCGGCCGGGCCTCATGCTTCAACCGGGCATGCAACTCATCGTGAACCCCGGCGGAAGCCCTGACGTTGATCCGGCGCTGGCGCTCGGCGTGAACGCGGTGATGAGTTTCTAACGTGGCGCGCCTCTGATGCAGTGACGCGGTCATGCCGTTTGAAGCCGTGAAG
>JAIXVI010000249.1 GCA_027483065.1 Planctomycetaceae bacterium
CGTCGCGTCACCAATCGTGGCACCGCTTTACTTCGTGAGTTTCATTCTGTCGGGCACGATGATCTTCTTGAACTTGCTCGTCGGCGTGATTGTGAACAGCATGAGCGAGATGCCTGGCGGCGAAAACGATGTGGCGGAGCGTGGGACTTCAGCGGAGCGTCGGACGTCCGCGCCGACTTCCGACGCACCGCGTGCAACCACGTCACCTCTGCCGAGTTTGCACGCGCCCGGCGCGGAGCAAGCGCATGTGACGTTGCTCATCGAACGGCTTGCGCGCATGGAGGCGATGTTGGAAGACTTGCAGGCGGAACTGCGTCGACGCGGCAACTCAGATCGAGCCGGATAACCGCGCAAACCGCTCGTTTCGGCTCGCATCGCGAAGAGTGCGGAGGCAGCCTTTCCGTGGTATTCTCCCCGCCCCACTCGGGCTATAGCGCAGCTTGGTAGCGCGTTTGACTGGGGGTCAAAAGGTCGTGGGTTCAAATCCCGCTAGCCCGACTGAAGACACGCGAGGTCAGCAATGGCCTCGCGTTGTCTTTTTGGGTCCGATGAAGAAGCCGCGGGACGCATCGCATGATGCGCCCCGCGGGTTGGTTGCACGATTTGTCACGCACACGCGTTCAATTCGCCGCGCAAGGGCCCCACGAGGCAAGAAGCGTCGCGAGATCCGACGCGCCAACTTGACCGTCGCCGTCGATGTCGGCGATGCAGGAGCCGCTGCACGGCCCCCAGCGCTCGAGCAGAATGCTGAGGTCTGCGGCACTCACGATCCCGTCTGGGAAGAGGTCCGCCGGGCACGGCGGCGCGTCGGGCACCACGATGATGTCAGCAGGGTTCGAGACCGTGCCGGCGATCGTCGCCGTGCGCGTGTAGATCCGGTAGCCGTTCGTCGTGAGCGTTGCGCCTGCGGGCACGAAGAGTTCATTCGTGTAGATCGCTTCGGCCGTCTTCCCCGGCGCGTTGTTGTGGTTGTCTTCGAGCGACACATTTGCGCCTGCGCGGATGCGCAGCGCGCCGACGAGATAGTTCGTCGTCGCGAAGCCGTCGTCGATCGCGCCGAAATCGCGCGCGAAGACCTCGAGTGACTGCACCGCGCTATCGCCGATACCTGTCATCTCAAGCGTCGCTTGATCCATCACGAAGCGCGATGCGCTGTTGATCGCCATGTCGAAGCTGCCGCCGACGCGCAGCCACCACACTGGATCAGGCAAGACGATCGAAGACGCTGCGTCGACCGCGTAGTCGCCGCCGATCGAGTAGCCATCGCCAGGCGCTGGCGGCATGAAGTTCGTATCGACTTCGCCGGTCAACGTGCCCGTGTTTGTGAGCGTGCCGTAGATGTAGAGGATGCCGCGCTGGACGATCGTGGTGCCGGCGTTCGTGTAGTTCGCGAAGACGTCGGTGTCACCCGCGCAGCGGTTTTGTGCGCCGACTGCCGTCGTGACCGCTTCCGCGAGGATCGGACCTTGCAAGTAGCAGATGCCGCCGGAAGTCGACGCGAGGTTCTGGTTCACGAGAATCGTCGACCCGCGCTGCAGGAACTGTCCGCCGGTGCCGACCGAGAGTTGTTCGAAGGTGACCGTGCCGTTGAGCGGCGCCGCGAGGTCGCCGTTCACGGTGAGCCCCGCGCTTGCGACATCAAGCGAACGCTCGAAGACCGTGTTCGTGGCAACGGACATGAGCGTGGTCGCGTTGATCACGATCGGCTCGACGGCGACGAAGTTGAAGCGCTTCTGCGACGCGTCGACGATGCCGTCGGCCTCGTTGAAGGCGGGCGCGCCGACGATGAGACGTGCGCCTGCAGACGAGCCTGCGATCGCGGATGCGAGACTCGTGAAACCGACATTCGTCGTGTCGTTGAAGACGCGGTAATTGCCGAAGATGCGCACGCTGCCTTGGTTGCTGACACTACCGACATCATCAAAATCCGCCCCGACCGCCAGCGTGTCGCCATCAAGCGAGACGGAGTTGCCGAACAGGTCGTTCGCCGCACCGTCGCTCGCCAACAGCGTCGCCTGCGCAGTCCAAGTGCTGCCGCTCCGCACGAATATCCGCACGGTGCCTTGATCCGAGTTGGTGCCGACATTGTCATTCAGCACTCCGACCGCCAGCGTGTCGCCATCGAGCGAAACCGAGTAGCCGAACTCGTCGTTCGCCGCGCCATCGCTCGCCGTCAGCGTCGCCTGCGCCGCCCACGTGCTCCCACTTCGGACGAACACCCGCACGCTACCCTGGGCGCTGTTTGCGCCAACGTCGTCGTACCGCACGCCGACCGCCAGCGTGTCGCCATCAAGCGAGACGGAGAAGCCGAAGTAGTCAAACGCCGCGCCGTCGCTCGCCGTCAGCGTCGCCTGCGCAGTCCACAGGCTCCCGCTCCGCACGAACGCCCGCACGCTGCCCTGGTCGACGTTTGCGCCAACGTCGTCGTACAACACGCCGACCGCGAGCGTGTCGCCCGAGAGCGAGACGGAAGAGCCGAAGAAGTCTCCCGCCGCCCCGTCGCTCGCCGTCAGCGTCTGCTGCGCAGTCCATGTGGTGCCGCTCCGCAGGAACATTCGCACGCTGCC
>JAIXVI010000153.1 GCA_027483065.1 Planctomycetaceae bacterium
CACGCACACACCGACGCAAAAACGCGCGCGGGCGAGGCTGCAAGCCTCGCCCAGCGGCGTTTTCAGTCGGGGTGACAGGATTTGCTACTTCGACAACGTCGAAGTCTAAGACTGCGGGATGCGGAGCGAAGCGACGCAGCCCCGCGGGTGCGCCAAGCTCGCCTGCGAGCGCAGCGCACACGCACACACCGACGCAAAAACGCGCGCGGGCGAGGCTGCAAGCCTCGCCCAGCGGCGTTTTCAGTCGGGGTGACAGGATTTGAACCTGCGGCCTCTTGCTCCCGAAGCAAGCGCTCTACCAAGCTGAGCTACACCCCGAACAACCGAAAGGACTCGGGCCGAAGAAGATAGCCGCAACCCACGACCCCTACAAGTTGCTTGCAACGCATCGGACGCTGAATCCAACCCCGAGAGCAATTCGAACCTCCGCATCGATCTTGGCCCCCAAGGTGATTATTGAGCCGGATCGAAGACCCACACGTCGACAGAAACGATCTGCCAACAACTGGCGGAGCGCGGTGCGATTGGGTCGTCGCACGGCTCACTCCGCTGAAAACTCCCATCTGGAGACACATTTCATGACACAGTCGCTCAAGAACCCCAAGTCTGTCGCCATTGCTGCAGCACTCGTGACGGCAACCGTTGCCACCATCGCAACCGCCGACACTGCCCCGCTCTCCGCCACTGGCTCGAAGCGTCGCGTCACCGCGGTGACCAACACCGTCACGAAGACGGTCACTGCTCCGAAGGTTGAGCGCAAGGTCGAAGCCACCAACACGTGGGTTCCAGAGCCGACAGAGTCCACGATCGCGGAAATCAATACCTACACGGAAGAACCCATCAAGCCGTACATCCCGTTCATCGCAGCGATGACCGCGCTTGATTGCAATTCGAACGGCACGCCAGACACGACCGAAATCTCCAACGGCGCGATGGACTGGGACAACGACCAGATCCTCGACGTTTGCGAATACAAGATCGGCGACCTCAACCTCAACAGCGTCATCGATCAACAAGACGTCAGCATCCTGATCGGTTGGTGGGGCATCCCGAATCCGTTGTTCGGTGACCTCAACGGCGACAACGTTGTCGACGCGAACGACCTTGGCATCATCCTCGGCCGTTTCGGCGCTGTGACCTACTGAGTTGACGCGACGGTCAACTCGACGAATGAACTTGAAGGCCTCGGACTCCCGTCTGAGGCCTTTTTCGTTGCGTTTTTGCGCGTATCCACCCGTCCACTCGCCAAACGACCTTGCATCTTGCGCGCGTATCGCTCAGTGTCAGGCGTTACAGTGCAACGATGCGACCACTTTCCGTTGGACACGTTCTCGCCTCCGCGCTTTTCGTGAGTTTCACGCTCGCAACTTCTGGCTGCAGCCAACTCGCGGGCAAGCAACTCGAAAACGACCACGCCGCCTTCAACACGGCCGTTGCAGATGCGATGGATCGGCAGATGTTGCTGAATCTCGTGCGCCTCGCGCATGATGAACCAACACAGTGGGTGTCGGTCACTCAGATCAACACCTCGACGACGTATCGCGCGGCCGTTGGGACAAGCGCAAATTTCCAAGGTCTCGCGTTTGAAGGCGCGTCGGCGGACGCTGGATTTTCGTACACGCCAACGCTCACTTTCGTGCCGCGTCAAGGCGAACAACTCGCGAACGAAATGATGGCGCCGATTCCTGTCGAAAGCATGGAACACTTGGTGAGCGCGGGATATCCGATGTCGTGGATTTTGTTCCTCGCATGCGAGCGTTTTCAATCGGTGCAGTCGTTCGATGTCAATGTGCGCGATGGCATCGTGACCGCAGATTCGAAGTTTGCGCGCGCGATCATTCTCTTCTCCGATTTGCAGAGGCGCGGCCTGATTTCGCTGAGTTTGGTGCGCGTTCCAGTCATTTGGAATTGGGAGCCGATTCCGAAGGAGTCGGTCACGCTGGCGTCGATCATGTCGGCGCGCACCGACAACTCGGTGCTCGAACTCCGCGAAGATGGCAAGGGCTACGACTTTGTGTCGATCGAGCGCGTGCCTGTGCTCACGGCATACGACGGCATTCAAAGTGACGCGAATGGGCGCGAGTTGTGCGAAATCCTCGGCATTGAGCCTATCGCGCGCGATTGGAAACTCGTTGGGATCGAAGATCGAATCCCAGGCGAATTCCTCACGGTTCGCACGCGTTCGCTTTCTGCAGTGTTGCGACTGCTCTCGCTCGGCGTCGATCGCCGTGACAACACGATGCCCGCGCCTCCGCGCGCTGCAAACGCTTCCGCGGCGTTCGCAAGCCTCGAGTCGGGCATGACGTCTGAGCGTCTGCGCGAACTCGTTCGAAGCGTCTTCGTGATCGAGCGTTCGGCAAGCGCACCGAGCGATGCAGCCGTGAGCGTGCTGCATGCGGGCCAGTGGTACTTCATTCGCGAAGACGATCGCACGACGAAGCAAGCATTCGCAATGCTGCGCGATCTCTTCGACTTGCAAGTCAAGCCCGAACGCACCAATGGGCGACCTGTCCTCACCGTGCCAATTCGTTGATTTCTGCGCGAAGGTATCGACATGCTCGTCAGCCACCGACTCCGATTCATCTACACGAAAACCGCAAAAACTGGCGGCACGAGCGTCGAAAGCTACTTCGAGCGCTACTGCATGGCGGAAGGCGCGTGGACCGAGAGTCACGCGCGCGAGGCGCATGAGTCGAGGGAAGGCATCATCGGTCGACGTGGCGCGGGCGACGGCACGCCCGTGCGTTGGTGGAATCACATGCCTGCGGCGGACATTCGTCGTGAAATCGGCGAAGCGACGTGGAACGCGTACTTCAAGTTCTGCGTGATTCGAAATCCCTTTGAAAAAGCGGTGTCTGCGTTCTACTTTCGCCGCAAGCAAGATCCGACAAAGCACGACGCAACGTTGCCTGAGAGCGCGCAATTCGAACGTTGGCTCGAAGCGGAAGGACCGCTTACGGATGAAGCGCAGTATCTGATTCAAGGCAAGTTCGCGCTCGATGCGACGATTCGTCATGAGCGCATGGCCGACGACATGGCAGCGATTTGCGCGCGCCTCGGAATCGCGTGGGAACCTGGGCGCATGCCGACATTCAAAGCTGGAATTCGCCCAAAAGACGCGACCGCTGCGCAGCTCTTCACGCCGAAGTCGCGCGCGATCATCGAACGCGTGTGTGCGCGCGAACTCGCGCTCTTTGGCTATGCGTTTCCGGGGTAGGGTGAGGCTTGCAAGCGTTCGCGTGAATGGAGCCGCCGAACGATACACCCCCCTCAAAGAGCCACGACGGACCCATGAATCGCGCACCCCACTAACCTCCTTCGTGGATCATCCGCGCATATTGCGCGGCGGCGTCGGACCGTGAATGCACTCCGCGTGTGCGCAAAGATCTTCGGGCCGAACGGACGAGCCGCAGAGTGCGCAGATCAATCGCTCGTCCCCGACCTTCGACTTCGCATCCGCCTTGGTCTTGAAGTGCGCAACATCGCCCCGATCCAGCTGGCGCTGTTTCCGTAACTGCTTTCGTCCCGACGTCGCAGGTTCGGCGAGTCCACTACCGCTGCACTTGTTGCAGTTCTCGTTGCGGCCTTTGCATGAGCAGTCGCGACCCGAAAGACTCACCTCATTGCTCCAACTTCAAGAGCCACGTCGACTGAAGCCATGTCAAATCTGTCTTCCAGTTGGGGCATGCTTTACTCCATCAACCTCACATTCACCCAACGCGCTTTCATCAATTCGGAGCCATCACGTTTCGCGCCGATTCTTTACTTCAGACATTGGTCTATCGCGCGCTTGGACGAGCATCCGCCAATCGACGGCATAGCGGTCGCTTACTTCAACTATTGCGAGTGCCAGTTCTCGCAATAGCGTCTCTATAGGAGATTCGTCATGGCTGTCTCAATCAGGTATTCAGCATGATTCAATTCAACGCACCGCTTGAACGGACACATCAACATCTAGAGACTTTCCGGATCTAGGCAATGGCCCGACCGCGCCGATACGCGTCTACCGCAGTGCTCCTATTGAGCGACTCTTTCCGATGCAAAAGGAATCACGGAGAGCCGCCTGTCGGAGCGTTGGCAACACTAGTTTCCGCCCCACCAATCTTGCTCAAGACGGTCTTTCGGCGGCACTCTGCCCCCGGATTTGCCTTGCGCTAGCGTGTCGAACCGTGGCATGTCCCAAGGCTGCTGCGTGAGCCCGCAGGCAACCGCCAGAATGGGATGGTCGACATCCATTGGGTGATGCAAGTGATCCGCCGACCCATCAGACCAAAGTACACCGAACGCGTACGGAATCCGTGCACCTACAGCGGTCGGCGGCGCATGATGAAACGCGTGCCATCTCCATTTAGAAAGCACCTCTCGCATCGCTTCGTGCGAGGAACCACCACCCACCAGAAGCAACTGAAAACGACATTCTCGCCCCGACGCAGAATCTCGAAAGAGATGAGAAAAAGCGTTCTCTACGTTCCAAGCTGCTCGAAGCGTCTCACGAATACATGCGTTTACCGCGGTCTCAAGTTCCTTGAATTCAGTTGTCTCGGAAAGCTCGCGAACAGGGCTTCCCGCC
>JAIXVI010000014.1 GCA_027483065.1 Planctomycetaceae bacterium
AAAAGGCGCGCTTGGAAACTTGACTCTCCGCACCATCTTGCGGCCCGTGCAAAGCAACGCGACTCACTCTGCCGCTTCACTCGCCTCTGCCACCGAGGAAGCCGCCACCGAATCGATGCGGGAGATCTGCGCGCATCGCCTGCGCTCGTTGTACACGCTGCTCTTTCATACGTGCGGCTGCTCGCACCGCGCGGCGCAGCGCGCCCTCGGTCGTGACGTGCGAGGAATTCTCGGCGCTCGTGATTTCCCGTCACTCGATTGCGTCATCGAACTTTCGCGGGCGCTCGGCTTATCTCCAAGCGTCGTCGTTGATCTCCTTGCGTCGTCGGAAGACGATGCGGCGCGCGAGGCGAGGCACGAACACACTGGACACACGCCAACTTCCATCGACGGTGGAGCGCACAACGCGTCCTTCGAAGCGCTTGTTCTTCGCGCCGATCTCGATGAAAACGCGCACGCACTGGCTTCGCTCCTTGAAGTGGTTCCGCCAGATCGGAGCAACGTTCGCACCGCGCTGGTTGCGCGACTTTCAACAATCCGCGGCGCGTGGTGTGATCGCTCGCGCGACCTGCATCACGAACACAACGCACCTTCATGCGCATTGTCAGCTGTGCTCGATCTCACTCGATATGCCGAGTCTGAACTCGCGAAGACGTGGTGCCTCCGTGATCACGTTTCGTGCGCATGTGATGAAGGTTGTCATGACGCGTCGCATCTCGAATCGCGTCACGCACTTTCCGCGCTTGTGTGCGACTCTGTTGATGTTCACGCACTCACCGTACGCGCAGACTTTCATCTCAAGAGCCTCGACATCATCGAACGCGCGCGACAGTCGAAAGCGGGTCTGATCGATGCGACTTCGCGGCTTGAAATGCTCGCTCGACATCGCGAAGCCTTGATGCTGCAAGGAGACTCCATCGCTCACGTGTGGACGAGTTCCATCGTTGGGCTGACCGCGTTGCGCGTTCTACGCATCGCGCATGCGCACTCCGATTCCGGCAACACGCGCATCCCCTACCGCGACGCGTGCGTGCGCAGAATTGTGATTGAAACGGGATTCATGCTCGATGACGCGACGCGCTGCGGCAATCCACGCGCCGAACGTCTCGCGTGCGCACGTCGAGCGCGCTGCATTCTTGCGGAGCAAGCTGTGCGCTCAGCCGACGGCGAAATCGTGCTCGAACGAGCGGATGAGCACGATCTCCTCGAGCTTCGTGCGGCGGCACTGCGCTTTCCGGACGCTGGAGGCTTCATCCAACGTTTCCGCAATCAAACGACATTTTCGCAACTTGCGCATTTCACGATTGACGCTTCGTCAGCGCATCGTCGAATGCGCGCACTTGTCCCCGTCCACGCGTTCAGGGTGGCGAACGCGCGCGACAGATCGGAGTCACGATGCTGACGGATGAGATCAATAGCCTTGAGGCAGCGCGCGAGGCGCTCGCTCGTGAAAGGCTGGAGGAATTGCAAGCTCTCGCACGAACGTATCGAAGTTGGTCGGTGAAGGAACTCGCACACGCACTTGGACGTCAGCCAGGACGGCTTGTGCCAGAGAGTGGAATGCCGAAGATTGACTTGGTGGTCGCGTTGGCGAAAGCACTCGATTGGCCGGTGGAAGCGGTCGTCGATCATCTCGTCAAACCCGCGAGCGACGCGCGTCGATCCATTGCGCAAGACACGGCCGCCGATTTCAAGCGGCTCTACAACGACAGCCTCGAGAAGCGCATGCAACGCGACTTTGCCGAAGCGGTGCGCCTCGCTGTTCGCGCAGGGGCTGTCGCCGACACTTCTACGCGAAAGGCCGCTGCGTTGATCGTCGAAGCGAATGCGCATGAAGCGATGGGTTCGTACACCGAAGCGGTGCGCGGACTTCGTCAAGCGTGCGTGCTCGATGATGTCGCGATCGACTGGCGGATGCTCTGCGATGCAAGTCTCGCGAACATGTTGTTCATGCAAGGGCAACCTACGCATGCGCTCGGCATCGCAGCGTCGGTTCTCGACTACGTCGGGACGTTGAAAGATACGAATGTGCTTCGCGCAGCTCGTGTAGTTGCACATTGGTCGCGCGGCCACGCGATTCGTTCGTCGATTCCACTCGGCAACTGCGAAGCTTGGAAGCCACTCGCTGAAAGTGCGCGCGCTGATTTCGTTGCGGCTCGCGAGCTTGTGCACGAACTCGCGTCGAAAGAAGATTCGGCGACGCGACACTACGGCACGATGGCTGCGTCGATGGATGCAGTCATCCTCGAGTTGGATGCCATTTGTTCGCCAGAAATGGCCGAGAGCACACTCCGCGAATTGCTCGCGATCACTCGTGAACAAGGCTCGTTGGAACCGGCGCTCGGCGAACGCAAGGCGTGGGCAGCGGTTGGATTGGCGAACACAGCCAAGCGTTTCTTGAGCGATGAAATGCAACGTCGTGGGACGCTTGAAATCGCTTCTGCAACGTTGCGTGCGCACGCAATCGCGACAAGCAATTGGTACTTCGCACATCAACATCTTGAGCTCGACGCGGAGCGACGTCGCAAACTCACTGGAAATGCCATCGCTCCTCGAGCACTCGACGCCGTCGAAGCAAAGCTCGTGGCTGGCGTCCTTGGTCAAGTCCCCGCATCACGCCAGCATGCTGGCGAACTTCTGGCGCTTTACGGTCAGATGGAAGGATCTCGCTGATGTCTCCCTCAACACCATCACAGACACAACGATTCACCGTCAACTCTCTCCTTACAACCCTGGCGACGTTGGCTGTCGCCATGACGTGGGCCACGAGCGGCGCGCGCGCGAATGCGCCTGATGCACCGCCCGCGGTTCCAGCCGAGATCGCGGAGAGTCTCGCCCCACCGCCGCCGCAACCACCGCAGGATCCGTTGGCACCAGCACAACTCACGAAGCGCATTCGCGTCGAGTACGCGACGGTGGTGTATCCAGCATTCGTCTCGTGGCTTGGAACATCAAACGGTCTTCCAAACACGGCTGCGACGTTTGGCATGTTCCTCACGTTCCAAGCAGTGACACCGCACCAACGCTATTGCTACATGCGGTGTTATCTCGAAATGCACGGCTGACCTCTTCGAGGTTCTTGCTGTCCTGAGTTCGACAACGTCCGAATCCCGTGGTTCCCAAGCCTGCGCGGTGAAGGTTCCACGGGATTCGGCGCTTTTCTTCCGGTTGCGCGATGCCCCATGCGCACGGCGTACTCCGCTAGGTTCGAGCGATTTTCGCACACGCGCGATACCGCGGACACGTGACGAGATGCTCGTTGTACATGCCGACGGCTTGCATGAATGCATAGACAATCACTGGTCCACAGAATGTGAATCCGCGCTTCTTGAGCGTCTTCGCAAGTGCGCGGCTCTCCGCACTTTCCGCGCGGATGTCTTCACGGCGCGCAAGTTGTAGGTCGATCGTGCGGTGATCAACCGAGGACCACAGAAAGTCGCGAAACGTGCCGTCGCCTGCCTCCATCACCTCGAGCCACGCGCGCGCGTTCTTCACGGCTCCTTCGATCTTGAGCCGCGAACGAATGATGCCGTCGTCTGTCAGAAGGCGCGCGACGTCACGCTCGGTGAATCGCGCGATCTTCTCGGGTTCAAACTGTTTGAACGCACGCTGAAACGCTTCGCGCTTCTTCAAAATCGTGATCCACGAAAGCCCGGCTTGAAAGCCGTCGAGCACGAGTTTCTCGAAGAGCGCGCGATCATCGACAACGGGCACACCCCACTCGGTGTCGTGGTACGCAACGTAGATCGGATCGGTACCGCACCACCAGCAGCGCTCGGACTGTGTTGCGGGGCGCTTTGCGGCTTCCACTTGACGCCGAACATCCGCAGCGGATTGCACGCCTCTTTTCTGCGTCGGAGTGCTACGAGCAGTGCGTGGACGAGTCGTCATGCGGCGCAAGATAGAACCTGACACCAATCCAGTGCAGGCGGATGGTGTCAGGTTGTGCCAGCCGCGTCGCGTCAAAGTTTGCACCCATCGCGCAGGAATCAATTCGTTGTGTCGCATGGGCTGTGATCGCAGTCGGGTTTCGTCGCCCGTCCCGTGATGCTTTGAGTTTCACTCAAGAAAGGATGCGATGGCTTTCATGCACAGTTTTCAATCGGCTCTCTCTCGACCAACCCACCTGCCTGTGAGGGTCAATGTGACCCATGGCCGCACGCCTCTGTGTGCTCGTTCACTCGCGTTCGCGTCAGTCCTTGTGACCCTCGGAACCTTCGCCGCGGGATGCGGAACAATTTCGACCGCGCTTCCCAGCATCGGCGCCACAACGAAGTCGGACGCGCCATCCGCCGGCACCGCAAATCCCAACGGGTCGAGTGGGCCGCGGAGTGGCTCCGCGATGGCATCGTCTTCTGCGATCGCTGCGCCCATCGGAGATCTCAAGCTCTCCAACGTGACGCTCAAAGGCCTTGCGACCCTGCAGATTCGCGATGTCGAAGGCGTCGTGCGTTGGTTCAATGAACCACATCAAGAATTCGACCCGTTCCTCGCACCAATGATCGCGGAACTCGAAGGCGCGAGCGGCAGTGCGAAGTCGATCGCTGAACTCAAACTCTCGGCGGTGACTGTCGAAGCGCTGAATAAGGCGGAGTGACGAGCCCGAGCGGAATCGCGACGTTTGATCGAAAGAAACTCGACGAATCCAAGCAGCCTCGCGATCTCTGTCGCAATGAAATCGCTGATGAGATGCGACGTGCGGGATGGACTGTACTGCGCACGCAGGTGACCAACCGACCAAGCGCAACCGTGCTGATGTTGAACGGCACGATGCTTGGCTCGATCTCGAAGAGCGACAAAGCCGAGTGGCGTCGCTTTCTCGTCAACGCACCCGGATCGGCGAGTGACTTGCGGGTGATGGGCACACTCTCTGTAGATCTTCCGAGTCCGAGCGACGGCACGCCCCCAGTTCGGTGGTTCAAGGACATTGAAATCGTGCGCGGTGACGAGTCGCAAATCGTCATCGATGTCGCAAGTGCGCCGATTCCGAGCATCGGCTTCGCTGCAAAAACTCCATTGAGCCCCGCGGCCGTCTACGCGGGTGATGAGGTAACTCTCACCTGCGAAGGTGGCAGCGACAACACCACCTGGTTCATGTTCGGAGATGCTTCAGAATTGGGTGCGGCCAATTACAGCGCGAGCCCTTCGACAAACTCCGCCGCCGCCGGTCTTCCAGCATGGTTCCGACTTCGTTCGAATGCTGAATCAACGGCATCACCTCGAGGCAGCTTGCTCGATGAGCCGTTCATGCAGCCAATCGTACTTGGTCGTGGCAAGACGTTCGTGTGGCGACCGCAAGTCGAAACACCATCTGCTCGCATTGGTGCACTTGTGCGTGACGCATCTGGATTCTGGGGCTTTGCAGAACGATCAATTGCTGTGGCAGACCTCCGCCCTGGTCTTTGGTCAGTGCCAGTGTTACCCGTTGACCCGAGCACGCTGGAAGCAGCAGCTCGTGCGGCGCAGGCGATCGATCCTTCGCCAATCAATATCTATGAAACACACGCGATTCTCGATCAACTGCTCTATGTCGCGAAGGTTGAAACACCAATTCTCCTCGACATGCGTATTGATGAATACCGCGATGCGAGTCTTCCACTCGCACATGTCACCGTTGACTTTGGCGACGGATCACCAACCGTTTCTGTCCCCGCTGCGGATGCTGCGAAGGCGCAGGTTGAACACACGTACACCAAGGAAGGCATCTATCGGATCGCCGTGAAGTCGGTTGACATCATGGGCTTCGAGCGCACCTCGGGTACGAACGTCGCTGTGCGCGCAGACGCTCCACCTGCACCCGAACCTGCACCTGCTGTCGGCGCCACGGTGAAAGTACGCGTCGCGACGACGCAAGCGGAGTCGAGCTTTGATCTCTTCCGACGTGCTGCCGATCAGTTTGCGCGCACGGTCACCACTCGCACCGCGCGTGCGTACGCGGATCGCAAAGTAGGACTCGCGCACATCTACGACTTCAAAGATCAACATCTGCTTGATCTCATGGACGGCACGCTCGTTCGAACTTTGTTGGCTGCTGGCGCTGACGTATACGAGCGTGAGCCACTCTTCCAGCACGCCATCGATGCGCGCGGATTCGTTGATGCGTCTACGACGGTCGTTCCGGACCAAGGCGGTCGAGTTCCCGACACGTTGCTGTCGACTGTTGCCGATGGCAACAATGCCGATGCCGCTTTGACCATGAAGCTCCTTGATCGCATGGGCGCGAGTGCAGTTCCTGATGTCGATGTCGTCATTGAGTACAAGTTGAAGCGCGCGGAAGTCAACGTCATTCCCGCGGGAGCGATGGTGCTGCGAACAGCCCGCATCTTCGCTTGGGTTCGCGTGCACGATCGGCGCACGATGGAGATTCTCTTCGATGACGCTGTGGAAGTCTCTATCGGTGGAACCATAGCGCGATCCGAATCGACCGGCGGAGGAACCTCGTGGGATTCCTACTCCGACGGCTTCATGTTGCGATCGGGGTCAACCGACAAAGCGATCGAAGCAATCGAAGTGAAAGAAGTTGTCACCGAGGAAGTGATTGAGAAGGCAGAAGCGCCGAGTGTTTCGCCTGCGTCGCCCGCGACTCAACCGGTGAGCGAAATGAAGACCGAAACTGGCGTTGGAGGCATGCTCAAGGGCATGTTTGGCGGCTAAGTCGTTCAAGCAAGACCAGAATCATCGCAAGCACGCGGCGTCGAGTTCATGCTCGGCGCCGCGTTTGTTTGCGAAAAGAAACCAACCCCGCACAAGGCGGGGCTGGTGATTCACGCACGATGAGGTCTGCGCACCAAGAGCATCCGGAGAGTTCTTCTCCGGATGCGGCTCAATCACGGATGCGGTTCGCGCATCTAGAGCATCCCGAGAGTCCTTCTCGGGATGCGGCTCAATTCAATGACACCCACAGCCCGAGCCGCAGCCCGCGCCAGCCATCTGCTTCTTCGCAGCGCCCGCGGCGATCTTCGCCTTCGCGAATGCGATCGCAGCTGCACCGGTCGAACCCGTGCCCGCCTGCTTGAGAACGGTCGAGGTCGTCGCTTCGATCTCGACGATCTTGTGATCGATCTCACCCTCGGTCATGCCGAGGTAGAGACCCGCGAGGCGAATCAAACCGCCCGCATTCGCGATGAAGTCGGGCGCGTAGCAGATGCCGCGACGCGCGAGCATCTCGCCGTCCGCCGCTGGATCGCGCAACTGATTGTTCGCGGTGCCGCACACGATGTCGCACTTCAGGTGCTGAATCGTGCCAGCATCAAGGATGCCGCCAAGCGCGCATGGCGCGAGGATGTCAACCTTTTCTTCGAAGAGATTGCGATCGTTGCCAAGGGCAACGCAGCCGAGTTCTTCGACAGCGCGCTTCATCGTCGGCACATGCACGTCGGTGACGAGCACCGCAGCGCCCGCTGCGCGGAGCAACTTCGCCAAACGGAAACCCGTCGCGCCAACACCTTGGATCGCGACGGTGAGGTTTGCGAAATCAACCTTACGACCCGTGTGTGCGAGGCAAGCCTTCATCGAATTGAAGCAGCCCTGCGCGGTGAACGGCGACGGATCGCCGCCGTGGCTCACGGTGTTGCCGCCCATCACGTGCTTCGTCTCAAGCGCCATCCAGTCGCAGTACTGCGGGCTCACGCCGACGTCTTCCGCGGCGATGTACTTGCCCGCGAACGTCTCGACGAAGCGCCCCATCGCGCGCGCTTCCGCTTCGCTCGGCTGATGACCTTGTGTCGGCATGATGATGACGCTCTTCGCGCCGCCCATCTGAAGTCCCGACGCCGCAGCCTTGTAGGTCATGCCTTCCGACAGGCGAAGCACGTCGTAGAGCGCGTCGCCTTCGGTCGCGTAGGCCCAGCGACGTGTGCCGCCGAGAGCGTTTCCGAGCGCGGTCGAGTGAATCGCGATGATCGCCTTGAGGCCGGTCTTCGCGTCGTGGTGGAATGCCACGCGCTCGTGGCCGTAAGACTGCATCTCAGCAAGGACGTTCATAGCTTTTCGAAACCTCGGGTGTACAGGAGAGAAACGGTGAAGAACGATGAGGGGAGTGCAGTGCTGCGTCCGGACACTGCACGAGAATCAGTAACTTGAAGCGCTCTCAGTTCAGTGAGATTGCTCCGAAACAACAGAGTGAACTCAGTGCGACTTGAGCGCTGCCATGTCGCCCGCGTACACCGAACCTGAGCCAAACTGCGGGATACCAGCCTGCTGCGACGCAGGCGAGCGGCCCGTGCCGAAGTACTTCTGGTCCGGCGTCTTCTCGGGGATGGAGTAGTTCGCATTCGGAAGAAGATCGGACGCAGCAAACGCGGCGGCAGCAGCCTTCTTCATCGAAGCGTCGGTGTTCACGAAGAGCGCACGGAGTTCCGTCGCTTGCTCGCTGCGCGCGATCGCGCAGAGATACTCGACGATCGCGAGCTCACGCTCCATCGCCGCGCCTTCGAGGCCCGCGCGCAAATTCGCGTCGCAACGCGAAATCGTGCAGGTCATCGCGTGAATCCACAGTGCGCTCATCGAGAGACGCGCCTGAATCGTCTGGTTCGAGATGAGACGCTCTTCGTGCTCCTTGAACATCAGCTTGACGTGGTGGCTGTGCTCTTGGATGCGCACCATCAAGTCATCGGTGAGATGACGGAGGCGCGGATGCACCTTCGACGACTTCGGAGCGCCGCGACGAACGCCGAGGAAGAGCTCAGCGCCGACTTGCATGGCCGTGCCGATATGCGCGAACGGATTCGCCTTCACCTTGAGCAAGTACTCGCCGAGTTGCTTCGAGCCGTACGCGAAGATGAACGAGTGCATGACTTCGTTCGCGCCTTCCACGATGATGTTGATGCGCGAATCGCGCCACATGCGCTCGACGTGGTTCTCCGTCATGTAGCTTTCGCCACCCATGCACTGGAGCGCGTCGTTGACCACGCGGTAGCCGAATTCGCTGCAGAAGACCTTGCACATCGCGGTCTCGAGCATGATGTCTTCGTCATGGCGATCGAGGAAACCCGTCGTCATGTAGAGCATCGCGTCGGCGGCGTAGACATACGCAGCCATGCGCGCAACCTTCTCTTGCATGAGATCGAATTCGCCGATCGCGCGATCGAATTGGTGACGCGACTTCGCCCACTTCGTCGCCTGCTCCATCGAGTAGCGCGCTGCGCCGAGCATGCCCGCAGACAGCGTGCAGCGGCCGTAATTCAAGCAGGTGAGCGCGACGTTGAGGCCCTTGCCTTCCTTGAAGAGGAGGTTCTCCTTCGGAACCTTCACGTTCGTCAACTTGATGCGCGCTTGCCACGTGCCGCGGATACCGCACTTCGAGCGGTTGCGGCTGAAGATGTCGACGCCTTCCATGTCGGGCGTGCAGATGAGCGCGGTGACCGCGTCCTTCGTCTTGCCCGTCTTGGGATCAGTGACCTTCTGCTTCGCCATCACGGTGAAGAGGCCAGAGAGCGCGCCCGAAGTCGCCCACTTCTTCTCGCCGTTGAGGATGTAGTGCGTGCCGTCGGCGCTGAGTTCGCAGCGCGTTTCTTGGCCGCCTGCATCGCAACCGACGTTTGGCTCAGAGAGGCAGAACGCGCTGAGCGTCGACTTTGCCATGAGCGGCAGGAAGCGCTTCTTCTGCTCGTCGTTACCGAAGAGCATGACGGCCTTGCAGCCGATCGACTGGTGCGCCGAGACAAGCACGGCCGTCGAACCGCACGAACGACCGAGTCGCTCAAGCACGCGGTTGTAGCTTGTGATGCCGAGGCCGAGACCGCCGAACTGCGCCGGAATCGTCATGCCGAGCACGCCGATGTCGAAGAGCCGTTGAATGACCCACTGTGGGATCTCTTGCTTCTGATCGATCTCAATCGATGGGTGCTCGGTCTTCAGGTAGTGGTCGAGCGCGGCGAGCAGTTGGTCGCACTTCGCAGTCTCTTCGGCAGAAACGGTCGGATACGGGAACGCGAGCTCCTCGCGGAAGTTGCCCCAGAAGACGTTCTTGATGAGACCCATCGTCGAAGGATCGGGGCCAAGCATTTCTTGTGCTTGCTCGATCTGCTTGCGATCCTTCTCGGAGACGTTCTTCAGGTCCTTGGCGAGGTTGGCGTTCGACATGTGAGTCTCGTGGTGGTTCTCGTGCGTAGGTGATCCGGTTTGCACCGGGGACTGAGCCTATGGAGTGAATGACCCCTTGGGGAGGGATCCTTAGGGGAAGGGGCCATGATAGGTTGCCTTCCGCGGGAAGACATCGGTTCAGCCTCTCTGCTCCGATGAGAACACGCAGTTCTGCAACTGCGGAGAAGTAGGTCGAGTGCCGGTTGGTGGAGTGCGTTGGTCGCGAACGGAGCACGTGATGGCGAATCGGTCGGCATTTCCAACGACGCACGCGACGTGGCTTGAAACGCTGCTCGTAGAGCGCGACCCGCGCGCGGACGGTCGTATGTCCGATACGCATGGCGTTCATGCGCGCTCAAGTGTGGCTGCGAGCGCGGCTGATCGCGCGCAAGCGGCCCGTCGGCACGTCATGGAGCGCTACGCGGTGCCGCTCGAAGTCTTCGTGAAAGGCTCGAGCCTCGCACGATTGGGTGAGCCCAAAGAGATGGTCAACGGATTCTTCGCGGCAAGGCTCTCGGACGAGAAGTACTTGCGCGCGTGGCCTGCGAGCGGCATGCGATTTCGCCGTTGGCTGATGAACGGGATGCTCTTCTACGGCCAAGGCCTCGCACGTGATGCAGCGCGCGCGGCGGCACGCGGCGTGACCGTCGCGGCAGATGAGCTCGATGGGCGTGCGTCGTCGGCAGACGCCGACGCGGCAGCGAACTTCGAGCGCGCGTGGGCGCTCGCCGTCGTGCGTGAGGCAACCGCGCGCGTTGAGGCTGAGCTTCTCGACGAAGGTCGCGCGGTGGAATTCGAAATCTTCCGTCGACACGCGATTCTGGGTCAGCCGTACGCGGCGTTCGCGCAGGAAGTCGATCGCACGCCGCAGCAATGCGCGGGCGCGACGCGCCTGGTCGCGCAGCGCGTGCGCGCGGCACTCGCGGATGTCTTGCGCGAAGAAGGCGTGCCGGAATCAGAGATCGACGACGAGATCGCGCGTGTGCGCGGGGTTTTGTGAGGGGTTTTGTGAGGGGTGATCTGAGGAAAGATGCATGCGTTGGTGGACGCAGAGCAGACGGTGATAGGATCAAGTGCAATGGATCGGAACACGATTCAATTCGATGCCTCGCGGCTCCGACGCTTCTGCGCGGAGAAGGGCATCCGCCGCATCCGTGTGTACGGCTCGGCCGTTCGCCCGGACTTTGATCCAACACGAAGCGACATCGATCTCTTGATCGATTTCCAGCCCGGCCGAACGCCTGGTTTCGCGTTCTTCGCGCTCGGTTCTGAACTTGCAGAGATCCTCGGTCGCACCGTCGATGTGAACACTGAAGAGATGCTGAGCCATCACTTCCGAGACGAGGTGCTTCGCCAAGCAGAGGTGCTGTTTGACGCGGCATGATCCGCAGGTCGCGCTGCGGCAAATGCGTGATTTCGCGGCTGAAGCTGTGGAGATGGCCGCCTCCGCCGACCGCGCAACGCTCGATGCAGACCGACGGCTCTTCCTTGCTTTGACTCGGTTGGTGGAGTTGATTGGTGAGGCCTCGACGAGACTCGACGAAGCGACACGCACGAAACACCCAGCGGTTCCGTGGCGCGCGATCAAGGAGACGCGCAACCGACTCATTCATGCGTACGACGACATCGACCGCGATGTGTTGTGGCAGATCGTGCGCGTGGATCTGCCCGAGTTGGTGCGACTGCTCGACGAGGCGTGATGCTGAATCTTCGAGGACATCGGCCCACACGTTGTCGATCAGCGGATTCCCCTCATCATGACCCCCGCACTCGATCATCGCTCCGCCGCGCGGATTCTCGATCTCGCGGACCCCGCCGACGCGTCCAGCGGTCCGAGAAAGGCGCAGGCGATGGCCGCGACTGTGCTGTTGTTTGCGATTTCGGCAATCGCCGCGCATGCGACGGTCGCTGGCGGATCCCCCAACGCGGCGCTCGGCGCGGATTCGTTCTCCGCGCGCGTCGGTCGGGCCCATGCGGCCGCTACTCAGGAGTCTTCACACATGAATCGGTTGATGGCAGTTGCAGCGTCGGGCGCGGTAGCAATGGGGTCGAGCGCGTTCGCGCACGACGCCGTGCAGTGGCGCGTTGAGGATGGTGGGAATGGGCATTGGTATGGCGTTTCATCCGTTGCCGCGAGTTGGCAATCTAGCCAAGACTGGTGTGTCGATCGCGGTGGACATCTAGCGACATGCACCACCTTGGAAGAATGGTCGTGGGTCAAGTCGTCACTACCGGTCATTGGTTGTTTTGTTGGCGGTTATCAAGAACGAGCAAACAGCGACTACTTAGAACCCGCAGGTGGCTGGCGCTGGGTAACAGGAGAGGACTTTCTCCTCGATCGATTCATCGTTGTGGATGACTGTCCGGGCGGAGTGCAAGGTCTCTGCGGATGTGGGACTCCAGGAGCGCAGGATGTTCTCGCTTTCTCTGGTTGTTGCGATCGTATTCTGGACGACATCGGCGACGGAGTCGTGCAGAACTGCGACAGCGTCAGTCGTAATGCAATCATCGAATACTCCTCCGACTGCAACTCCGATGGGCTCGTCGACTACGGCCAGATCCGCGCGGGCGAACTCGACGACGCAAATGCGAACAACATCCCTGACTGCTGCGAAGCGGGCACGGCCTGCGGTTGCGCGGCCGACATCTCGGGCAATGGCATCGTCGACGCGGTCGATCTCGCGGCGGTGTTGAGTTCGTGGGGAAACGCGCCGACGGGCAAGACCAACGCCGACATCAACCGCGACGGCGAGATCAACGCGATCGACCTTGCCGAAGTGCTGAGTTCGTGGGGCGCTTGCCCGTAAGGCTTCTCACTGCACGGCTGCGAGCCGCGCGATCGAAGGGCGCATGCTCGTCATCAACCGTCGTCGCCGACGCAAATCCGACGCGACGCAAAGGCGCTGAAAACCCCAAAAACACCGAGCAAAACGCACCGCGCGCCCCCTTGCAGAGGCGCGCGGTGTTTCGGTTCGGGATTGGCGAGGTTGAAACTCAACGCTCACCGATCAGATTCAGCGACGACGACGACCAGCGAGGCCCGCGAGGCCAAGGAGCGCAACCGCGCCTGGAGCTGGGAGCGAGAAGGTCGAGGTGGCGAAGTTGACGGTCGAGCTCGACGCGTTGTTGAACGAAACCTTGAGGTTCCAGGTGCCGCCGTTCGAGCCAGCGGCGACGACGAACTGGCCGAGACGCACGGAGTCAGCGGTGTTGGTGCCAACACCGACGCGACCCTGAAGGCTCGGTGGGTTCGAGTTGTACCAACCAACGTTGAGGTTGTTTGGGATGTCAGCGCGGTTCCAACCGCCGCCAGCCGCCGGCCACGATGGGTCAGCCGCGGTGGTGTTCGAAGTACCCGACGTTCCACCGATGGTGAGGAACGAGTCGAACGGGCGGTTGGCAACTGCGCCGCCAGTCAACTGCGGAGCCCACGTGCCGAACTCCTTCATGAGGACGCCGCTGTTGTAGTCGGAGGTGTCCTTGTGATAGAAGATGTTGGTCGTGTTGCTGTCGAGGCGGTTCAGGTTGAACGCGTTGAGGACGGTGTCGGTCGCGCCATCGAAGCGCGCCCAGAGCGTGTAGACATCAACATTGATGCCGTTCGAGCTGGTCGTGGTCGACGTGGTGTAGAACTCGACGAACGAGGCGGAAGCGACGTTCGAGACGGAAGCCGCGACTGCGGCGACGAGGGAGAGGGCTGCGATCTTCATTTTTCTTCCTTCTGGGTGAGGGACCATGGACGAGGCCATTCTGGACGGGTGAGAGTTCCTCGACTGTTGGTGGTGGAAGTTGCTGAACTTCCCCAACGCTTCTAGGACTCATGCGGAGCCCACCGTCCTGCAAGTCTCGGAATCGGTGTGACACTCGCGTAGGCGGAAGTTCCGACGCGATCCCCTCACGACTTTTCGCGAATACACGTGATCTCAACAATGGAGCCGCCCGGCGCATGCTTCCGCAACTGCGCGTTGACAACACCTTCACATGCGCGCAGCGCGCGTCATGATCGTGTCAAGATCAGGTGACGGCGCACATCACTTTTTGAGGAACGCGTCGAGTTTCGCGCGCGCTTCGGGCGTGTGGCGCAGCTTCACGAGGTGCGCGCGTTCGCACGCGACTGCGGCGTCCCAACCTTGCGCGAGGCCAACGCGCACTGCATCAAGGCACGCAGCGCCGTGCTTGGTCGCGCCCGCAGTCGCCGCGAGTTCGTCGCACACCGGCGTTATCGGCGCGGCGTTCCGCGGTGAGATCGCGCGGCGCGGTGCCTTCATCGAAACGAAGCAACCCGTCGAGGCGTCTTGTGCCTTCACCCACGCAACCGCCGCGGCGATCGCGCCTTCCGCGCCGCTGCCTTGGTCGGCGCGCACATCGAAAAGGCATGTCGGCGCTTCACCGCACGCCCACGTTTGGCCGGTCGCCGTGCGCTCCATCGCCAGCGCCGGCAAGATGCGCGCGGGCAGCATCTGCGTTCCGCCCCAACCTGGGCAGATGCAGAGTCCTGCTTCAGGTAGACCGATTTGCCACGGCTTTCCGCCTTCCGCGGGAAGCGCCGCCACGAGCGCGTCGCAGTGCATCGCGATTTCAAGACCGCCGCCGAGCGTCGCGCCGTGAATGGCCGCCGCCGTCGGGCAACCGAGCGCCGGAATCATCGCAAACGCTTCCGCGCCCGCGCGCAGGTACGCGTCGAGGCCCGCGTCATCGAGCGCGTCGATTTCCGCAAGATCAGCGCCCGCCACGAAGACGCGCGTCGACGCACTCGCGAGCACGAAACCCTTCGGCTTCTCGGCGGCGATCGCCGCGAGCGTTGCTTTGATCTCGCCAATCAGCCACGCATCAAGCACGACCACGCCGCCGCGCGGCTTCTCGGGATTCGGCTGGAGGAAGAGGACGTGGACGCCGTTGCGGACTTCGTAGGGAAGCATGGCGGAAAGATAACGTGCCGCGCGATTGATACGCTCCCGCGCATGCTCGTCAAACACCGCGTTGAACATGGCATCCACACCGTCGAACTGGCGCGCCCAGAGGCGCGGAACGCGCTCTCGCGTGAACTCATCGCGGCACTCGGGCAGGCGATCGACGAGGTCGCGCGGGATTCCGCCGCACGAGTGCTCATTCTCGGCGGCGAAGGCCGGA
Source organism: Planctomycetaceae bacterium (assembly GCA_027483065.1). Taxonomy (GTDB): domain Bacteria; phylum Planctomycetota; class Phycisphaerae; order Phycisphaerales; family SM1A02; genus QWPT01. Next base: position 15,214 of record JAIXVI010000014.1, read on the forward strand.
GTTTTTGCGCGGGAATGGACCTCAAGGCGGTTGCGGATGATCCGATCGCGATGGGCGAAATGCTGCGCGCACTGTCGCGGGCCTCGCGCGCGATTCGACGGCTCCCGATTCCAACGATCGCGCGCGTGCAGGGCGCCGCGATCGGCGGCGGATGCGGGCTGATGGTTGTCTGTGACTTCGCGGTCACGCACGCCGAAGCGAAACTCGGCTACCCCGAAGTCGATCTTGGGATTTGTCCCGCGGTCGTTGCGCCGTGGCTCATGAAGAAGATCGGCGCGGGTGCCGCGCGCGCGATGTTGCTTGCGGGCGGCACGATGTCGGGAGACGAAGGCTTCCGGCGCGGACTCGCGACGCATTTGGTTGCGGAAGGTGAACTCGCGGCGACTGCACAAGCACTCGCGGAGCGGCTCGCGAAGGGCGGCCCGAAGGCACTTGCCGCCACGAAACAGTGGTTGAACGAGCTCGACGGATCGATGGACGACGCGATCGCGGAGGAAGCGGCGGAAATCAGCGCGCGCATCATCGCGGGCGACGAAGCGCAGTCACGGCTGCGCGCCGCGTGGGCGAAGGCGTGAAAGAGGGGCCGATCACGGGCACTATCTGATTGGTGCACGGCACGTGCCATGCAGTGCCTGGCACTGACTGGCACGTGCCGTGCACTATGCAAGACCAAGCGGAACTCTCCGTTCCAGCGAGCGTTACAGCGTGCATATTTGGTGAACGGTACGTGCCATGCATTGGACGGCACTGACTGGCACGTGCCGTGCACCGTTCAGTCGAGTCATGCGCGATCAAGCCTGCACGTCGATGTGGCGCACTTCCCCGTCGCGATCCACGTCGCCTTCACCGTCGCCGTTCGCTCGCGGTTGTGTGAATCGCCCGTCGCGACCCGGCCTGCCCGGCGTGGATGGCCGTCGATGCTTCCACTCCTCCACCGCATCCGGCTTTGGGTCGATCGCATCCGCCTGCATCGGGTCAGAAAGTCGAACTTCGTCCTTCACCGCGAACGGTCGCGCGTCCGCGTCTTGCGGCTTCGATTTCTCACGCGCCTTCGGCCCTGCGGCGTGCTGCGCCACAAACGACGTGAGGATCACGCCAGGCGGGTTCGTGGGAATGGGGCCTGAACCGAACGCAGACATGTTTCTGTCATCGGCTCGCGCGCGCCTCCACGCGTGAAAACCTCAAAAACAAGCCCGCCGATTGACCCGAAATGGGCGCAATCGGCGGGTTTGGAGCGGTCGTACGCCGTGTTGTTGAGACGTGTGTCTCGGAAAACCGCGGCGTCACTCCCCGCGCATCACAGGTTCGACACGCTTCACACCCGCCACCAAGGCGGCTTTCACAAGCGCTTGCGGCGGCATACGCGCAATCACGAGTCCGCGCGCGGCGACTTCATCCTCGATCGCCACGCCGAGCGCCCGCAACGACTCGAGTACGCGCGGGTCGATCGCGCCCTTGGCGTCGAGCGCCACCTTCATCGCGACCTCGAAGACTGCGCCATCGCCGCAACCAAGTTCCTTCGCGAGCGCTGGGATCTTCTCGTCGTCGCCGACGAGCGACGCCAATGCGAGGACAAGCAACCGTCGATCGAGAACGCGCACCAGCGTGTCGCGCTCGGCCTCGGTGAGAAGCGGTGTCGTGCCAGCGGCGCCGGTCGCATCAGCGTTGGCGCCCACATCTACGCGCGCATCCGCAGCCGCGGCCGTCTCTGTCACAGTGGCCTGCGCATCCGCTTTCCCCTTCGACGGGGGATCTGCGGCCTCCGCAACGCGCGCCGCCTCTGCACTGACTTGGTTCTTGCTGTCGCTCTTCGACTTCGAAGATTCCTCGAGCTTCTTCTCGCCGCTCGCGCCGCCAGAACCACCTTCGCCTGCGCGCAGTCCGCCCGTGCTTCGACCATAGCCACCGCCGCCACCACCAAATCCGCCGTGCAAACCAAAAGCCTCACCGCCTCGACCGCCCGGCGCACCTGGTCTCGCAGACTGTTCGCGAGTCGTCTCACCAGCGTGGTCGCGCTCAGCCAAGCTGAATCGCCGCGTCGAAGCTCCCGGCGGCGCGACGGGTGCGTTCACAACCGCTCCTGTTGGACTCGCTCCAGCCGGACCTGCCGAACTTGCACCTGACGGCTTCGGAGCCATATTCGGTGGTGCCGAAGCCGCGCCGACGATTGGCTGCGCTCCACGGCGCTTACCCGTGAGTTCGCCGCCGGGCTCACGACGTGCGCGCGACAACGCATCGATTGCGCCGTCTCCGTCGTTCGACGAAGGATCTACAAAGTAGAGCGAGACCGATTCCGACAACTCAGCGCCTGTCGACAGATCAATCAGTCCGCGATCCACAGCCTTCGCTGGGAAGCGCTGTAGAAAATCGCCAACCGCGCTCGACGAAGCGCCGCTCACATCGACGCCACCAACGCCACCGTCACGAGCCTGCATCGGCAGTGCGTCCAATCCGCCTTCGCCGAAGAAACCAGCCCAATTCGTGCCGTCCGGCAATTCCACGGGCACCGAGACAAGCATCGGCTTCCCGCCAACCGTCACGCGGCTCTTCTCCACCGCGACGAAACTCGTGTACGGCGTTGCAATCGAGAACGCTTCACCAAGGCGAATCACCGCGGCCTTCGTGCGTGGGTCGAGTGTTCCCTGCTCGACTTCGCCAAGACGCGGCAAGAGCAAGTCATCCACTTTCGCGCGCGCCCACAGCGACTTCACCACATCGTGCTTCGTTTCCTCGGCAGGCAATTCGACGCGCACGCGACGTTCCCACGCGCCGGCCGCCGTTCGACCACGCACGACGATTTCACCCGACGCCGCGCGATCGAAGCGGCCCATCAACACGATCGGTTCCGCATCGAAGAGATCGGGCAAGTGATCGCCACCTGGAAGTACATCGTGGATACCAAGCGCTGGATCGATCGTGAGTTCAATGTCGGTCAACACCGGCGCATCGATGCGACGCACCAAGCGATCAATCACCGGATCCGCTTCGTCCGAGAGCGTGACGATTTCGCACACGCCTCGTCCTGCGCGAGCCATTTCTTCGAGCAAGAAGCGATTGACGCTGTTGCCGATACCGAAACTGAAGACGCGCGACGCACGCGCGTTGTCGCGCACCGCTTGCACAACCGCTTGGTCATTTCCGATGTAGCCATCGGTCAAGAAGAAGACGAATCGTGTGCGCGCGTCGGCATCTTCAAATCGCGCGCTCTTCGCAACGAAGACACGATCTCCATCGCGTGTTTCCCACGTTCCATCGACGATGAGTGCTTCACCCTTCGCGCTCGCTGGAATCGCAATCTCGACAACCGCGCGAATCGCGCGGCCTTCACCCGCGTCCATCGACCAACCGTTCGCAACACGCGAGAGTTTGGCTGTATCCACAACCACGCGAACCGCGCGACCATCCGCCGGAAGATCAAGCAACTTCGCGGGCTTCATGCCGCTGCGACCTTCTTGGACGAGCGCCGTGTTGATCGCGGTCATCATCTCGGTTCCACCCGCGCCATACGCGCCATCAACAAACACATCCGCCGCGCGCTTGTTCTCTTCGGTCGCAGGCTTTGGTTCCGGCCAAAGCACGCTCGTTGCGCCAGCAAACGTCATCACGTTGAACGTGTCGTTTGCGCGCATGCCAGCGATCGCCTTGCGTGCGAGCGCCTTTGATTTCTCGATCGGGAAACCATTCATCGAGCCCGACACATCCAGCACAAAGACGAGTTCGCGCGGACGAATCTCGGTCGGCGCAACGCGCGCCGGTGGCTCGATCATCAGTGAGAAGTAGCCACCACGCGCAGACGTATCGCCCGCCGCAGCAACGTGCGTAAACACGCTCGGTTCGATCGATGTTTCCTTCGTCGACCACTCAAGAATGAAGTCGCGATTCGGAATGGTCTTCGCATCGACGAGCGAAATCGTGCGCTTCGATGGCGCGTCGTCTTTCGTCGAAATCGCGTGCAGTTTGCTTTCGCTGTTCGCAAGCGGTGCGCCACCTGTGTCGATCGTCACGCGCACCGAAATGTCATGACCCGCGCGCTCTGAGGGAGGCACCGGCATCGGTGTGATGCGGCTCGCATCGGGAACTTGATTGGTGTCGGTTGCGAAGCCCGTTCCGCCATCCTTCGAGGAAGGCGCGTAGAAGAAGCGACCGTTGAGTTCACCAAGACCCGTCGCAGGCGACCAGATGCCACGCTCCGCGCTGCCGTTCGCATAGTTCGCGGTGAACGAAATCGCATCGCCAACAGCGAGCATGCGATCAACCGTGGCCGCATCGGCGGGACGCACAGGAATTGCGCTTTCAAGAAGCTGCGTGAGTCGCGCCATCGCGATCGCTGCGTCTTTCGCAGGCTCCACGCGCGCGGGTCCACGCAACACGATGCCTTGTCGCACGCTCCAACCTTCAGGAAGCGTCGGCATCGATGTTGGCGCGCCAGGCACGTAGCGCGGCCCAACCACCATCGGGAAGACGTAACTCGAAACGCCATCTTTACGACGCACGGTTTCGATCGTTGCGATGCGAATCACAACCGTCGCGCCAGGTTCAATGTTCGCAACCGACTGCGTGAAGATGTTCGGCCGCTCTTGTTCGAGCAAACTTGCAACGTAGCCCGACTCGCGCGCCTCTTCATAGATCGCGCGCGCAAGCGAGCGTTCTTTCACTTCGCCCTCGATGATGCGTTCGCCTGCTGGGCCACGCACGATCATCGTCATGCGATCGACGGCCGCGCGCTCTGAGAG
>JAIXVI010000036.1 GCA_027483065.1 Planctomycetaceae bacterium
AACGCACCCCGCGGAAGGGATTCCGCGCAGAGCGCACAGACCGCGCAGACCGAACAGTCACGCGTGGTCGGTCTGCATGCGGAGAAGGACGCGGGTGCGCTCCTACCCGCGACACTCCTTGCACTGACCGTGATCGCCGCGTGGTCGGGCGCGCTCGGTGCAGGCTTCGTATTCGACGACATTCCCCGCATCGCGCGCGACGAAACCGCGATCGACACCCTTTGGCCGCCGTCTGCCTGGCTCTTCGGAAACCAGCGGCCGTTGGTCCAGGCCTCGCTCGCCGTCAATCACGCGCTCGGCGCGCTCGATCCGCGCGGCTACCACCTCTTCAACATCTTCGTCCACGCCGCAAACGCGGTGCTATTCCTCTTCGTCGTTCGTACGGCGATGCGAGTGCTGCGCGCGCGCGGTGCACTGCGACTCGCGCCCGTGCACGACGGGACGATCGCGCTCGTGGCGGCAGCTTTGTGGGCGTTGCATCCGCTCACGACCTCGGCCGCGACGTACGTCGTCCAGCGGGCCGAGTCGATGGCTGCGTGTGGCACGCTCGCTGCGGTGCTCGCGATCCTCCGCACGGCGCCCGTGATCCGCGGCGATGGAAGGCCAGCCGCGCGCTTCGTCGTCGCCGTTCCGATTTTCGCGGCACTCGCGATCCTTTCGAAGCCAACGGCACTCTCCGCACCGTTCGTGATCCTCCTCGTCGACGCATACATCGTGTTCGGATCGTTCCGACTCGCATGGATGCGCCGCTGGCCGACCTACGTCGCGACATTTGCAACGCTCGCGATCCTCGCAGGCGTTGGTGTGCTCGAAGGCGTGTTCGGGCTCGGCGACGCGGCCTCAGATCGACTCTCGGGCTACGGCGTGAACGTGCCTGGCATCGATACGGCCAGCTATGTCGCGCTTTCGCTGCGTGCGCTCGGCCTCTACGCGCTGCACGTTTTCTCGCCCGCACGGCTTGCGATCGATCGCGGGCCCGATGCGCTCGCGGCCGGATGGATGCCGGTCGTCGGTGCGCTCGTTCTCACAGGTGGCGCGACCATGGCGATGGTCGGCCTCGCGCGCCGCGCGTGGTGGGCAGTGCTGCCGCTTGCGGTTGCCATTCTTCTCGCGCCGACGACGAGCATCGTGCCCCTCGCGGACGCTGCCGTCGATCATCGGATGTACCTGCCGCTTGCGGTGGTCGTCATCGCCGCGGTCGCGCTTCTTGCGCCGCCCCTACTCGCGGCGGGGCGGTGGACACGCATCATCGCGACGCTCCTTCTCGCCGTGCTGCTCGTGGCTGAAGTCCGTGCCGTCGCCGTTCGCAATCGAGTCTTCAGTGATCCAATCGCACTCTGGAGCGAGGTGGTCGAGCAGAGCCCTGACCATGCGCGCGGATTCATCAACCGCGCGGGCGTACTCCTTGAGGCGGGGCGCGACGATGAGGCCGCGGCTGATCTCGCACGTGCGCAGGAACTGATGCCCGGCAATCCGACGCTTCTCGTGAATCTCGCGATCCTCGATCTCCGCGGCGGCGACGCGGCGCGCGCAATCGAGCGCCTCGATATCGCGACGAAGGGTCTGCGGGCGGATCACGCCGTGCTCGGCGCGCGTGGCGATGCGCTTCGCATGCTCGGACGATTCGACGAAGCCGGCCGTAACTACGCGCTCGCCGCGGAACGCGCGCCGACCGACGCGCTCTATCCGCTGCTCGCGGGAAACGCATTTGGCGAGGCGGGCGATGTCAAACGAGCGGCCGAGGCATATGCAAACGCGCTTCTGCGTGCGCGTGTCGCGCGCGATAAGGAACTTGAGGCGAGTGCGGCGTTCAATCTCGGGAACCTCCACTTCAAACGCGGGGCGTTGACCGACGCGGCGCGCGCGTATCGCGAGGCGCTCGCGGCCGATCCTTCGCACGAAGGTGCGCGCGCATGGCTGCCGCGTGCGGAAGCAGCGGCGCAGAGCGCAACGAACGAAGCTGCGCGGAACACGGCAGAGCAAGACGCACGAGGGGAGAAGTCCGATGGCTGATTTCCTGCGCGATGTCACCCTCGTGATCCCTGCACGCGATGCCGGTCGCACGATCGGCGATTGTCTCGACGCCGCAATCGCGGTGCGCGACCGAACGGGCTCGCGCCTTGCGCGCATCATCCTCGTCGACGATGGATCAAAAGACGCGACCGTCGCCGAGGCGGAGAAGCGCGGTATCGAAGTGCGCTGCTCCGGCGGCCGCGGCGCGGGCGCTGCACGCAATGAGGGCTTCCGCGCGGCGACGACCGATCTTCTGTGGTTCGTCGACTCCGATTGCGTTGCCGCGCCCGACGCGCTCGAGCTCCTGCTTCCGCATGTCGATGCTGCGGGCGTCGGCGGCGTTGGCGGCACATACGGCATCGCGCCCGACGCGACGCTCCTCGAGCGGCTGATCCACGAGGAAATCATGGTGCGCCACGCGCGCATGCCGGAAGAGACAAACTTTCTCGCGACCTTCAATGTGCTTTACCGTCGCAAGATCCTCGAGGCACTCGATGGATTCGACGAACGCTATCTGAAGGGACAGGACGCAGAGTTTGCCTTCCGCGTCCTCGAGAGCGGGCATCGGCTGCGCTTCGAGCGGCGCTCGGTCGTGCGCCACTTCCACGCCGACAAACTCGGGCGCTACCTCCGCGTCCAGCGCGGACAGGGCTACTGGCGCGTCGCGCTGCATCTCGAGCACCGCGGGCATGCCGGCGGCGACAGCTACTCGAGCCTGCTCGACCATCTGCAGCCCTTTGCGGCCGCGGCGCTCGTGCCGGCGTGCGCGTTCGCGCTCGTCGGTCTCCTCGCGCTTCCGTCGTCGTCCTCTTGGCTCCTCGCGGCCGCACCGTGCGCGCTGCTCGCGCTGTTCCTCCTCCTCGCGCAACTGCCGATGGCGCTCGCGATGACGAGGCGCGCGGGGCCCGCGATGCTCGCGTTCGTTCCGCTCGGCGCGGTCCGCGCGGTGTGGCGTGCGGCGGGGCTCTCGATGGGCGTCATCGACCGAGCGCTCGGTCGCGGGGCGATCGCACGCGAAGGGCTTGCGCGCCGTGCGTCGTCGCGAACGCCGCATCCTGAAAGAGGCGGCCGTTGACCGCGCTTCCGCTCCTTTTCTGGCTCGCGCTGCTTCTTCCGGGATTCGCGATCGCGCGCCGTGTCGTTCCGCGCGAACTCGAGAGCGGCCCACTTCCTTCGATCGCGGTGGCATGGACCGCCGCGCTGTCGGCGCTCGTCTTGCCGATCGCGCTCTTCTACATCCTCGGGAGCGTTTCGCCTGCGACGCGCGTTCCGATCGGCGCACTTGCGATCGCGACGGCATGCTTCATCGCATGGGGCGCGGTCGATGTTGCGGTCCATCTCGCGGCGCACATCGCGCGCACGCGCACATGGGACGCCGTCGGGCGCGCGCTGATCCCTTTCCTGTCGATCGCCGGCGCGGTCATCCTCGCTGACGTCGTGCTCGCCGACCGGCACGGCGCGATCCTCGACAACGACTCGCGCGTCCATATCGCGCGCATCCGGTTCCTTCTCGACCACGGACTCTCCAACGTCGATCCCTTCGTACGGACGCCGATCGAGTACCCGTATCCGATCTACCACACGAACATCCTGCACGCGCTCTGCGCGATCGCGTCGAAACTGCTCGCGCTCGATCCGGTGACGGTCTGGTTCAACACGCTCGCCGCGTCGCGGCTCATGATCGCATCGGGCGTGGCGTATCTCGCGTGGGCCGCCGTCGGAGGTGCTTGGGCGCCGTGGATCGCGGCGCTGATTGTGGTCGTCAATCGCGGCCCATATCCCTTCACGCTCTACCCGAACCAGCTCGCGCCGTGGGCGTTCATGCCGATTGCGATCGGTGCAACGCTGCGCGCGCTGTGGCCCGCTCCGCGTGCACTCGCTGCGGCGTTGAATGATCCTGCACCCGTCGCTGTCGTACGCGTGGAATCCGTCGCGAGCCCGACGATTTGGCGCATACTCGCGATGGTCGCGCTGCCGACCGCGCTCGTCGGCATGCTTCATCCGCTGTACGCGGGGTTCCTCTTCGTGGTCGCGGCGCCCGTCGTCGCGGTGGTCGTCGCGTGGCGCGTGATGCATCGCGTGCGGCGAGTACCGACAGGATGCGTGCGAACGGCGCTCGTCGTGTTCGCGGGCATCGTCGTGCCCTCGCTTGCGTTTCCTCTTGCGTCGAAGGCGCTCACTGCGCCGTCGGTTGACAAGGTGCTGCTCTGGGCCGCGAATCAGGTCGACGACGGCGTCGCGCGTGAGGTTGGCGCCGAGTCCGCACCCGCAAGTGTCGACGAGGAAGCCTCCGCTGATCCGTTCGGCGTCGCGCCAAACCCAAAGCGCTCGCCGAAGCCACCGCCGCGGCTCGTTCGCCCACAAGATGGATTCGACTTTTACGAGCGCGGCGACGACGACTGGATCGCAAGGCGTTTCGGCCGCGGTTTCACGGGCGGATGGAGCGGAATCGTCGCGTGGCGCGTATGGCTTGCTGCACTCGGCATTGGAGTCCTTTGTTGGTCGCTCGCACGTCGGCGGAGCGGCGCGCCTCTCGCACTCATCGCACTTGCGGGCATGGTGGCGATGGTGCTCGTCGTGACGATGATCCCACCGATGTGTACCGCAGCGCTCAAAGTGCTCGGCGCACAATGGGTGCTCGGGCGCTTCGAGATGATCGCGTTCGTCCTGTGGATTCCGCTTGGAATCCCAGCGATCGCGGGCGCAGTTGAGGCATGGCGGCGATGGACATCAGCCGAGGCATTCGCGCTCTCTTCGGCGTGCGCCTGTGCGGCGATTCCTGTGGCAAGCCTGCATGCATCGCAGTCGAAGCCCTACACGTGGAGTACGTTCATCGACGCGGCATTGAAGAGCGAGGGCGTCCGCAATGGTCGCCAGCACGCGGGGCTCATGCGGCAGAAGGCATGGATGGATGAGGCGATCCCGCGCGACGCGATCGTGCTCGCGGGACCATTGACGGGTACGTGGATCTCGATGCTGCATGGCGCCGACACGGTTGCGAGCGAGCGCTCGAGCACAGGCATCGCGTCTGGCCGCTTGCGTCGGGAGCATGTCGATGAGATGTTCGATCCGGTGACCGACGAGGCTCGGCGCGCCGAACTCTTCGATCTCTACGGTGTGACGCACGTCCTCACGCGCGGCCGCACGCCGTCGTGGGCGCGCTACTGGACGGTCGGTGGAAACCGTCGTCACGGCCACGTTGTCTTGAAGCTGCGACCGATGCCTGACGAGAGCCTGATGTGGATGCGCGGCATCGACGTCGCGCGTGCGCAACTCGACCGCGGCAACATCGATGGCGCGGTCACAAGCCTGCGTGAGGTGCTCGCAGAACATCCCGACGCCGTCGACGCATGGTTCACGCTCGGTGTAGCGCTTGCGCGGAAGGGCGAACACGAAGCATCGCTGCAGCCCTTCATCACTTGCGAGTCGCTCGAGCCCGCGGATCCGGTGCATCCCTTGATGCATGGAAACGCGCTCGCGGCACTCAGGCGCTTCGACGAGGCGTGCGCGAGTTTCGAGCATGCGGCGCGGCTTGCGGGCGACGCAGGCGACCCCTTCGCTGGTGCCGCAGCCGAGTTCAACCTTGGAAACGCGCTCTACGAACTCGATCGGGTCGACGATGCGCTCGCTTCGTACGAGCGCGCGATCGCGCTCGATCCGGCGCATGCGAAGGCCGCGACCGCGCGCGGTTGGCTTCGTCAGGACCTCGGGCTCGATCCGATCGAACCCACTGAACCCTCAACAAGCCCCACTCCGTAGGCAAGATGCATCGAGGCGTGCACGCGCCTCGCTTCGCCGGCGAATGTGCCGACGACGCGCTCGCACGCACCGATCGCGATCCACGCGACGCCCTTCGCGAAGTTGCGCGTCGCGGCGAATGCTGCGCGCGGCGTGTCGCGCTCGATCGCCGTCACCGAGCGGCCGATCGTGCGCATGCGTCGCGTGAGCCACGCGGGATCGACGCGCTCCGCAGGCACGTGCTCGATGGGCGCATCTTCGGCACACCAGACGATCCGCGCGCACGTCGCCGCGAGGCGCGCGAAGAAGTGGCGGTCCTCGCCCTGCGTGAATCGTGCATCGAACCACGTCGGAAGCCGCGCGAGAAGCGACGCGTCGAAGAGGACGTTGCCTGTGAACGCCCACGGGCGCACGGTGCCCGTCGCGCGCTCGGGACGCGCGAAGAAGCGTCCCTCGATCGCCCAATCAGGCGGCTCCATATCGAAGGACGGCACGATGCCGCCCGTGACGACGTCCGCACCATACTGCGCTTTCGTCGCAAGAAGCGCGGCGAGCCAGCCTTCGGGCGCTTCCTCGTCGTCATCGAGGAATGCGATCAAGTCGTACTGTTCGTGTGCGACGGAGAGCGCGCGGTTGCGCGC
>JAIXVI010000230.1 GCA_027483065.1 Planctomycetaceae bacterium
CTCTGGTATGCGATTCCGATTTTCGTGATTGGGGCTTACCTCATCGTTCGTGATCCGTGGCTGCGGCGGAAACTCAACATTCCGCGCTTGTTCGGCGCCGATTCCATCATCGGTGCGGGTTGGATCCGTGACGCGAAGGGCGAGGTGTGGACGGTCGATGATTCCATCGTGCTTGTGACGCTCGCCGGCGGCGGCATGGAAGTTCGGCTTATCAAGCCCACGAAGGTGCTGTCGTTTTATCTCCCCGTCATGATGGGGAAGTCAGGGACGAGCCGTTCGAAAATGGGTGCGGGGTTCACCGGGCTCGGACTGCGGGGTCGGGCGAAGGCCGTCGCGGTCGACGCCGCGCGGGGGGCCGTTGAGGCGGTGGGCATCGAGGGCGATGAGGCGCCCGATGTCGATATGCCGTCGTCGAAAGAGCCGCTGCGCCTCCTTCTTTCGAGCTGGACGTATCCCGAGCCGCGCACCGACCTCGCGATGCGCGCCTGAGGGTGAAAGGGCGCTCGTTCGCCGCGTGTTGTTTCCAACGGCGCTGTTGGGCCGATAGAGAAACTCCATGCACGAACACTCTCAGCCGTCGCTTCCTCACATGCAGGGCTTGGCAGATTCCGCAATCGACGCGGCGTGGGCGATCGTGCCGCCGGATACGGACCTCGAGACGAGCCGGCTGCTGCCGATCGTTGTGGGCGCGCATCCGCGGGCTGAAATCACCGATCGACCGCTTGCGAATCGATTGGTCGCGGCGATTCGTCAATGGCAGCGCGCGAATGTCGCGAACGAGCGCGATCGGTTGCTTCCCATCGTGATGACCGATGTCTGGTACCTCAACGATCGCGAGTTGCTTTTACAGCCGTCGATCGCGATCGGTGAGCCCGGCGCGAATGCGGCTTGCGCCTATTACGGCACGCGCTTGCCGCAGGCGTACGTGGTCGATGGGCAATTGCAGGTGTTCGCGGATCTTGAGTTTCTCGAGCCGAGCGTTGCGATGTGGGGCATTGACGCGAACACGACGCGCACCGCGCTCGATTGGTTTATCTCGCGGCATTTGGCGCGATTTCTTGAGTGTGTGCACGTGGTGTGAAGCACTCGCGCTGAGCGCGCAATTCACACGCTTGTTGCGAATCGTCCATGCGCGATCGAGTCGGCGATTCCTGCGAGATTCATCGCGCGAAAGGCCTTCCCGAGCAGGAGCGCGGCCAATGCGTCGGAGAGGCCTGCGGCTTTCGCGCGTGGCAGGAGGAAGTCGCGATAGCGGGCGTCCGCGGCGAGCGGATCCGCTTTGGCCGTGTCGACGAGTTCCGCCAAGAGCGGCAACTCTTCATTCATGCGCGCGGTGAAAGCCGCAAGATGCGTATGCAGCGAGACGCTTCCGCCGTGGGTGAGTACGGCGTTGATTCCCATCGGCAGCGCGCGAAGTCGCGCAAGTGACGTGCGCCACGCAGGGATATCGATATCACTCGGTGGAACGGGGATCGAGATATGCGATGAGCCTGGAGAGATCATGCCGAGGACGTCACCGACGAAGACGCGATCCATCGCCGCGTCGCTTCGTTCGTGCGAAAGTGCCCACGCGTGGTGGTGTCTCGCATGTCCAAGCGTTTCGATCGCAGACCAGCGGAGCCCGCCGCACGAAACCGTCGTGCCATCATCGATCGCGCGTACGAGATCGGGCGCGATCGGCAGGGGATCGCCGTAATGGCGTTCATAACGCGCGCCGTGGACCGCGCGTGACCCGGCGATCAAGCGCGCGGGATCGATGAGATGTCGGGCGCCGCGCGGATGGACGAAGACCGGCACACCTTCGCGTGCAAAGTGGCCAGCGCTTCCAGCATGATCGAGGTGGATGTGCGTGACAAAGACGCCTGCGAGGTCGCTTGGTCGGACGCCATGTTCGTTGAGTTGCGCGCAGAGTTTGTCGTACGCGACCGCGCAGCCGCATTCGACCAAGACAGGCGCACTGGGGCCAAAGACGAGGTACGCCGATGCGGTGCCCGGAATCTCAAGGTAGTTCGTATCGAGCGTGAACGCGCGCGGCGTGGACATCGGCGCAGCGTATCGATTCAATCGAGCGCGCAAGCGCGGGCTAAAAACAGCGAAAAGTGGCGTGCGGGAGTCGTTCGCGCTCTCGCGGTACGCTGTCTCCATGCCTCGTCCGGCCATTCACTACGTCACGCAGCCGAAGGCTTGGGCAACGATCATTGCTCCAGTCCGCCTTGAAATCATCGAGTCGCTGCGCATGATCGCTCCGTGTTCGATCGCAGAACTCGCGGCGGCACTCGATCGACCTGCAGATGCGCTTTATCGACACATCGCGAAACTTGAACGCGCCGGTGTCGTGGTTTCCGCGGGTATGCGGCACACCGGGCGACGATCGGAACAGGTGTACGACTTGGTCGCAGATGACCTGCGCGCCGCGTTTAAAGATGCAAGTCAGCGCACGGCAAACAAAGCCTACAACGACACGGTGCAATCCATCGTCAAGATCGTGAGCCGTACCTCGCGCGACGCTTCTCGGGCAGGGCAACTCGCTGGGAGCAGCGACGAGCGCGTGTTGATCGGGAAAATCGAGCACGCGTGGCTGACGCACGAAGAGTTTCAGGCGGTGCGCGCGATGATGATGGGCATCAAAGAGTTCATGGACTCGCGCAAGGGTCGCCGCGAAGGTCGCCTGTATTGCGCGGCGTTTTTCGCCCTGCCTGTGACGCGCAAGCGCGGCGCCACCGCGCGCACGGAGCGCAAGGCCGCGAGCGCCAAGCGCACCAAGCAAGCGACGCGAACGGGTCGTCAGGAGCGTGCTGCGCGCAGCACGCGAAAGTCGCGCGACGACGCGTGATTCACCCCGCAGCGTTCGATGCAATCCCATCCCCAGCGGGGGATGCCGCTTTCTCTTGGCCATGGGGCTCGAACTCACCGAGCGAGCCTTTGCCTAGCCGGTCGGGTTGTGCCGCACGCCTCGTGGACGGAACAACGCGGGTCCCTTGCAGAATCTCGAGAAGGTCCTCCTTGACACATGGTACTGTAGACTTTACAGTACTGAAATGCCCGCACCACTTGACGACAAGTTAGAGCGCGATCTCAGCGTCGGGACGGCGTGGTTGGTGGTCTTGGCGACCATCGCCCGTGCAGAGGAAGCCATCCACGGCTACGAGATTGCTCGGCAACTCGCGGCGGAAGCGCCGGAGGGGCTCTCCTTCAAGCAAGGAACGCTCTACCCAATGCTTCGCACGATGGAATCCGAAGGTCTTCTGCGCAGCGAACTGGTTCCTTCCTCGGAAGGCCCTGCGCGCAAATGCTTCACCCTCACCGCCGATGGTCGCCGCGTGCTTGTCGCGTGGCATGACACCTGGCGTCGCACCAACAAATGGGTCAATCGAGTCCTTGGAGGCGTTGATGAACTCCGCTGATCGTCCATCCGATCAAAGCCCGTCCCTCGATCCGGTTCGCGCGTATCTCCTTCAACTTGAGCTTGCGCTTGAGACTTGCGATCCCGCCCTGCGTCACGATGCATTGATTGATGCAGAAGAGCATCTGCGCGCCTCTGTTGCTGCGGGAACTTCGCCCGCGCAGGCGATCGCGGAGTATGGGTCACCGGAAGAAATTGCCGCCGCGTATCGATCGATTCCGACATCGGGTGGTTCGTTGCGGTCATCGATTTCGACGTTGGCGCCTTCGGCGGACAGCCGCTCCGAACCAACAGCAGGCGCGGTTCATGGGAGAGCGAGCGTATCGAGCGCCGCGTCGGCTGCGGCAGTGCATCCTGACAGCGGCGCGGCGTCGTCGCGCTGGCAGCGGATGCGCCGCATTCCGCTGGTTGGAGTTTGGTTCCATCCGATCGCGTGGCGCTCGCTTGTCTACTTCGGGATCATTGGCTTCCCGCTCGCGCTCGCTTACTTCGTATGGGTGGTGACCGTCGGCACGATCGCACTCGGAATGCTGCCGATCTTGATCGGTCTTCCGTTGCTGGTCTTCCTGCTCGGATCCGCACGCGCACTGAGCCTTTTCGAAGGGAAAGTGGTCGAGTTGTTCCTCGGCGTACGTATGCCGCGGAGAACGCAGCCAGTTGTCGGCGTTGGCGAAGGTGCGACCCAGGTTGGATTCTGGAGCCGCATTTTGTGCTGGCTTCGCGATATCCGCAGTTGGCTCTCGCTTGGGTATCTCGTCGGAAACTTTCCAGTCAGTCTCGCTGCGTTCACTGTGACGCTGACGTTTTCGCTGGTCGGATTGGTGTTTGTCGCGCTGCCTATCTTGGATCTCTTCGGTCTACCGATCGGAGTCGCGGAGATGGACGACTCGACGCGCATCCAGTTCCTCTTCACCGAAGTGAAGCCTGACGCGGACGGCAAACTGTGGCTGCCTCCCGGAGCCGCAGTCCCATCGTTCCTGATTGGATTCGGTGTGCTGACGGCGACCCTTTGGCTCGCGCGCGGCATGGGGTGGGTGTACGCGCATGTTGTGCAGGCAATTCAGGTCGCGCGACCTCGACCCGCCGCTCCGGGTCGTTGAGTTTTGTCGCACGGACGTACCTGCTTGCTGAGCCGAGCGCCACGGAATACCATGTTGTTGTTTGTATAAAAAACACAACAGTAGGCGACTTCACGCTCGGTGATCGAAATGACGCGTGGTCGAAGCCTCAAGCTCTCGAAGGGAACGCGAGATGAACTTCAATCCAACAATCGTCGCAATCACGATGTGTTGCACATCGTGGGCAGCGGAAAATCAACAAGAGGCCGCGCCATCATCGATCGCCGCTCCATCGGCGACTACATCCACAGCGCCGAGCGCGCTGCACGCGTGGACGCGACTTTCCACCGAGCCCTACGCGGGGAAGCAAGACGACATCTTCTTCGTCACGCCCGACTTGGGTTTCTACGGCAACGGTGCAGGCAAGATTTTCCGCACAACGGATGGCGGTGTGACGTGGGAGAAAGTCTTCGAGCAGAAGGGGACCTTCGTTCGTTGTCTCGCGTTCACTGATGCAAAGCACGGTGTCATGGGCAACATCGGTCCTGGCTATTTTCCTGGGGTCACCGACGCGACGCCGATCTATCGAACTGAAGATGGCGGAACGACGTGGACTCCGGCGAAATCGATCGAGGGTGCACCTGTCGTTGGCCTCTGTGCATTCGATGTCGTCACGGTGCCGTTCATCAACGCGGGCAATCTCGATCATCGACCGCGCATCATTGGTGTTGGGCGTGTGGGAGGACCGACGGCGTTCATTTGGTCGGACGATCTCGGCCAGACTTGGAAGCAAGGGAAGATTCCCGCGATTGGCGCGATGGCGTTTGATGTGAAATTCCTCGATGAAAAGCGAGGTTTCATTGCCTCTGCAACGCATGCAGATGTTTCACAAGCGCATGCACTCATTCTTGCAACTGAAGATGGTGGTGCGACATGGAATGAGGTCTACCGCTCCACGCGACCGTTCGAGACGACCTGGAAATTCTCGTTCCCCACGAGCGAAACCGGCTACTGCACTGTGCAGTCGTACAACCCTGATCCTGCGGCATCACAGCGCTTCGTTGCGAAGACGACCGATGGAGGCAAGAGTTGGACGGAGATTCCACTGGTGAACGACCACAAGGTTCGCGAGTTTGGAATTGCGTTCGTCGATGCCGAGCGCGGCTGGGTCGGCGCGATGCCGCATGGGTTCACGACAAGCGATGGCGGAAAGAGTTGGTCGCGCGTCAACTTTGGCAATGCGGTGAACAAGATTCGTGTGGTGCCAACCAAGGACGGTGTCGTTGGCTACGCCATCGGTGTTGACATTCACAAGTTGATCTTGCCAAGCAGTGCGTCCGCCGACTCGGCACGCTGAACCCATGGAGTTGGCTGGAACACGCCGGATGTGAACACGCGCGCCAAAAGCACGCACGCCAAGAGCACTCAAGCCAAGAGCACTCAAACTATGAAAATGGAACCCATGAACTCCCAAACCACACATCGCTTCGCGCGCACATCTCAACTCGTTCGTCCGTTCCGCGCGCTTCTGGTTTGCGCGCTGCCGATCTTTGGGCTTTCCGCCTGTGTGATCAACTCGGCCAGCTCGAAGGGGCAGCTCGCGCAAGCTGTCGAGGGTGCGAAGTCCGTGGTTGTCACCACGGAGAATGGCGGCGTGGAGCTGATCCAAGACGCGTCGGCCACAACCATGCAGATTTCAGCCACGATCCGCTGCTCAGCCGACACGATCGAAAAGGCCGAAGCGCGCGTGAAGGCCACCAAACTGACGGCGGTGCGCGACGCGAGCGGTGCCGTTCGCGTGGGCGTGGTGTTCCCGCCGCGCGAGCCGGCCGTCACGGTGGTCTTCGTCGGCGATATGGCCGGAAGCGACGACACCGCCAGCATCGTGATCCGCGCCGCGAATCTCGACGGCATCGAGGTCAACACCTCGAACGGAAGCATCGATGTCGGGGCCTTCAGCGGCCCTGCGAAGCTGGTCACGACCAACGGAGCGATCGAGGTGAAGGATCACGCGGGTCCCGTCGAGGCGCGTTCGACGAACGGCGCGATTCGCGCGTCAGGTGTGCTCGCGCCGATCGTCGCCGAGACCTCGAACGGCCGCATCGAGGTCTCGCTTGCGCCGAACGCGCAGGGCGACATCGAGCTCGATACATTGAACGGCGCGGTGATGCTCGAGCTCGGGGCGTCGTGGCAGGGCACCGTCACCGCCGACACCAGCAACGGAAGGATCGAGCTTTCAGGTGGCGAGCGCGTGAAGAAGCGCGGCACGCAGACGATGACCGTCGGCGACGCCTCGAAGGCAAGCGCGAAGATCGACACCAGCAACGGCCGCGTCACCGTGCGTGCCGCAAAGAACTGAACAGAAAGACCGACCGAAACGCCATCTCGAAAAGACGAACCCATGCACACCGCACCACTCTCGATCCGCGGCCTCGTCAAGATTCACCCAGGCCCCGTTTGCGCGCTGCGCGGCGTGGATCTTGAGATTCCGGAGGGCATGTTCGGCTTGCTCGGGCCGAACGGTGCGGGAAAGTCGACCTTCATGAACATCGTCGCGGGGCTCATCGAGCCGACCGCGGGGAAAGTGCTGCTCGACGGGACCGACATCGTTGAGAACCCACGCTTCATGCGTGAGCGGCTCGGGTATCTCCCGCAGGATTTCGGCTTCTATCCCGATCTCACGGGCCGTGCGATGCTGGAGTTCTTGTTGAAGTTGAAAGGTGTCTCGGGGCCGAAGGGACGGCGCGCGCTCGCGGATGAACTGCTCGAGCGCGTGAATCTCACGAGCGCTGCAAAGCGCAAGGTTGGTGGCTACTCCGGAGGTATGCGGCAGCGGCTTGGTCTCGCGCAGGCAATCGCGGGGAATCCGCGCGTTCTCATCGTCGACGAACCAACTGCGGGTCTCGACCCAGAAGAGCGTCAGCGCTTCTACCGGCTCCTCGGTGAGATGAGCGCGGGGCGCGTCGTGCTGCTCTCAACCCACATCGTGGATGACGTTTCGACGCTCTGCCCGCGGCTTGCCGTGATTCGCTCGGGCGAAGTTGTCGCAGACACGACGCCGAGCGCTGCGCGCGCGGCCGTCGATGGTCTTATCTACGAGGGTTTCGTCGCTGATGCTGAACTTCCTGCCTTCGCGCAGGAGCATCGCGTCATCAGCGCGGTGCTCAACGAGGGACGCAACAATCGCGTGCGCGTGTTCGTTGGAAGTGGTCGCGCAGCACCTCTCGGTTTCGTTCGCAGTTTGGCGACGCTCGAGGACGCGTACCTCGTTCTCATGCGCTGCTCAAGCGATGAGATTCCGGCAGCGTTGACGCGCGCTGCGCCAGAGCTCGCTGGAGTCTCTGCCGAAGCATCGCCTGCATTTGTTCGGGGAGGTGGAGCGTGAATTCGCGCATGCTCGCCATTCCGCTTCTCGAACTCACCACGGCGTGGAAGCGACCGATCAACATCATCATGTTGGTGGTGTTTGGTTTCATGTCGTTCGGGTTTGTCGTGGGTGGTGTTCAAGTGAGCACCGGGAGCGCTGATACGGGCGGCGCGAAAATCGCGATCAATTCCGCTTTCAATATCGCGTTTGCGGATGCGGCGTTGTTTGCGCTCATCTTGCCGTTCTTCGCGGCCGTTGCGTGCGGCATGCCAGTGCTCGGCGACTTCGATCGCAAGATCAATCGACTCATCGCAGCGACGCCGATCTCGCATCTCGGGTACGCGTTCTCGCGATTTTTCGCGGCGTTCGCGGTGCTTTTCGTCATTCTGAGTGCGTGGACACTGTTCCAGATTGGTTTCTACGAGTTCATTCCGCTCGATCCAGCCGAGCGTGTGCGCGGCTCGTTCCATCTGTGGAACTACCTTTTCCCGAAACTGCTCTTCGGACTGCCGATTGTGCTCTCTGTTGGTGGACTCTCGATGTGGCTTGGAGTGCGTTCGCGACAGCCAGTGCTCGTCTTCGCGCTTCCAGTGGTGATCGTGGTGTCCGGAATCTTTTTCGTCTGGACCTTCAATCCGGAGTGGTTGCCGCTTTGGGTCAGTCAGCTGATGCAGTTCGTTGATCCCACGGGTTTCCGATGGTTCATCGGGACGTTCGTTGAGGAAGATCGTGGCGTGACGTTCTACAACTCCGCGGCACTCGCGCCGAGCCCGTTGTTCTTACTCAGTCGTGTGGCACTTTGTGTGTTTGGCCTCGGCGCGGTTTGGATGACGGGGCGTGGGCTTGCGCGCAGGGAATACACCGACCTTCGTGCGGGCGATGCGAATCAGCTTCTCAGTGCAGCGAAGCTCGCCACGATCCGTGGTGCGACAACCGAGCACGCAGCCATCGCCGCGCGCGGAGGCGCGCCAGTTTCAACTTCGCGCGCGCCTGGCTTTGTGCGCGGTGCGATCGATATCGCGCGACTCGAAACGCGCACGCTGCTTCGCTCGCCCGGCGTTTGGCTCTTCGGGCCACTCATTCTTGTCCAAGCGTGGGCTGCGACGAGTTTCCGTTTGGGGCCGCTCGATACGCCGCTTCTGATCACCACGGGTTCAGCGGCTGCGAGTGTGTTCGACACGCTTACGCTTTTGCTGTGTTTCCTTGTTCTTTTCTACACGGTCGAGAGTCTTGTGCGTGAAGAGCGCTGCGGACTGAGTGCGATCTTCCGCGCAGCGCCCGTGCCGACAGCATCGGTGCTCGCAGGCAAAGTCTTGGCAAACGCAGCGATGGCGCTTGTCATCATCGGTTGTGCATCGCTTGCGATCGCGATGGTCCTTGGAAAGCAGGCGCTCGATACCGAGATTGCGATTTCATTCGATGTGCCGGTGCTCTTTCTGATTCTTGGTGTGTTGCTGACACCAACACTGATCGTGTGGGGCGCGTTTGTCGCGTTCCTCTATGCGCTGTTGCGGAACCGCTTCGTCGTGTACGGCGTCGCGCTCGGTGCGCTGATCGGAACCGGTTTCGCGACGCAATTCGGGTACATGAATTGGGTGACGAAATGGCACATGTGGAGCAGTGTTGAATGGAGTGAGCTCGATCGTCTCGCGTTCATGTGGCCTGCGATCGCAGCGAATCGATTGCTTGTTCTCTCCCTCGCAGGCTTCTTCATCGCAGCAACGCTCTCGCTCTGGCCTCGACGCGTGCCCGACTTGCGCGCAGTGGCAGATCAATTGAAGCCATGGCCACTTTTCCGCGCCTCACTTGTGCCGATCCTCGCGGCATTGCCCGTTGCGGGCATTGCAATTTTCGCAGGGCTCGCCGTGCGATCGGGTTACGAAGGCGCACCCGAACGAGAGGCGCAAAAGGCCTATTGGCGACGCAATTCGAGTACGTGGGAGAACATGCCCGTCCCCGCGCTTGATCGCGTCGATGGTGAAGTGAAGTTGTTCCCAGAGACTCGATCTTTGGAGGTCTCGGCGACATACGTGCTGCGAAACCCGCATGTAAAGCCGATGGCTGAATTGCCCATCACCGTTGGCTCGCACTTCTCGACGAGCGATTGGACCATCGACGGTGTCGCGACAGATCCCGAAAAGCGAGATCAGCCGCTGCCATGTATTGAGAATCGCAGCGGGCTTTACGTGATTGCCCCAGCGCGTGCGCTCGCGCGGGATGAGACGGTCACGATCTCCTTCAAACTCAATGGTGAATTCCCGAAGGGGTGGTCGCGCTCCGGCGCGGGTACGGGCGAATTCATCCTTCCGTCAGGCGTGGTGCTCACGAGTTTCAGCCCGAGTTTCCTGCCAGTGGTGGGATTTGTAGAGGGTGTGGGCGTCGACACCGAGAATCGTCGCGATGCGCGCGAGTATCCGCTTGATCACTGGAAAACGCGCGTTGATCCCGCGTTTGGACCTGCGTGGGCGACTGAGGTTCGACTCGCGGTCGAGGGACCGGAAGATTGGAAGTTGAACGTCGTCGGCGTTGAAAAGGAGTCGACCGTCACCGATGGGCGTCGACGCACCGTGTGGGAGACCGAACATCCCGTGCGCTTCTTCAACATTGTTGGTGGACCGCTGGAAGAGAAGAAGGGTGACGCGGCGGTTGTCTATTTCTCGCCGCGGACGCCGCACAACGTCGACACGATGGTGAAGTCGCTCTCCGCCGCGCGAAAGAGCTATGGCGCGTGGTTTGGTGAGTATCCATGGGAAAATCTGCGCGTCACGCAATTCCCGGGTCTTGCGGGTTACGCCCAAGGATTCCCAGGGAACATCTCGTTTTCCGAAGGCATCGGCTACATGTCGCGTCCGATCGGGAAAGATGAGAGCGAAGATGGTGCGCTCGACGTGGCGTTCTACATTGTGGCGCATGAGACAGGCCACCAGTGGTGGGGCAACATCGTCATGCCGGGCAAGGGGCCAGGTGGAAACATCATCAGCGAAGGCCTCGCTGAGTTCAGCGCGCTGATGCTCGTCCATCACGAACTCGGCGAAGACCAAGCGAAAACGCTTCGCCGTCGTTGGGAACGCGACTATGTGTTTGGTCGCAGTCCGGACGATGAACGCGCGATCAACCGAACGGATGGCACGCGGCCGGGCGATCAAGTGGTCACCTACCAGCGCGCGGGCCTCGTGTTTTGGATGCTCCGCGAGTTGATGGGTGAAGAGCAAATGCTCGCCGGTTTGCGGTCCTTCGTCGAGAAGTGGAAGAACGGTGTTGAGACACCCGAAGGTCTCGATTTCCCGCTGATCGAGGACATGGTTGAGAGTCTCCGGGCGCATGCGCCGGATGTCGCGGTGTTTGATGCATTCGTTGCGCAGTGGATTTTCGGGACAGCGCTGCCTGAACTCGAGCTTGGTGATGTCAGCGTGGCAGATGCTGCGGGGGCGTGGACCACCACGACTGAACTGCGCAACATTGGCAACGGAGTTGTCGATGTTGTCGTACGTGTGATGGGCGCGTCGTCTGAGGAGATCGAGGATGTGGTGGTTCGTGTCGCGCCGAACACGCCGGCATCGGTCGTGGTTTCGACGTCGTTCACGCCGACGAAGATCGTTGTCGATCCCGAAGTGCGGGTTCTCTTCGCGGGGCGGAAGCGCTGCGAAAAATCGCTTTGAAAGGGTGCACGGCACGTGCCATGCAGTGCCAGGCACTGGGCGGCACGTGCCGTGCACTGCCGGAACCAATATCAAGCGGAGGCGGGCGCGCCGTTCTGTGTCATTGCCTTCAAGGCCAGAAGCGCTTCTTCGCAGGCGCGAGGATCGGGAACGCCGTGGAAAGCTTGCGGAACCGAGCGAACGCGGCCCTTTGATCCTCGTACGAGCGACGAAGCGAAAGTCAGCGTCCCAGTCCCGTCGGGATGGAGCACTTTCGAGATCTCATCAAGATCCCGAGGCGCCCACGACTGCACCTTGATCGAACTTCCATGCTGGAGCTGCATCGCGCGTTGGCTCGTCACACAGCATGCGGTGCGTCGCGCGCTACGTGCGGTCCACCATGGCGATGAGATCATGCCGACACCAACAGCGAGAAACGGCAGACCGAAGAGGGGGAAGACAACGAAAACGCCGGGAGACTTGTTCCCGCCACTTCCAAACCACACTCCCCATGCGGCAGCGGAAATCCAAAACGCAGCAAAACCGCCGAAGAAAAGCCCAAAGATCGCGATCGGCCACATCTTGCGAGCCGTGCGCGATGGCGAAGGCATCCCTGCGTACCAGAGTTCTTCGCCGTCGCGCAATTCGTTGCGTACGGCCGTGTCGAGTTCGGGGGTCAGGCCAGCGATGGTCGACATGAGAAATCAACCCTGCTTGACGAAGCAAGTCTTGAGCACCCAGACTTGCTTTCCCTCGCGCACTTCAATCTCTTCTGCGCTCGAGGTCGTGCGGATGTTTTTGTAGGTCGTACCGCGCTTGATGGTGGTCTTCGCACCCTTGACGTCAAGATCCTTGATGACAACGACGGCATCGCCGTCCTTGAGGGCGTTTCCGTTCGAGTCCTTGGTGATGACTGTCCACTCGTCTTCTTCGAAACTCATACGAAGAGTGTCGCGAGTTTCGGGGGCAGACACAAGTTTGGCGACTGAGGAGTGGTGGGCGATGCATGGTGCACGGCACGTGCCATGCAGTGCCAGGCACTGGGCGGCACGTGCCGTGCACCGTCAGCGTCACGCGCGCAGAATTGCCGTGTTCGCCTTGCCCTTGACGTCCGTGAGGCGGAAATCACGACCTGCATGGCGGTAGGTGAGGCGCTCATGGTCGAGGCCGCAAAGGTGGAGCACCGTTGCGTGCCAGTCGTGAATGTCCATCACGCCATCGACGGCGGTATCGCCAATCTCGTTCGTGCTGCCGTAACTCAGTCCGCCTTGGACGCCGCCACCGGCCATCCACATCGTGAAGCCCTTCGCGTTGTGGTCGCGGCCGTCGCCGTTCTGCGCATAGGGCGTTCGGCCGAACTCGCCGCCCCAGAGGACGAGCGTGTCGTCGAGCATGCCGCGCTGCTTGAGATCGGCCAGGAGCGCCGCAATCGGTTGGTCGATTTCGCCGCACTGCTTCGCAAGTTCGTCGCGGAGATTGCGGTGCGTATCCCAACCGCCGTGGCTCACTTCGATGAATCGGACGCCCTTCTCCGCGAGGCGTCGCGCGAGCAGGCACTGACGGCCAAAGCCGTCGGTCGGCTCCTTGCCGATGCCGTACATGTCGAGCGTCGCCTTCTTCTCGTCGGACAAATCCACGAGATCGGGCACCTCGGCCTGCATGCGGAACGCGAGTTCATAACTCTGAATCACGCCCTCGAGTTCGCGATCTTCCTTCTCGCGCTTCAACCGCTCCTTGTTGAGTCGCTGGATGAGATCGATCTGCTCGCGTTGCGCCTTCGTTCCGTATCGATCGTTGTCGATGTGCGGAATGGCGTCTTGCGATTGATTCGCACGATTGCCGCCGATCTTCACTGGCGTCGCTTGGTACGACGCAGGAAGGAAACCGTTGCCGTAGAGCTGTGCGCCGCCGTTGTCACCGCGCGGATTGATCGCGATGAATCCCGGAAGATTCTCGTTCTCCGTGCCGAGCCCGTAGAGGCTCCATGCGCCCATCGATGGTCGAACGAACTGGAACGAACCCGTATGCAACTGAATCGAAGCCTGCGCGTGCGCGGGGATTTCAGCCTTCATGCCACGCAAGAGGCAGAGTTGATCTGCCTGCTTCTGAAGATTTGGAAAGAGATCACTGATCCAGAGACCGGATTTTCCTGACTGCGAGAACTTCCACGGGCTCGCGAGCAGTTTCGAATTGCCGCGGAAGGTCTTGCCATCCATCGACGCGAGCTCGGGCTTGTAGTCAAACGTATCGACGTGGCTCGGTGCGCCGGCCATGCAGAGGAAAATGATGCGCTTCGCGCGCGGTGCGAAGTGCGGGCGCTTCGGCGCGAGTGGGTTCGTCGCCGCATCGTCGTCGAAGAGAAGCGACGCGGCAGACGCGCGCGTTGCCATCGAAGCGAAGGCGACCGAGCCGAATCCACACGCGGCCAAGCGAAGCATGTCGCGGCGGCTCATGGCAACGGGCAGACGGTTGTTGCAAAGGTCAGACATGACGTTCTCGTTTCGTCGGAGTGAAGTTGGAGATCGAGGCGAAGTTTGAGGTCCCGCGTCGCGGAGCGGGCTCAGTCGACGGTTCGGAATTCACCAGAGAGAAGTAGCGCTTGGCAGAGTGCGGACCATTCGGGTTCACGGGGCAGCGTCGGCGTCGTATTCGCGCCGCCCGAACTACTCGCCGCGCCCATCCGTTGTGCGACCTGTTGGCGAATTCGGTCTCGCATTGCGCCGCGTCGACCTTCGGCGGCCGTCGCTTGCGCGCCACTCTTTGCGGACTGTTCGCCTGCTAGTGCCCCGCGGAAATCGTCGAGGAAGTCGCGACAGGCGCGTGTCTCGGCGCTCGTCGGCTTTCGTCCGTAGGCGAGTTGGAACGCGGTTGCGATGCGCTCTGCTTCGGTGCTCGCAGACTCCTTCACACGCGCGGCGAGCGCATCCGAGATCCGTGCGGTTTCAGCGCTGTTGAGAAGATAAAGCGCCTGCGTTGGAACGTTGGTGGCGTCGCGCTGCCCAGTGACGAACGAAGGTTCAGCGAAGTCGAAGACCTCGAGTGACTCCGGGATACGATCGCGCATCACCGGCAGATAGACGCTTCGAGAGTTGCCACCACTTTCGAGGAGTCCGGCGAAGATTCGGTCGCCCTGCGGTCCGCGAAGTCCGCCTTCGGCAAAGTTCACGGGCGAACCGACGCGTGGTGATGGGTCGAGCAGCCCCGCGACCACAAGCATCGAATCGCGAATCGCTTCCGCCTCAAGTCGCTTCTTCGGCATGCGCCAGATGTACGTGTTGTCTGGATCGATCTCGGCGTTCTTCGCGTTGAAGTCGCTCGACATCGCGTAGGCCTGCGTGAGCATGATCTCGCGGATGAGCGCTTTCGTGCTCCAGTCAAGCGCGATGAGCCGGGCTGCGAGATGGTCGAGCAATTCAGGATGCGTCGGCGATTGGCCGCTCATGCCGAAGTTGTCTGGCGTCGGGACGAGGCCCTTTCCGAAGAGGTGCAGCCAGACGCGATTGGCCCAAACGCGCGCCGTCAGCGGATTCTCCTCATCGGCGATCCATTCGGCGAATTCGAGACGACCGCTGCCTTTGCTGATGCGCGGCTCATCTCCATCGGAGAGAACTTGCACGAAACCGCGCGGGACGATTTCGCCGGGCTTATCGAGTTCACCGCGATCGAGGAGCCGTGCGTTCAACGCGCGCTCGCGTTCGCCAGCGCCCATCGCGACAAGGTTGTCCATCGTCGGCGCGCCCTTTTCGTCGAAGCGATCGAGGATCGCACCGAGGTTGGCGGCCGTACCGCGCGTGGCGCGGGCACGAACCACTTGCTGCTGAAGATTTGCGGGAACCTCTTCGCCGCGACGTCGCGCTGCTTGCGCCTCCGCAATGATCGCAGCGGCTTTTTCTGCCTCAGCGCGCGTGCGCTCTTCAGCGGCTGCGATCAGCGAGACCTGCTGCGGGCGCATCGACGGACCAAGCGGAAGCCCAGAATCATCGGGCAATTCGATCAAGCCCGAAGCGTGATTGTTCTGCGCGCCTTCAAACGTGCCGTACTTCGTGTCGGTGGAAAGAAAGATGCCTGCGACCGCGTAGTAATCCTTCTGCGGAATCGGATCGAACTTGTGGTCGTGGCAGCGCGCGCACGCGACGGTGAGCCCGAGCATGCCTTGCGTCACCGCATCGATCTGCTCATCGGCGAGATCCATCTGGAATTGCGGCTTGCCGCGCGCGTTGTGGCTCTTCGTGCC